>JBKPMZ010000042.1:0-14594 GCA_046732415.1 Vulcanimicrobiota bacterium
GGCCGGTACTCAGCCCGCGACGCCGTGCGGCCGTCCGCAAACACCCAAACAGGTCGGCGCGTTCGGACAGCCCGTTGGCGCGAGCAACAATTCCGCAAGCATGCCGCCTGCGCCGACGTATTCGCCCGAACCGACGGCGCCGCCCGTGACGACGACGCCGCCGCCCGACAGCGTGGGCGACGGCCAGAATTACGTTCCGCTAGACTCGCCCTCACCGCAAGCCAGTTCGACGCCGCGCCGCCGGCGGTAACGATGTTCCAAGATTCGCTTTTCTCGCAAAGACCTGCGCCGCAGCCGGCGATCGAACCGGTGCAAGGGGTCAGCCGCGTCGTCGATTACATTCGGCGCATCGTTTCGCAGAACAGAACGCTCGCGGGCATTCGCGTGCGCGGTGAAGTCTCGGGACTGAGCAACAAGAACGGCCGTCTCTATTTCGACTTGAAAGAAAACACCGACGTGCTCAAGTGCGTCGTGTGGGCGAGCGACGCGCAGAAACTGCCGCCTTTTAAGGACGGCGACGAGATCATCTGCGGCGGCGACTACGGCACGTTCGCGCAGCGCAGTCAATACCAGTTGTTCGTGAAGAACGTCGAACTGACCGGAATCGGCGCGCTCTACGCGCAGTTCGAAGCGCTCAAAGAGCAATTTCGCAAGGAAGGCCTGTTCGAGGCGGCGCGCAAGCGCGCGATGCCCGCGTTTCCGCTGCGCATCGCCGTGGTGTCCGCGCGGGGCAAAGGCGCGGAAGATTTTCTGGCCACCATCGCGCGGCGTGCGCCGTTTATCGACGTGCGCTTCGTTGAGACGCGCGTGCAAGGCGACGGCGCGCAAATCGATATTGCCGAGGCGATCGACAAAGCATCGAAACTGGACGTCGACGTCATCGTCCTCACGCGCGGCGGCGGATCGTACGAAGACCTCTTTGCGTTCAACCTGGAGCCGGTCGTGCGCGCGATCGTGCGAGCGAAGCATCCCGTACTTTCGGCGGTTGGGCATACCGGCGACGTGCACTTGAGCGATTACGTCGCGGATCATGCGTGTGAAACGCCATCGAATGCCGCCCAGTATTTCGGCGAGATCGCCGATCGGTATGTGCAGCGCGTTCAACGCGCGACGGCAGGCATCGAGCATGCCGCGCGGGCGATTCTCGCTTCCCGCGCGCAAGCGTTTGACTACGTGTCGACGCGCCTGACCGGTGCTGCGCGCGACGGCGTACGGGAGCGCGAACGTACTTTGCACACGTTGGAGAAGCGCCTCGTGGCGCAGACGCCGCAGCGGCAACTGCTGCAGCGCGCGCAGCGTATCTCCGCGCTGCGTTCGCGGCTCGAATCGATTGCGCGGTACGGCACTGCCTCGCGGCGTGACGGCACACGACGACTCTGCGAGCGCCTCGACCGCTTGCATGGAACCGCCCTGCGCGGGTATGGCGAGCGGCTCGCGCATTTACACACGCGTTTGCAGGGCCTGGACCCGCACACGCTGCTCGCGCGCGGCTACGCGATTGTGACCGTCGACGGTAAAGCGGTGCGCAATGCCGCCGACGTACCACACGGCGCGCTCATCGAGGCGCAAGTGCAGCGGGGCAAACTACTCGCGCGTGTCGAGCGCAACGATCTCGACGCGTAGGCGCCGTTACTCTTTGCGCTTGTGAATAATGAACTGATTGCCTTCGGGATCGTGGCCGAACGCCATGTAACAGGTCGGGAAGTCGCTGAACTCCTCGTCGCCGTGCATAGCCAGCGCGCCCAGCTCTTTTAGATGCGAGGCTGCCTGGGCCACGTCGGCGACGCGGAACATGGCGCTTCCGCTGCGTGCGGACGGCTTCTGCTCCGATCGGTACAAGCCGAACGACGAACCATCGTCAAACGTCCACTCCGTGAAGAAATCCGGGACGGCGGCGGTGGGCTGCACTCCCAGCACTTTGGAGTAGAAATCGCTGCACCCGTTCAGATCCTGTACCGTGTAGTAGGTGGCGTCAATTCCCGTTACTTTTGTGCTCATAAGGGCGTTGGCTTCGGCGGATTCGGACGCTCGACCCCCGAAATACGCGGCGATGGCTGATCAGACACCGGGTGCCTTCGAGCAGAAGATTGCGCGGCTCGAAGCGATCGTCAAAGAACTCGAGAACGGCAACGTGGAACTCGACCGCGCAGTCGCGCTCTTCAAAGAAGGCAAGGCGCTTTCGGCTGAATGTGAAACGCTGCTCAAGGGCGCGCAGGAGCAAATCGACCGCGCCATGGAGCAGAGTGGCGGAACCGCTTCCGCGGATCAGGAGATCCCGTTCTAGCGCTCCAGGTTCAGCAGTGCCGCGCTGCTGATCACCATCAGCGCGCTTGCGCCCAGCACCACATACAATCCGGGCCCGGGACGCGCGACGATCATCGCGTAATCCGGCCGGTGCACGATTTCAGTGAGCCCCGCGTACAACCACGCGGAAAACACCAGCAACGCAAGACCCAACGCGATGCCGGCCCAGCGAAGCCAGCGCCATTGCGCGCGCACCGCGAGGATGCCGCCTGCAGCCGCTGCTGCGCCGGCCGCTAAAAACAGCCAACCGTAGAGCCCGACGATGCCGTTGTAATTGTAGAGTCCGGCGTAAAGGGTGAGCCAGGGAAGCAGCGCGCCGGCGATCACCAGCGCGCCGCTTGCAGCAAAGACGCCGCTCAACCAGCGCTGCTGTGTCACCGGCCCGGTCTTACGTCAAAGAACAGGTACGTATTGGTGAGTGTATCGGCACCGATGTGCGTTTGGGTCGGATCGGATGCTTGTAATGCCCGCACTGTCGCCAAACTCTTGCCGGCGACGATCGCGTTCCACGTCGCAAGATCTTTGACGGCGATCACGCGCAGCTCCCACCAGTTGCCGTTCGACTGATCGATGATGTGGCTGTGCGCAGGTAAAGGCGCATTCGCGGCGCCAGGTCCGAAGAGACGCGACAGGTCGACTGTATGCGGATGATTGATGCAGTTTCCGACGATCGGGCAGTGCAGGGTAGAGACGTCCGGCCGGAAGCCAATGGGTGTCATGACGAAAAGAATCGGAATATTGCCGGGACGGGGATCTACCGTACCGTCGGATCCAACCTCACAACCACTTGTCGAACCGACAGGCAGACCGTCTTCGACGGGCGTGCGGCAGAAGAAGTTGTTGGTGTGATAGAAAAATTGTACCGTTTTGCCGTTCAACCAGCCTGGCGTAAACCCGGTTTCCGCGGGACCAGGAGGATGCTGTACCGGACTTGCCGCCATGGGTTGCGCGCCCATGTTCATGGGTGGCGCTGCGCTCGACGATCGTGATCCTGAGCAAGCCGTCGAAACAAGGGCAAGAATGGCGCCGCACGTCAGCAGCGCAACCGTATTTTTCATCAGTGTTCTCCGAGGGAGAAGGATGCTCACCTCTGTACTGCGCGAGTCTAAAGAAACTCTGAAGGCGCGCAATACTTTACTGGTTCTAAAAAACGCGCAACTCTTTACAGGTGCAGCGAACCGCACGGGTTTATGATGGCAACGTCATGAAAACCGCTGCAGCCTTCGGCATGGCTCTTCTTGCTTTGGCCGCATGTATGTCATCGTCTACGCATCCTCCGTTGCGCGAAACGCAAAGCGGCGTACCGCCGGTTAACAAACCGAACGACACGGCACAGGTCCAAGCCGGCAAGCGCGTTTTCCGATTCGACACGTTCGGTGACGAGCGGTTTTGGACTGATACCGCGCATCTGAATGACGTCATTCAGAACGAAGTATCTCCGACGGTTGCGCTTTCGGTCGGACTCAAAGTCGACGCCGGCGCACTGCCTTCGCGTCTACTTGCTGCACTGCGTGCGGGACAAGTCGATCTCAACAGTCCTG
Source organism: Vulcanimicrobiota bacterium (assembly GCA_046732415.1). Lineage (GTDB taxonomy): Bacteria > Vulcanimicrobiota > Vulcanimicrobiia > Vulcanimicrobiales > Vulcanimicrobiaceae > DATGJX01. The sequence goes on from JBKPMZ010000042.1 coordinate 3,846, forward strand.
CGACGACCGTGGCATTGATAAAACTCGGCGCCGTTGTCGGCGTCATCGGTAACGTCGACGATCATGGGAACTTGCGTTCCGTCGGAATATCGTGCGCGCTCTGCCACTCCACCGTAAATAATAGCGTAGCTCCGGGAATCGGATCGCGCCTGGACGGCTGGCCGAATCGCGATCTCAATCCGGGCGCAATCATCGCGTTATCTCCGGCTATCCCGCCCGCGCAAAAGGCTGTATACAACTCATGGGGGCCAGGAAAATACGATCCGCGCTTCAACATCGACCACATCAACGGTCCGGTCCTGATTCCACCGGCATACGGTCTCGCGGATGTTCCTCTCGAGACCTACAGCGGTGACGGACCCATTCCGTACTGGAACGATTACGTCGCCGTGACGCAAATGCACGCTCTGGGAAACTTCTCCGATCCGCGTCTCGGCCCGGCGTACACGTTCACCTCGCGGGTCGATTTGGTAACGCCGAAGCTTCCGGCACTGCACGCGTACGAAGAAAGCCTTACCAAACCCTCACCGCCCCCCGTAAATGACCAGGCAGCTGTCGCGCGCGGGCAAGCCTTGTTCATGGGGATGGCGCGGTGTTCGAGCTGTCATACGCCGCCGACGTTCACCGACGTCGCCGTGCATCTGCATTCCCCGAACGTCATCGGGACGGATCCCACGTACGCCCTTCGCAGCGCCACGAAGATGTATCGGACGACGCCGCTGCGCGCTCTTGCCCTGCATCCGCCGTATTTCCACGACGGATCGGCGGCAACGCTTTCTGACGTGGTGAACCACTACAACGCGTTCTTCAGTCTTGGTTTGACGCCGCAGCAGAAGTCGGATCTCGTTCAGTACTTGCGAACGCTGTGAGGGCAGACGCCGAACTCGGCGCGAAACGCTTTGCTGAAATGCGACTCATCGTAGAAACCGAGATCGGTCGCAATGCTGGTAAGGTTCTTGCGGCTCTGGATGAGCAGATTCAACGCCTTGCGCAGCCGCAAGCGTGATGAGTAGTCTCGCAGCCGTATTCCGGTCTCGCGATGAAAGACGCGCGAAACGGTGAAGGGTGAGGCATAGAACTCGCCCGCTATTGCTTCGAGTGGGACTCGTCGCGACTGCGATTCGTTCAGAAGGCGGCGAATCTCGGTAACAAGCCGGGAATGCGCGCATGACACGATCGCCGCATCGCTCCGCGTTTCACAGACCAGCCCGAAGATCTGCGCCTCGGGACTGTGCCGTTGCAGGCGCGCATTTTGCAAGAGCTGCGCCTGCAAGAGAAATGCATGAGACGATGCGATTGCGCAGCCCGGTGAGGCCGAAGCGCTGACGGCATCGCTGTATCGCACGATCGTGCAGGCGCTGAGATGCTTGCAGTCATCGGCAAACAGGCACTCGGAAGGGCCGCCGAACACGAGGTAGTTCGGATCGATGATTGCGACCGTTTGCTTGGAACGCATGGCGAAGTACCCGGACCGTATGAATACGACGCACGGTGAATCGAACCGGATCTCTTCCTGGCCGTATGCGACGATATCCGTGATCGATGCCGCATCCGAGCGGTAAACCACGCGCTCCAGGCGTGCCATAGCTTTGATGTTCTAGCGCGATAGCATGAAGAATCCGTTAATGGCGGTAGGGTCGCGGGCAAGTAATTACCGGAGGTTCAAGAGTTGTGACTACCGGTGTAACCAGAGAAACCCAAGTCGAGGAATATGTAGGCGGCGGCCGTGCGCTTCGCGGCGGAACGTCGTGGGGAGCGATTTGGGCAGGCTTTTTCGTGACGCTCGCCGTTGAAACACTGTTCACGCTGCTGATGATCGGCATTTTTTCGAGCTTCGTGCATCCGGGCGGCGGCTCGCCGTCAGGCATGAGTTTCGGGATCGGCATAGCCGTGTGGTTTTTCTTGCAGACGATCGGCGCGTTCTATTGCGGCGGCTGGGTTGCGGGAATGCTGGCGCGGCGTCCGGATTCCGGTTGGAATTCGCTGCACGGTTGGGCCGTGTGGGGACTGTCGATGATCGTCATGACGTATCTGCTCGCATCCGCGGCGGGGCCGTCGTATGTCGGAACGCTCAATAACATACGCATGGGCCTGGGCATGCAGATGGCGACCGTCAGCGCGCCGGCCACGATGCCATCGAATAGCGTAGGCGGTACGGTGTCGGCAATCGGCCGCGGCGTGCAGACCGCCGGTATCGGCGGCAACCTGGCAATGGCGACGTGGATCCCGATTTTCCTGTTCATCACCTTCGGCGTGAGCCTTGGAACGGCGCTGGCGGGCAGCGCATCCGGAAGCACCGGACGCATGATCCGCTACAACCGCTACGAGAGCACGTAAACCGCAGGGGCAAGCGAGTCCCAAGAGCGCATATTGGTAAACGATATGCGCTCTTCTCGTTTGGATACGCTCGTCGCCGCGCGCGAAAGTATCACGCGCTCGCAGGCGCGCAGTCTGATCATGGAAGGGCGCGTGCGTGTAAACGGTTCGCCTGCTACCAAAGCCGGTGCGAGCGTCGCCGATGACGCGCAGATCGAGATCGAGCGACCGCGCCGCTTCGTCAGCCGCGGCGGTGAGAAACTCGAACACGCGATCGACGTATTCGGCATCGACGTACGCGGCGTGCGCGCGCTCGACGTTGGCGCATCGACGGGCGGTTTCACGGATTGCTTGCTGCAGCGCGGTGCGGCGCACGTCGACGCCGTCGACGTCGGCTACGGCCAACTCGATTGGCGGTTGCGCAACGATCCGCGCGTAACGGTGATGGAGCGGACGAATTTTAGGCACTTGCCCGACGACGCGTTTGCGCAGCCGTTCATGCTGATCGTCGTGGACGCGTCATTTATTTCGCTGCGCACCATTCTCGCGCGCGCGGTGTCGTATCTGGCGAACGACGGCGACATCGTCGCGCTCGTCAAGCCGCAGTTCGAAGCGGGGCGTGAGCGCCTGGGCAGCGGCGGGGTCGTGCGCGATCCGCAGGTTCACCGCGCCGTGCTGCGTGAGGTGCGCGACGGCGCCCTCGACCTAGGGCTGAAGGCTGTGGACCTGACCGCCTCTCCGCTCCTCGGCCCGGCCGGAAACCGTGAGTTTTTGATGCGCTTGCGGCGCGGCGGCGAGGTTGTGAGCGACGCGAAGATTGACGCGCTCGTTGCCGAAGGTTCTCCAGCGTGACCGTAAGCGTGAAAAAGCGTGTCGTCGCGCTGTATGTCGACGCGGATCGCGAGAATGCACGAGCGCTGGCGCAGCGCGTGGGCACCGGCTTTCGTGAGGCAGGATACGAGATTACGCCGCTGCCAAAAGGCGGAACGCTGGACGATGCGGCGCTGCTGGTGACGATTGGCGGCGACGGAACGCTGCTGCGCGCCGCGCGCCTGGCAGTCGACAAAGGCGTACCGATCATCGGCATAAATACCGGGCGCCTCGGATTTCTCACGGAATTCGATGAAGACGACGAGACGATCGACGAATTGCCGGACTTGCTCGAACGCGGCCTCGTCATCGAAGAACGGATCGCGCTGCGGGCTCAGTACGACGGACGGGAATTCTTCGCGCTCAATGACGTCGTCGTACGCAAGGGCGGCGTTTCGCGCATCGTTCCGTTTGGCTTGTGTTTGAACGACGAACAAGCGGCGCACATTCCGGCCGACGGCATCTGTGTGGCTACGCCGACGGGATCGACTGCGTATTTCCTTTCGGCGGGCGGTTCGATCATCTCCCCGCAGGTCGATGCGTTCGGGATCGTTCCGTTGTTGCCGCACACGTTATTTTCTCGCCCCCTCATCGTTCCGGCCGCTTCGCGGGTCATCGTCAGTTGCGATTCGGAGCTCGTGCACGCGAATTTGGAATGCGACGGTGACGTGGTGAGCGATCTTGCGCCGGGCTCATCCGTCGTGATAGAACGTCATCCGCGCACCGTGCGGTTTGCACGCATCAAGCGGCTGCGCTTTTTCGAACGGCTCGAGGAAAAACTGCGGTGGGGCGTTTCCATCAAGGAGCGCCGGCGCCGCTAAAGGCGTAACACGATGCTGCGGCGGCTTACGATAGCAGACTACGGGCTCATTCCCAAAGCGGAAGTGCGCTTTGCGGAGGGCGCGACGATCTTCACCGGTGAAACGGGTTCCGGAAAAACGATGGTGCTTGGCGCGATTGCGTTCGTGCTCGGTGAACGCGCAAGTGCCGAGAGCGTGCGCCGCGGCCGCACTCGTTCGATCGTGAGCCTGGAGTTCGACGCGGACGATGCGCTGCACGAGCGCCTTGCGCAGGACGGCTTCGAAATCGAACCTGACGAGATGGCGACGATATCGCGCGAGATGAATGCGAACGGAAAATCGGCGATTCGCGTGAATGGCCGCCCATCGACCGCGAGTTACGTGCGCGAGTTGGCGACGCATCTTATCGACATCGTCGGCCAGCACGAAGCGCAGCGTCTGCTTTCGCCGGCATACCACGTCGAACTACTCGATCGTTTTGCGGGCGATAGCGTGCTGCGCGCGCGCGAACGGGTGGGCACGCTGCACGCGCGGCGCGCGGAATTGCTGAAAACGCTTGCATCGCTTGACCGCGACGAGCGGCGCGCTCAGGAACAGTACGCGTTCGCAACATACGCACTCGCCGAGATCGAGTCGGCCGCTGCGCAGGCGGGTGAAGACGACCGGTTGACGCAGCGGCGGCGCGTGCTCGATAACGTGGAAAACGTTGCAGCCGCGCTGCGCACCGCGCATGACGCGCTCGCGGGAGACGAGTCGTCGGCTGCCGATGCGCTCGGCGCCGCGTCTACGGCGCTTTCGCATATCGCGGACATCGGCACGGATTTTGCGGACATGGCGCAAGGTGCATCAGCGCTGCAGAGTGAGGCGAGCGACCTTGCGGTTCGCATCGCGCGTGAGTTGGATGCCATGGAGTTCGATCCGCAGGAACTGGAAAGCATCAACGCGCGCCTGGATACGCTCGATACGCTCAAACGCAAGTACGGCGGCACGCTGGAAGCGGTGCTGCAAGCCGCAAGCGAGTTTCGCGCGACCGTCGATCTGTTCGCGAACAAGGACGAGCGCAAAGCGCAACTGGAGCGCGACGTGCAGGCGGCAACGGTGGAACTGGAAGAGGCCGCCGAGCACCTTTCGCGCTTGCGGCACGGGGCGGCGGACCGTTTGAGCTCGGCCATCGAGCGCGAACTCAAGGACCTGGCGTTGCCTTCCGGGCGCTTTGCGGTGCACTTCGAAGCGCTCGGCGAGATCGGCGCCGACGGAAGCGAACACGTCGAATTCGTTTTTGCGGCGAACAAAGGCGAGGCGCAGCGGCCGCTGGCGCGCGTGGCGTCGGGCGGCGAGCTTTCGCGCGTGCTGCTGGCGCTCATCGTCGTGCTTGCCGCCGCGCGCGGGCAAACGGCGCTCGTATTCGATGAAATCGACGCCGGCATCGGCGGTGCAACCGCCACTGCAGTCGGTGCACGATTGGGGCGGCTCGCGCGCGACGCGCAGGTCGTGTGCGTGACGCACCTCGCGCAGATCGCCTCGTGGGCGGATGCGCACTACGTCCTCGAAAAGAGCGAGACGAAGACGGCGACTGCGATTGGGTTGCGCGAAATAGAATCGAACGACGAGCGCATTACGGAACTTGCGCGCATGCTTTCGGGCGAGGCGCACGAAGCGGCGCTGCAGCACGCGCGAACGCTTTTGGAACAGACACGCGAGCGCCGCCTCGCCGTGTAACGCGCTTACGCGCTACAGCTTCGAACTACGCGATCTCGTGAATCTTCAGCAGGTTCGTGCCGCCGCCGCCCACCGGCATGCCCGTGGTGAACGCGACGCAATCGCCGCGCTCGACCAGCCCCTCGGATAACATGCGCTGTTCCATGATGTGCAGCAACACGTCGATCGACGCGTACCGTTCGATGAGAATCGACTCGATGCCCCAAAGCAGCGCGAGGCGCCGTGCCACTTCAGGCATCGGCGTGAGCGCGATGATTTGCGCCATCGGCCGGAACGCCGAAATATGATGCGCGGCGTTGCCGGTCGTCGTGCCGGTGACGATGTACGGTAGATGCAGTTCGGCACTCGAACGCGTCGCTGCTTCGGCGATCGACGTGGCGATGTTGCGCGTCGCGCCTTCCAAGCGCCGCAGCTGCAGCACTTCGTGCGGATATTGCTTCTCGACTTCGCGAGCGATTTCGGCCATCACGCGCACCGCTTCGATCGGATAGTTGCCGCGCGCGGTTTCTCCGGAGAGCATTACCGCGTCGGTACCGTCGAGAATCGCATTGGCAACGTCGGTCGTCTCGGCGCGCGTCGGGCGCGAATTGAACGTCATCGACTCGAGCATCTGCGTTGCCGTGACGACGGGCTTGCTCGCGCGGTTGCAGCGTGCGATGAGGTCCTTTTGGATCATCGGCACCTGCTCGAGCGGCACTTCGATTCCCAGATCGCCGCGCGCGACCATGATGCCGTCCGCGGCGGCGACGATGTTCTCGATGTCGTCTAGCGCCTCGTGCTTCTCGATCTTCGCCAGCACGTGCGTGGTTTTTCCGCGCTCGCGAATAAATTGTTTGACGCGGTGGATGTCTTCGGCGCTGCGCACGAACGACACGGCGACGTAATCCACGTCGTTCTCCAGGCCGAAAGCCAAGAACTCGAGATCGCGATCGGATACCGCGGCGATATTCAGCGTACCATCGGGATAATTGATGCCTTGCTGCGAACGGAGATCGCCGCCCACTTCCACCGTGGTTTGAATTTCTTTCGCCGATTTATCCAGAATGCGCAGTGTAATCGCGCCGTCTTGCAGATAGAGGCGCGTGCCTACGGCGACGTCTGCGGGCAAATCGCGATACGAAACGGAAACGCGCTCGGCCGTACCGGCAATCTCTTCGGTCGTCAGCGTGAACGGTTTGCCGCGCTCGAGTTGCACCGACGCCTGTCCGTCGGCGAGCTTGCCCGTTCTGACTTTCGGACCAGGCAAGTCTTGCAGAACGGCGATGTGTTGATCCAGATCGCTTGCGATCTTGCGGATCGCGGCGATCGTCTGACCGTGTTCTTTGGGCGATCCGTGCGAGAAATTCAAGCGAAACACGTTCGCGCCGGAAAGGACGAGTGAACGAATGATCTCGGGATCGCGCGACGCAGGTCCGAGCGTCGCGACGATCTTCGTGCGTTTTTGAATTTTTTCCATCGGCTCCAGGCTCGTGCGCGAGAATCCCCGAAGGCTCCTGCGTTTGAGACGCGACCCACTGGATCGGCATCGCCCCGAACGCACCGCAGGCAGTTTTTTGGCCTCGGCGCTCGTGCATGCCCTGATTGCCATGTTTTTGTTCTCCGTTGCGACGTCGTCATCGCAGCAATCGCCCGAATCGTTCGAAGGCGGCGTGATCATGACGGTGAGCTCGCAACCGGTCGCATCAAGCGCGCCCGCGCCCGCCGTGAAAGTCACGCAGCCCGTTCCGCATGCCACCGTTGTTCCGACGCCGCGAGTGGTCGCCGCGCGTCCGCGTTCGGCACCGCCGCATCCGCGCGTCGTTCACGAACTCTCGAAATTTGCACCGACTGCGCCGCCGAATCCGACACCCGCCCCGCAGAGCAGCAGCGCGCCGAATCCCATCCCCACGCAGGCGGTCATCGCCGTCTCGCCCGCGCCGCTCCCCGAGCAAGTTCCGACCGCGGTACCCGCCACGTCCGTGGCGGTCACGATGAAGATTCCGCCGACCGCGGCCCCGGTGCCGAAACCGACCGCCGCGCCGACCCGCACCCCGCAAACGCCGCAGCCAAAGCCGACGCAAGTCCCCACGCGCGCACCGGCCACGCCCGTGCCCGAGCCGTCCGTCATCGCGGTCAAACCGGCGACCGTTGCCGAAATGGCCACGCCCGTTCCAATCGCCACCGCCGGCGTTCCCTCGCAGGTGAAAATCGCCGCTGCTCCGCGCCAGCACGGCGCCGCTCCCACGCCGGGACCCAAAGCGGTCGCGTCGGCGGGGCCCCGCGGAGAGTCACCTGCGAAGAGCACCACGTCCGCCCGGCCGGTTCAGCTGCCCGCGACGCCGCGCCCGGCGCCGGTTCGCGTGCCCGGGAAGAAGCATCCGTCCCTGAACGAGCGCCTGCAAAACCTCATTCCGACGGCGGCGCCATCGGTCAGTCCCGCGCCGCCGCGGCGGTACTCCGGCATCGGCAACCTGATGCCGACGCCGGAACCCGAGCCCACGCCCCCGCCCGACGTCATCGCGGCCACCAAGTTTCTATTCGTGGAGAACGAGGGCGGGCAGCGTTGGAAGCAATCGTGGTTTGGTACCGCGCCGGAAGAGCGCTACGTGAAGATGTACGTGACGTCGGTCAAGCACATCGGCTTCATCAAATGGTGCACCGGCTGGGTGCTGCGCGCGCCCATCGCCGGCAGCAAAAAGTGGATCGTCGAGCCGAACGAATCGTTCATCTGCAGCGGACCGCTGCACCCCTTCACACCCCGGGCGATGCCCACTAGCGTCCCCGCAAGTCCGGCGCCAGCTTCTTGAACCGCCCGCGTGCGGGGGCGTACAATAGTCGTGTCTCACGAGAGACCATAAGAGCGTTTGACATAAGGAGGGCGGTTGGAACCGCAAGATCCACCGGGCTACCATAGCCCGCACGAGCGCACCACCTAAGGAGCGCTAGACAAGCGCTCAGCGGCTGCCGGACGTAAACCGGTCTGTGCGCGCTCGAAAACCGGATTAGAACAGCGCGAGGGGCCGCACCCACTTGGGGTTGCGGCCCGTCGTGTGTTCGGGTATCCTAAGGGACGGTAGTCGTAAAGCGTGGGCAGGTCCCGCGCTTCGTTGTTGATAGGGGTACTGTGCACACAATACCGGCGCCCACGGGGAGCGATTTGAATGAGCAGTTCATTTAGGCGCCACGAGACCGTGGGGGCCCCACGCAGTGGGGGGCGCGAAGGCCAGGCCGTAGCGCCTTTGAATCAAGCATTTGAAAGCGCGATAGACGATATCGTGCACGATGCGCGTTTCTCCGGCGTGGAAGTCGTGCAGCACAGCGCCCGCGGCGGAAAGCGCAGCGTCGCGTTGTCCGTAACGATCGATCGTGAAGGCGGCGTCGACGTCGCTACGTGCGAACGCGTTGCCGGCGCCATCAACGCGCGGCTGGAAAGTTACGACGAACCGTATACGCTCGAGGTGGAATCGGCGGGGCTGAACCGCCCGCTGACCAAGCCGGGCGATTACGAACGCTTCGCCGGACGCGACGCGAAGATCGTCACCTCCCTGCTCGTGCAAGGCGGCAAGACGCATCGCGGCGTGCTTCGCGGCGTTCGTGGAACGAACGTGATTCTCGAAACGAGCAAAGGCGAACTGCCGCTGCCGCTGGCTACCATAGAACGCGCGAACCTCGAGTACGACATTCGCTCCGACCTCAAACGCGACAAACAAGAACGGAAGAATAGCAATGCCTGAAGCGACCGAAGAACGGCTTATCGACGTCCTGCACTTCATCTCGAAGGAACGCAACATTCCATTCGAGATGCTCATCGAAGCACTCGAAGCGGCGCTGCTGACCGCGTACAAGCGGCACTTCGGCAGCGAAGCGAACGCGATCGTGACCGTCGATCGTCAGAGCGGTGAATACAAGGTGTTTCATCGCCGCACGGTCGTCGACGAAGTGACCGATCCGAAACTCGAGGTGACGCCGAAAGAGGCCGGATCGCAGTATCAGGTGGGCGATTACTTCGACGAAGAAGTTACGCCGAAAGACTTCGGGCGCATCGCCGCGCAAACGGCAAAGCAAGTCATCGTGCAGCGTATTCGCGAAGCCGAACGCGATACGGTGTACAACAAATACGCCGCCAAACTGAACGACATCGTCAAGGGCACGGTACAGCGGTTCGAACAGCGCAACATGTACGTGCTGCTCGAAGGCAAGGACGAAGCGATGCTGCCGCTTTCCGAGCAAGTCCCGCGCGAGAATTTCCGCATCAACGATTTCATTCGCGCGTACGTGCTGGACGTTCGCAAATCGCCGAAAGGTCCGAGCGTGATTCTTTCGCGCGCGGCCGAAGGGCTCGTGCAGCGTCTGCTCGAGTTCGAAGTGCCCGAGATTCAGGACGGGATCGTCGAAATTATGGCCATTGCACGCGAACCGGGCAGCCGCACCAAGGTGGCCGTGCGCAGTCATCGCGCCGAAATCGATCCGATCGGCGCGTGTCTTGGACCGAAGTCCAGCCGCATCGCGAACGTTTCCGACGAACTGCGCGGCGAGAAGATCGACGTGATTCGCTGGGAAGCCGATCCGGTCGCGTTCATCATGAACGCGCTGCAGCCGGCCAAGGTGCTCAACGTCGAACTGTTTGAAGATGACGGCGTCGCGCTGGTCGTCGTTCCCGATTATCAGCTCTCGCTGGCAATCGGACGCGAAGGGCAGAACGTGCGTCTTGCCGCGCGCTTGACCGGGTGGCGTTTGGATATCGCAAGCGAAACCGAGGCGGCCGAGGCGCGCGATCGCTATCTGGCCGAACGCGCGGAAGCGCAAACGGCACCGGTAGAAATCGAGGAAGAAACGATTGCCGAAGAGGCTGTTGCGGAAGAAGAGGCCGGAATGGCGCCTGCCGGAATCGACGAAGAGCTCATTCGTAAACTCGAAGAATTCAAGCGCGAACGCCTGGGCGGCGAATAGTCAAAAGAAAAACGGCCCGCATACCGGCGGGCCGTTTTTTCTTGGGAGCGTGTGTTTAGTACGGGAAGATTTTATCCTGAGTTTCGATCCAGCATTTGCCGTGCTGGTAGTAGCC
>JBKPMZ010000043.1:0-5269 GCA_046732415.1 Vulcanimicrobiota bacterium
CCTGCCAACGGATACTTTAAGCTGTGGTTCCCGGACTAAACACACTGCTTTAGGCAGCGAAAAAACCGATGTGCCTCACCGCGCGTGACGCACCGTAACATGTCTTCGGCGCTTCGCACAATGGGAGGCACTCGCGTCGAAGGGCCTCGATGCCTCGGCCACGCTTCGATTCCTCAGCATGACACGAAAAAGCGCGCTCAAGGGCGCGCTTTTGAATTTGGGAATTTGGGGCGGGATCACAAGAATTGACCTTAAACTAGGAATTCTTACCTCGTCGAGTGTGGGGCCTAAGCTAAGAAATCCCTTTTTCGTTCGCTGAACATCCGCGGCGCGTTCAAGAGGAAGCCATTACAGTGTGGTCATGCGCCGCATGAGTTTCCGGCCTGGTCAGTGCGTCGATGGCGAAGCCCTTCTAGCGCCTGAAGCGCGTTTATAAGGTGATCGACCTCTGCCCCGTTCGAAACGGTGCTTAGTGGGCCGCCCTCATGCCGCGTGGCTGACGATGACCAAATCGCGGGCCGCAGCCGCGGCCCGCGATTTACGCGCCGCATTATGTTGGAAGCGCTCCACCTATCATTGTGGGCACGGTTGGCGCAAGCACGGAGGCGGCGTGCGTTCTGGCGTGGCAGTCGGGGTCGGCACCGGTGTCGGCGTCCCGGTTGGCGGATCGAGGTTAATCCCCTCGCTCGCGTAGGTCGTTTCCTCGTCGGTGTACTGTAACGCGGTACTGTTGTTGCCCGCGAAATCCACGAGACTTCCGAACCATCGTCCGTCGTCATATCCTTGGATCGTACACGTCGTCGATGAAGCGCCCGGCTGGACCGGACATGGATTGATGATCTGCCCCATTTTCACGGAGCCCCAATGAACGCCGGCATAGTACGGTGACAGGCCGCATCCGCCGAAGCACGAGTTGTCCCAGAAGTCTTCGCCGCCTTTTTGCCCGATTGATGTTATCCGCTTCACGCGGCATCCGTAGCAAACCGTGGGTTGTCCGACGGCGTCGGTCCCGGGCTCGTACCAATCGCCTGGTGTGTCGAAATAGACCCACGCCGAGTCGTCCCACGGCGGAAGCGTGCCGCTAGCCCACGCACTGTTCTGCGGCGGCGGGTTCTCCGGCAAGCCCGTCGCCAAGAACATCATGTTCCCAGAAGGCATTGCCCCGAAGAATATGCCTATCGTGCCGTAATTGCCTGTCGTTTGCGAATTGCAGTAGTAGTGCTGGTATTGATTGGTCCACTGCGCGCCGGCAGTATAACTGATGAATGGTTGGATGCCGCCGTCGGGATTGTACTGCAGCCCTGCGTCTACGGAGCTTCCATTGTAGCCGGTTCCGCCGGAATATGCGAACCCATTGTCTGCGAAACCGTACTTGTCGATGGCGAGCGCTTCGTCGTCGCAGACGAGCGTGACGGTGGCAAGCAATGCAGTCAAACCGTTTTGCGATTGCTCGCGGAAATATGGGCCGGTTCCGATGTCTTGCCCTGGCGACGGCACGAGGCTGTCCGTCTTTCTCGTGTTCGCTGACGACAGATCGCCGGGCAAAACGTAATTCTCGTGCGACACGCCGCGCGCGAACGCGGGCCGATTCGAGAGTACGCTTCCGTCTTTGCGGATGTAGACGAAGTCGCCGCGCATTCCGGGCGGCATGGACCACATCAGTTGTTCGGCGAGTTTGCGATCCGCACCCGTAACGCTTGGATCGATGAAACGATCGACGTCGGCCATGCCTATGGCTCTGCCGACTAGTGACGCGAAACTCGATGGGTCATGCGATGACGAAAGGCGCGCGCCGGGAGCGTCCCCCTTGAGTGGCGGCCTGACCGGAATCGGACTGCTTGTCGCGTCCGGATTCGCCATCGGAATGCGCGCCTGCGCTCCATGGGTGGCGGAGTACGGAATTGACGAAGTGCCGCCGTGGCTTGAGCAACTTGCCAAAAAAGCGATCGCGACGACGCCCGAAAGCGCTTGCGATAAACGAAAACCCTTCATTCGTTTCTCCTTAACGTCGTTTTTAAGTAATGTGAAACCTGGCGGTGCGCATTCGTTGCTCGCATCGCCTGAAGAGGGCCAGTTCCGCGCGCGCAGAACCGGATCGCCGCACGAGAGAGGATACGGATGATGCGCAACGTTTTCGTGAGACCACTGTGCGCCTGCGCGATGACAGCGATCGCTACGGTTTCATGCGCGTCTGCCGGTACGGCCTCGAGCGCCGCCAGCGCGGCGGCTCGCGTATCGCCGGCCGTCGCACGCGTTCAGTCTTCGACCGCGCCACAAGTGGCGATTTGGTCATATGCCGAGTTTCCTTGGAATCAGATCACCGCGCAGCAGCGCGCAGAAGTGATTCGCGTTCGCGAACATGTCGCTTCCGGTTACCGCAAGTACGTGCGGGTCGGACTGCTCGGCCCGCGGCACGTTTTGGCCGTGTTTGTCAGTCGCTCGCTGGTTCCACCGGATTTCGGGGCGGAATCCATAGCGCTCAACGACTGTCACGCCACGCCCAACTGCAAGTACTTCTGCGACGGCCGATACGCGGACGGCGAGATCGCGTCGAACGGTCCGGCCGGATCCTGTGAAGACGAATCGCTGTTTTTTTATAAAGACGTGCGACGGCCGTTCCCGGACGGTCAGATGCATTCGCGTAAGGAGAATCCGTGCGTCCGTGTTCATGGCAGGGCGTTCGGATCGTGCGCGAAGTCGTAGACCTTGCAATTCTCGCCCCCGATCCCGCGCCCGCGCGTCTGACGGTCGCGCCTATTCCGTAACTCGAAGCTTGTCCGCTCACAAAAGCACGTACTTGGTAGACGATCGATCGTACCGGACGTTCGATGCACGCATCCGTTGTCGGTGCGCAACGAGACCGGATGTCCGCAGTCGGGGCATGCCGCGTCGTCGCCGTTCGTCAACACGCTAAGCCATCACGGTAAGGGCAGTCACGTGCGTCGCACGCGCGGCACGTAGCAGCGCCTGAACGATCTCGCGGCTTTCATCGTCTGCACATCGTGCGACGACGCGCATCGCGTCGGCAGCGCCACGTTGTCCGTTGCACTCGCTTAGAAGCGATTCGAACTCATCCGCTATTGCAACGATGAGTGCCGCGGTGCGCGTCTCCCTGCCGCCGTTGCCACCCATGCGCAAGCGTTGAAAGGCCCGTACGATGGGCGCGTATTCGCGAACTTCGGGCAACCTCGCGAGCATCGCGGGGTCCGAGCCGGCCAACACGCCGCAGCGTCGCATGAACGCAGGACTCGGCGCGAACGGAAGTTCCGTGGCGATGCGCGCGGCCCACTCGCCGACGTGGCGCGCGTGCGCGTAGGTGCCTGCGTTCCCGCAGGTCGTGACGAGAATCGCGTCGATCACTGCTTCGATCTGCGTATCCCGTGCCCAGCACGACTCCAACAAGGATCCGGGGATCGTGCGCAATTTCCGCTCGGCCTCGAGCCGGTCCAATTCGAACATCGTGATTTCGTCCATAGGCGCAGCGTAGTGCACGACGCGTCGAAGCGCCATTCCGCGATTTGGTTACGCCTTTCGGGTTAGGATGCACCGCCGGCTTCGTCGGCCTGTAGGCAAAGCGCGTCCTTGGGCGTAGAGTGTGGGCGGGATAACCCGATCGGGTTATCGCCTTCGCTCAAGGAAAGGATGACCTATGTCAAGCGTGCTCTTCCTGCTCCTCAACGTGCTGGTGTCGTTCGGAATCGGAACGACGCACGTGCACGCAATGGACAACGGCGGCGGCCCCTTCGCCGCCATCTCGACGCCCGCCCCCGCGGACAACGGCGGCGGCCCCGCGCTCAGCGCGCTGGACAACGGCGGTGGTCCGTTCACGCCTTAACGGGGGAAACGCGGCGCGGCTGCACGTAACCCGGCTCAAGGCCGGGTTGCATGGAGATACGGACGCACTCAACTGCGGGAGTCGCACCCTCACGATCGTCTGAGGCCGGTTCGTTATTTGCCGCGGCACGATACGCCGAGTGCATTCGCGTCTGCGATCAGCGTGGGGAGTACGGCCACGCGGCGCTTGCCGCATGCGCGGCGCTGAGAAGGCGAGATTACGGCGACGCGATTGCGCGCGGTTCGGCGCTCATCGCGGCTCCTACGGACGCGGGGCCGGATCCGAAGATCGTCGGGATTCTCGCCCTTTCGTACGCGGCGTTGCAACGGCACGAGACCGCGGCGGAGATCCTCGGCACGATCCGCGAAAACGAGCTTTCGCCGCCCGCCCGCCTGCAGTTCGCGTACGATCGGGCTGCGGTGGCATGGGCCCGCGGAGACTATGCGTCGGCGGATCGGTTGTTGCGTTCATGCGACTACTCAAGGCATCCGATAGAGAAGGCGCACGCGGACTTTCTCCGGTCGTGGATACTCGCGAAGGAGCACAGGTACGTCGAGCAGGCGGTGCTGCTGCGCAATGCGATTCAGGCGCTTTGCTCCGCAGACGTGCCGGATGTCGGTACGATCGCCCGCGCACTACACGCGTTGTCCGTGACATGCCGGGAAGTGCACGTTCCGGCGGCGAGCCATCTGCTGCAGTCTCTGTCCAAGGCGCTTGCATGGACCGACGATCTCGCGTACGAGCACTTCCACACGCTGCGCAACGTCGGGTGGTTCCACGCCCTGCACGGCGACTACATACCGGCGATCCGCAATCTCGATCTCGCCAAGCGTCTCGCGTCCTCGCCGTACTGGCTGCTCATGTCGCATCTGGACCACGCGCAGATCGCGAAAGTGGCCGGCGAAGACTTCACGATGCATGCGCAGATGGAACAGGCCGCTGAAATCATCGACGACCTGTCGGACGATCCAGCGGGCGACGAGGCGCTCACGCTGGTGGTGGCGGCGGAAGTATTCGCAGAGCGCGACAACGCACGATCACAGACCGCCCTCGGGCGGTTCGCCGCGTTGCACAAGCGGATGCGTGCGTCGTTCGCGTTGGCCGGCGACGAACGCACCGAAGGAATGTACCGGTACGCCGCCGCCCTCGTCGCGGAATGCGGCGGAAGAGCGAAGCATGCGGCAGAGCATGCACAGCAGGCGTTCACTATTTTCGAGCGGCTCGGATTCCAATGGCGCGCAGCCCGCTCGGCGCTGCTGCTGCACCGCTGTACCGGCGAAGAACGCTACCTCGACACCGCGCGCGAGCGAGCAAGATGTTACTCACGCGGCTTTCTACGCGAAGCGGTTGACGCTCAAGGGGACGCCTCGCCCGGCGGGCTGGAGACGTTGACGTGGAGACAACGCGAAGTCTTCGAACTGCTCGTCCAAGGCC
>JBKPMZ010000044.1:0-1927 GCA_046732415.1 Vulcanimicrobiota bacterium
AGTCGGCGTACCTAAGCGAATCGCGCGACGTCAGCGACGATTTGCGCGCGATTATCATCGAGATGATGGATGTAGCCGGGCGCATCCGAGACATCGAGAAATTCTAATACCGTCGCCGGGCGATGTGCGTCACGAGGCCGGATCACGGCACCTTCGCAAATACCACATATTAACGAATGTCGATAGAGCACTCCACAATACCAGCCGAGCATTAAGGCAATTTCTGCGATTTAGGAGCATACTAGCGGTACCATAGGTGCTAATCACGTCCGGCAACTTTCTGACCGTACGGCGTACCTTAGAGAGAGACTATTGTGCCGGACGTTGTAATTGCCGCAATCACGCCCATAGCGGAGGATGCGGAGCTTGAAGAAGTATTGGCACGATGTGCCGGGGTCGATACGAGCCGCGTAACCCTGTTTAGAGCAGACCGCGCTCGCGAAATGCCCCCGCGTTTACGAACGAATTTTATTCCATCTGACCACGCGCCCGTCGGATCGGGATCGCACGGGACCAACGTGCCCGGGATGGGCACGACATTGGCGCTAAATTCCTATGTAGCGGATGCTGCCGGTGTGGATTACCTTGAGGGCATCGGGATAACCCCCGACGCAGCGCACTATTACAATATTGCAATTGATGAAGGCCGCAGCGTGGTGACCTACGTGACGAGCACAGAGAACGCAACCTCGCTTGAGGAGCAGTTTCGTGCTTGCGGCTTCAAAAAGATACGCCGCTTCCCATGGGCCGGAAAGTTTGCCGAGGCGTGTGGACCCGAACTCGCATGACGCAGCTGCGCGTTCGACTCGGGCACCCCGGTTTGCGCTGCGTCGTCTAACCCTTTGAACGGAAAGATATTTCGCGTGGAGACGTCGTGGTAAACGTCGCCCGACGTTTTAGAGCGAGCGGACGCCGCCGACAAGTCATTGCAAAACCCTTTAATACACTGTATTTTTCGTTTTGTGCAACTTATTTACGGCTGCGCGGTTCCTACGAATCGGAATAACAATTCTGAAAGTATGGAATAGATGAATCTCACCCAAACAACGCCGCGCAGCGTTCGAGAGAAACTCCTCGGGCTTGTGCAACTCGCGCGAACCACCGACAAAGCGAAAGCGTTAGCGCACGGAACCATAGGGGAGTACGAGTACCCTTCCGCGATGGATGAAGGCCTGTTCGAGTTCCTTGGCATGAATGCTTCAGATTTTCGTGAATTCGTGAACATCGCGAAGAGCGATGCTGAGATCGAGGGCTACGTAAAAGGCTTCCTCGGCAAGAAATCACCGGACGAAATTGCTGCCTTTAACCAACGCTGGATGACCAAGGTTCCCACGGGCGAATCGCTTCAGCATTTCATTGCACTGCGCACGCGCATCGCTCCCGATCGCACGGATATTACGACGTGGCCCGACTTGCTGGACGTGGACGAGGGCCGTAGCGTTGCTCATCGCGAGCCCGCGACGATCTCCACAAAAACGCCGTAGTCCATTTTGATCGATATCGGGTGAAAAAAAGAGCAAAGGCCTGTAATCTGCTAGGCTTACAGGCCTTCAGCTTGCCAACGTCAGTCTCACCCTGACGAAATCTTCGGCCAGGCGCGAAACGAGGTTCGTGAGTTTCTCCCTGCGAGGCGCTCAAGCGCCCTCCCGGAATCCGCTAAGTCGTGCGTGCGCTTCATCATCGCAGAGTCCCGGCTACGACGGCGGCAAACTCCTGCGCAGTATCGCCATTGCGGTTTCCATATCGATCACTATACGGCAGCCCTGCGGTTCAACTTTGCCTAAAACCGCACAGATATCTTTGCCTTTACCCCGTTACACTGTAGTGACAGGCATATTGCAATTAAAGCAATCAAGCAATGTAGGAACTTGCGCACGCGTTGGACGGCACACATGTACGCCTTGCGTTGCTGCACTGAACCGGAAGG
>JBKPMZ010000045.1:0-14423 GCA_046732415.1 Vulcanimicrobiota bacterium
AGGCACGGTTGTGTGCGCATCTCTATTCTGCGGCCAGTCGCCTTTTTGCATCGTGCAAAAAGTGCTCCTTTGGCCTCTTTGCTCCTAAGGAACGCCATCCGTGGCTACGGAGCAAATTCACACACCGCCGAATAGAGACGCACACCCAATCGTGTCTAGATCTTTTATGAAGTCGATCGGTTTATGTTAGCCGTCAAGACGGATTGCGGGAGTCTCGGAACGTTGTTGTTCGAGCCCGCAAGAGAAGGCGTGTTGAGTTGGAACACGTTCAGCGAGAACGGGACGATTGCGTTTCGGCTGTTGCGCGCGCACGTCGCGGCAACGCCGTGGCTCACGCACGTGGAATGGTCGGGCGAAGGCCGGCGGTCGTTCAGTCCCGAGCACGGCGACGTGAAAGTGGACGTCGACGTAATACGCTCGGCGCAACCGTTCGACGGCATCGAAGTGCGCGCGCCGGGCGTGGAATTCAATCTGCTGGCATTTGCGGCGCCCGTGCATAACGCAGCCTCGATGCCGTATATCGGCCAGGCGCGCATTTTGGACGTGCCCGCGCGTTCGCAATACGTCATCGAAGGGGAACGCGGCTGGTGCAGTCCGACGAGCCTCTCGATGCTCAACGCTTATCACGGCATCGACTACGACGTGCCGTCCACGGCGCGGGCGGTATTCGACCGCGCGTACAACGGCACCGGCAACTGGTCGCTCAACGTCGCGTTCAGCGGCAATCTCGGCCTGCGCGCCGCGGTGGTGTACTTGCGCAATCTCGATCACGCGCAGCGCCTCATAGAAGCCGGCATCCCGCTGGCGATTTCGTACAGTTGGAGCGACGGCGAACTGCCCGGAGCTCCGCTCGATCATTCCGACGGTCATCTGGTCGTGCTTTGCGGCTTCACCGCAAACGGGGATTGCGCGATCAACGACCCCGCGGCGCCGAATCTGCGCGTGGTGTATCCGCGTGCCGCGCTCGAACGCGTGTGGATGCGCAACAAAGGCGTGGCATACGCCGTAGCACCGGCCGGTTTGGATTTCATTACCATTGCCAGTGCCTGATGCGATGCAGCCGCAAGATCGCGTGACCGGCACCGTGCGCGACGACGTGCCGCTGCACGTCGCACTGGTCGAACCGGAGATTCCGCCCAATACCGGCAACGTCGCGCGGCTGTGCGCGGCGACGGGGTGCCAACTGCATTTGGTCGAGCCGCTTGGCTTTCGCATCGACGACCGCGAACTCAAGCGCGCCGGATTGGATTACTGGAAGCATCTGGGCGTTGCGGTGCATTCCTCACTCGATACGTTCCTTGCGGCGACCGCGCACCTGCAGCGCTGGTATTTTTCGACGCGCGCGACCCGTCCGTACACGGACGCCGCGTTTTTTCTCGGCGACGTTCTCGTGTTCGGAAAAGAAACCAAAGGTCTGCCGCAGACGCTCATCGACGCGGATCCGCTGCACGCGCTGCGCATTCCGCAGCGGCCGAACAGCGTGCGCAGCATCAACCTCTCCACCGCAGCCGGCATCGCGACCTACGCGGCGCTCGCGAGGTTGGGTTTTCCGGGATTGCAATGAGCGCGCGCGGTGTTGCCGCCATCAATCGCGAGGTCGTGCGCTGCACCAAGTGTACGGAACTACGCGTGTACTGCGAACAGATCGCCGCGGAGAAAAAGCGGGCCTACCGCGACTGGACGTACTGGGGCAAACCGGTTCCCGCGTTTGGCGACCCCAACGCGCGCGTCGTGCTCGTGGGCCTGGCGCCCGGCGCGCATGGCAGCAACCGCACGGGACGCATGTTCACCGGTGATGCATCGGGCGATTTTCTGTATCCGGCATTGCATCGCGCGGGGTTCGCGACGCAGCCCTCCGCGGTTTCCGTCGACGACGGCATGGAACTGCGCGACTGTTTTATCACCGCCGCTGTTCGCTGCGCGCCGCCGCAAAACAAACCCACACCGCAAGAGATGCGAAACTGCTTCCCCTACCTGGTTCGCGAATTCGAAGAACTCGGGCGCATGCAGGTCATCGTCGGGCTCGGCGCCATCGGCACGAAAGCCGCGCTCGACGCACTCAAGGTGCTGGGCTACACGATCGACACGGCGGGGTGGCGCTTCGGCCACGGAGCGGAAATCGAAGCGCACAACGGTAAGCGTACAATCACAGTCGTCGCGTCGTTCCACCCCAGCCGTCAGAACACGAACACGGGCAAATTGACCAAAGACATGTTCGACGCGATTTTTAACCGCGCGAAAACGCTCGTGCGTTAGGCGCGAGTACTAGTGGAAGTGCGTGACCCTGCCGCACGAATCGACGGCTTTGTCGGGCACCATCATGCCGCCGTTGCCTTTTTTGAAACTCAAAATTTGCAGCGGCGGCGCGTTCACCGCTTCGGGCCCGTACTGCGCCTCGGCCGCCTTGAGTACGTCGTGATCCTTTTCCGTGTTGTGCGAGCTTTGAGCCAGCAGATATTGCTGCACGGCGCCGTTCTTCGCAAACAGCACGCGATACACCACGCCGCCGCTCGAAAACGTCGCGATGCTGCACGAACGAGGCTGTGCGGCGGCGCCGCTGCCGTGCGCGAAGGCGAAGAAGAGTATGCCGGCGGTAAGCGCGCACGCGCCGGCCAGAATCACGCGAAGTGGATGCATCTCTGCTTTGTGTATCGGCCGTTCGCCGCTCGGCCGTTACAGCGAGCGCAAGCCGCTCACCGATCCGAAACTTAACGATCCGCTACGGCTGCGTAACCTTCAATCCCAAATCGCGCACGAGGCGATCGGGCACGTCCGACGGCGCATCCATCATCACGTCGCGCGCGAGTTGATTTTTGGGAAACGCGATGACGTCGCGAATGTTGGTTTCGCCGACCGCAAGCATGACGATGCGGTCGATGCCCAGCGCCATCCCGCCGTGCGGCGGCGCACCGTAATCGAGTGCGCGGATGAAAAATCCGAAGCGATCCTGGATTTGCTCCTCGGTCATGCCGAGCATCGTGAAAATGCGGCGTTGAAACTCCGGCTTGTGGATGCGGATCGAACCGCTCCCCAGTTCGTAGCCGTTGAGCACCATGTCGTAATGCTGCGCGCGCATTTTCAGCGGTTCGGTGTCGATGAGATCCCATTGTCCGGGCGCGGGCGCCGTAAACGGATGATGCGCGGGTGCCGGCTCACCCGTCTCTTCGTCCGGTTCGAACAGCGGAAAATCGGTGACCCATGCAAACGCGAATGTGCCGGGATCGCGCAAGCCGCATCGGTCCCCGATCTCCAGCCGCATCTTGCCCGCGACGGCGAGCGCGGCCGCGCGCGCGTCCGCAAACAGCAGAATCGCATCGCCCGTTTGCGCTGCGGTTCGCTCGCGTAGTGCGGCGATGGCCGTGTCGTCGATGAACTTTGCCGCCGAACTTTTCGTGCCGTCGGCACCGAGCGCAATCCACACCATGCCCTTGGCGCCGTGCTGTTTCGCCAGTTCCGTGAGCGCGTCGAAATCGCGGCGCGAGAGCGACGCTCCGCCGGGATACCGAAGCGCGACGATCGCGCCGTCCGACTCGATGACCGATTTGAACACGACGAAGTCCGTACCGGCAAAAACACCGTTGACCGTTTGCAGTTCCAATTCGAAACGCAAGTCCGGCTTGTCGCTGCCGTAGCGTTCCATCACCTGCGCGTGCGAATAGCGTGGGAACGCCGGCAACTCCACGCCGAGCACCCGCTTCCAAACCAAACGCATGCACGACTCCATGAGTTCGAGCACCTCGTCCTGCGTGGCAAACGAGAGTTCGACGTCGATTTGCGTGAATTCGGGTTGACGGTCGGCGCGCAAGTCTTCGTCGCGCATGCAGCGTGCGATCTGCATGTAGCGTCCGAAGCCCGAGATCATCAGAATTTGTTTGAGCAATTGCGGCGACTGCGGCAGCGCGTAGAACGAACCGTGATGCAAGCGGCTGGGCACGAGGTAATCGCGCGCGCCTTCGGGCGTGGATTTGATGAGCATCGGCGTTTCGATCTCTAAAAAGCCGCGCTCGTCGAAGTAATCGCGCATCGCCTTGACGATCTTATGGCGCGTGGCAATGTTGCGCTGCAGCCGCGGACGGCGCAGATCGAGATACCGGTACTCCAGGCGCAGATTCTCGTCGACGTCTTCGTCGCTGTTCACGGGAAAGGGCGGAACGAGCGAGCGATTGAGCACGTCGAGTTCATCGACGCCGACTTCCACTTGCCCCGTCGCCAGTTTTGCGTTTTCGGTTCCCGCGGGACGATGGCGAACCGTGCCGCGCACGCGCACGACGTCCTCGTGACGCAGGTGCTCGGCCTCCTTGAACGATTCGCGTTCGGGATCGAAGACGATCTGCGTGATGCCGTCGCGGTCGCGCAAGTCCACGAAAATGAGGCCGCCGTGATCGCGGCGCCGGTTGACCCACCCGCTCAATTCGGCGGTGGCGCCGACGTCATCGGCGCGCAGCGCGCCGCAGGATCGCTTCAATACCAGACTAGTCATGCTCTTTCTCTGCCAGTGCGTTCTTGATTCCGGAAACGTAATAATACTGTTGAATGAGGCCGCGCGCAAACTTCGATTGAGCCGCGCGACGGTCGAAGTAGCCCAGGAGCCACGGCAGTTTCGTCAGCGCGGAATGCAAACCGAGCGAAACCGGCGTCATACCCAGATTCGCCATCACCGCGAAATCGGGATGTTTACGGTAAAAGCGGACGGTGGAGCGGCCCGCGAGCTTCATCTTCTCGACTTGCCCTTCGTGCGGCACGTCTTGACAGTGGTAGTTGATTGCGTGCGGCTCGTACAGGATGCGCAGGCCGAGTTTTTCCAAGCGATAGCCCAGTTCCAAATCCTCGTGCCCGTAACCGGTAAAACTCTCGTCGAAGCAGCCGGCGCGCACGAGATCCTCGCGGCGCACGGACGCGTTTCCGGTCAAGAAATAGAGCCAACTCAGGCGCGTGCGCGAGGGCGGATGCAGCGACCCGCGCTCCTGCGGATGATCCCGCTTGTAGCCGTAGTCCTCAACCGACGCTACCTGCACTTCCCAGCCCACGACGGCGATCCCGCGCTCGCGCCGATGATGCGCCAGGTGCGCTTCCAGCAAACCCGGATCGGCGATGATGTCGGAATCGTTGAAGAGCACGACCTCGCCTCGTGCCTGCGCGATACCGGCATTGCGCGCCATTGCGCGACCCGTGTACGCCCCGGGCAGATGCCGGACGTTCGGATACTCTGCGTGTACCTGCGCCAGATACTCGGCGGTTCCGTCGCTCGAATTCGAATCACAGATCAGCAGTTCGTACGCACCGGCGGGCGTGCGCTGGTTCAGCAGAGACGGAATGACGTGCCGCAGCGTGTCAAGCCGGTTGTACGTCGGAATGACGACGGAAAGTTCAAGCATTCGCAAGGCCTAGATCATGAAATCAACTGAGCAACGGCGTCGACGATCTCGTTGCGGAACCGTTCGAGCGATTCGGGCGATTCGTCGCCCGGCTTCTGAACCTGCACGTGCGGCACGCCGTAGGGCGCCCACTCTTGCGAATTCAGCCGGAAGTAGCGGTGTTCGAAAGCGACCACGGTTGGCCTGCGCACGGCGCTTGCGACATGCGTCGCACCGGTATCGACCGTCACGACCACCCGCGCGCGTTCGAGCACGGCCGCCCAACGGTAAAACGGCAGTCCGCCCAGGAGCACGTCCGCCAGGCGAGATTCGGCGATCGCTTTGACGTAGTGCTCGCATTCGGGCGCGTACGTAACGACCAGCGGCGCACCCAAGCGGCGCAGCTGTTTCATCAGCGCGAGCGTGGATTCAAGCGTGCTGCCGTCCGTAAACCACCGCAGACCCAAGTGCAGCACCAGCGGATTGCTCGGCAGATAGGCGCTCGCGGCGCGGTCTTCATCGGTGAGCGGTAAGCGAAGTTGGTCGACGCGTGCGCGCGCTCCGGCGAGCGCCACCAAATCGAGCAGTTGATTGACCTCGTGGCGCACGTGCCGGTGCGGATTGCGTTCGGACAGACCCGGATCGGCTTCCGAGATCATCAGCCGATTGACGTACAGACGCGCGGTCAAGCGCGTAACGTACCGGCGCACGTACGTGTAACCGGCGCGGACTGGCGCGCGTGTGCCCCCGGCAATCGCAAGATCGATGCTTCGCGGCGCCAGCGCGATGGCGACGTCGCTGCCGCGATAGCGCGCGCCGAATTCGCCGGGCTTGACGTGCGCCGGATACTCGACGAGTTCGTCGACGTCGCTATTGCGCTCCATCACCACACGGTTGTACGGGCTGCAGATCATCGTGATGCGTGCGTCGGGAAACGAGGCACGAACCGTTGCAATCGCCGGCGTCGAGAGAATCAAATCACCGATGCGATCGGTGCGGATGAGCGCAATCCGCATCTAGGTCGCGCTCGAACGCGCGCGTTCCAATTCCTCGAAATACGCTTCGCTCGCCAGTGCGCGCGCGGCACGCGCTTCTCGCGCGCTCAGCGGGCGATCCGCCGAGAGATCGCCGAGCGCGCTGCGATACCGCCGCGCCATGTCGATGCCGCGCATCCATTTGTGCAGCAAACGCTGCACCGGCGTGTCGCCGGTGGCGAGCGCCGCGCGCCAGTGCGGATGCAGCCGTTCCAGTTGCACGGCCGTGCGCGCCTGCGCTTGCGCCTGCCGGATCATCTTCTCCACGTTGCCCGCACGCGGACGCGGTTTATAGTGATAGGCCAGCGCGTGTTTGTTGAAGACGGCTTTCACGCCGGCAAAGCGCAGCCGCAGGCCGACGTCGATGTCTTCCCATCCGTACTCGGCGAAACTCTCGTTGAATCCGCCGATCGCACGAATGGTGCGCAGCGGTACGGACACGTTTGTCGTCCAGAAATAGTTGCCGCTGTAATTGGTGATGTTCCACACAGGCGGCGGCAGTTCGTCGAAATTCTCGACGTTGATGGCGCCCCCGCGCACGATCGCGAGCGGATGCCGATCGTGCGAGCGCAGATGTTCCTGCACGAAGTTCGGCAGCGGCAGCACGTCGTCGTCGATGAAGATGATGCGCTCGCCGCTGGCCCGCGCGATTCCGGCGTTGCGCCCGCGTGCCAGCCCTGAATTGGGTTGATCGACCACGATGAACGCGCAGGTTGCGCGCTCGCGCGCACGCGCGATGACGGCGGGCGTGGCATCCGTGGAACCGTCGTTCACGAGCACGACTTCGTACGACTGCGAATCGACGGTCTGTTCGAAGCAGGCGTCGAGTACTCGTTCGAGCAGCGCGGCGCGGTTGAACGTGCAGAGCTGGATGGTCGCTCTCGGGGTGGTCACCCCGCGCGGGTTCGACTACGGCGTCTTGGGTGCCTCGGACGGCTGCACGGGCGTGGTCTCGATGCGGACCGGCGGGAATCCCACGATATCGTACGTTCCCGATGCCACCGAAATGCCGGCCTCCTTGAAGCGCGCGAGGATGTCGCGGTACATCGCGTCCTTGATCTCGCGGATGCCGCGGTCGGGGACGATGAAACGCAGCGCAAGTTCCACCCAGTTGTCGGTCATCTTGTAATACACGCGCGGCTCGACGCTGGGCGGATCCAGATCGTACACGTGATGCAGATGACGCCGGGCCAGGTCGGTCATATTCGCGATGGACGTCGTGTGTGCGTGCGCGACTTGCAGCAAAATCTGTTCTGCCTGCTCGTATTTGTCGTTGTAGCCGACGCCCACGTGAATCTCTTCCCAGAGAAACGGGAAATCGCGTGAATAGTTGTAGACGGGCTGATCGAAGATCACACCATTGGTAACGGTGACGATGCGGCCGCTGTACTGCCGTGCCATCACCCACATCGCGGGGTCCGTCTGGCTTTCCACCGATGGCGGCTGTCCCATCTCGAGCACGGTCGTCTGAAAGAAGTCCAGTGCGATCACTTCGCCGCGAACGCCGCCGATGATGATGCGATCGCCGATGCTGAACGTTTTGCCGCGCAAAATGACGACATAACCCGCGATCGCGATGATGAACTTCTGCAGCGCGAAGGCAACGCCCGCGCCGATTAATCCGCCGACTGTTGCCAAGTGCGCGCCGGGCCCGACCCAAATGGAGATCAGCGCGACGATGAAGAACGCCGCGGTAAGCAGATTGATCGCTTGATGGCCCCAAAACCGAAAGCGCTCCGCCCAGGAAAACGTGCGAACCACGCGCAGCAGATAATGCAGCGCGTATCGTGCAACGGCGATGAGCACGACCAGCGCCAGCGTCAGCAGAACCTTCTCCGCGTTGGTCTGATTGACGCCCACCAGCGTCACGTGATACAGGTGCACGAGAGCGTCATTCCCTGCGCGGGGGCGTTTTGCGCAGCTACCGTGCGCTCAGCAGGGACTGCGCGGCAGCCACGATGCGCGGCACGTCGAGCTGAGCGATGCAGGCATAATCGGGACACGTTTCCTTGCGCTCCCCGGGGCGGCACGGATAGCTTGCGCGCACGAGCGCAGTGCGCGTGCCGATGGGTGCCCACCGCTCGGGCGTATCGGTTTGAAACGGAAAGATGCCGAGCGTCGGTGCACCGACGGCGGCGGCTATGTGCATCGTTCCGGTCGTTATCCCGGCGAACAGATGCGCGCGCTGCGCGAGCGCGCCGAACGCGCCGATGCTTAAACGGCCGGCAATATCCACGACGTCCGCGTCGCGCGCGATGGCTGCGTTGATGGCGGCATCCGCGGACGAGCCGCTCAGCACCACCGGAAGACGAAAGCGTTCGCGCAGCGCATTCGCAAGAGCCGCCCACCCGCGAGTCGGCCAGATGCGGCGCTGCGAGGCAATCGCGTTCGTCGGATGCAGAATGATGAACTCGTGCTCGGCGATGCCGCGCTCCGCGAGGAGCGCGCGCGCCTGCGCGGCGTCTTCATCCGTCGGCACAAACTTCGGCGCTGCATCGACGGTCTCGCAATGCACCGCGCGCGCGTAGTCGAGGACGATCTGCGACCAGTGCGTGGTCACGTCGCCAAGTTCGCTGCGCACCGGAACGCGATGTGTGAAGCGCCAGGAGTATAAGCGCCGCGCCTGCCCGACGCGAACCGGTATGCGCGCACGTTCGGGCACACGCGCGGTGCGCGCCGTCGCCCATGTGACGATGCACGCGTCGTATCCGCGCCGCTCGATCTGCTCGGCGAGCACTTCTGCTTCGCCGCCGTCGTCGACAAGCACGTCATCGACGTCCGGCACGCGCTCGAGCGCTGCGCGATGTCCCGGCAGCGTGAGCGCGTCCACCGTTTCGAAACGCTGATGCAGCGCCCTCGCCGCGACGGAGGCCATCAGCGAGTCGCCGATGCCGCCGCCCGCGCAATACAGCAGCGCTTTACTCGTGTGCGGCGCCTTTCGTCCCGTTGTTCAACGCGCGCGCGAGTTCGACGGTGTACATGGCATCGAGCAATTGCGTACGTGCGATGCCGCGCACAGCCGCAGGCAGCGTGTCGTCCGCTGCCGCGCCCGCAAACCACGGCAGCATCGGTTCGAGCGCTTTGGCGCGCAGTAGATTCACGGCATGCGCACCGGTGGCCGATCGTACGCGCGGACTCGCGTTTTTTGCGAGAAAGCGCACGGCCATGCGTGCCTTCTCGACGGCTTTGCGCAATTCCGATTCGAGCGTGGCGTCGTGCGGCGGTTTGATGTGCCAAATGTACGCGTCCCACGCAAACTTCGCGCGCATGCCGTGCTCGCGCAGCCGCACGCCCAGTTCCGTGTCTTCCCAGCCGTACAAATGAAACGCTTCGTCGAATCCGCCGACCGCATCGATCGCCACCTTCGGTACGGAAACGTTGCATGTGCAGAAAAATGCGCGCGAGTAGTTGGCAATCGTTGGTTTGGGACGCGTCGCATAGCCGGGAACGTTGATGATCGGGCCGCTCGCTACGAAGTTGCTCAGCGTGTGCGCCGCGTCGTGCGCGGCTAGAAATCCCGGCGGCGCATAGACGTCGTCGTCGCAGAACAAAATGAGATGTCCGGTGGCAACCGCAATGCCTCGATTGCGTGCGGCGCCGCGATTCGGCTGCGCTTCGTAGACGTACGTAACCGGAAACTGCTGAGCTTCCCGCGCGCGCTCGACGACCTCGCGCGTGGTATCAGTCGAGCCGTTGTCGACGACGATCACCTCGAACGACGGCGCGCCGATCTGCTTTGCGAACGACTCCAACGCACGCTGTACGTAAGCGGCACGGTCCTTGGTGGCAATGACGACGGAAAGACGCATACGGCTGTGTTCTACAAGTTAGGCTCCTCTATCCTTACGGACAGTTTTGCATAGAGGTTCGGGTGCACGAGCGGCGAGCTGAGCGTCGGGAGCCATCCCCCGGAGGCGGTTCGCATTGGAACTGCAAATGCGGACGAAGTGAAGGCGTCAACGAACGCATTTGATAGGTTCGTACGTACGATTGATAGCGACGCTACTGCCGACAGCTGGTCCACCGCGCCAACTGTTAACAGGTCGTATGCGGGCAGGTTGTTTTCATTATTAGAAGACAAGGATAGCAAGTTCGCTAAAAGTTCCACCCGCCGACTCAGCCTGGCATCAATTGTGAATGAGTATTGTTCCGCTGGAACGTTCGGCAGTTGGCGACCGGCGATAAAGGGCGAAATCGGCGATGCAAACCGGCGATCATGGCTTGTCAATATAGCGCTTCGCACATTCCCCTTCACCTGTAAGTCTATAGCAGGTGAAAGTGCCGTCGCGAAGCTGTACTCCAGTCCGCTGTAATGCACGTTCACACCGGCAATGTCTTGTTGAAACAGTACGGTTGGCAAAGGGTAAGCTGCGCACCCTCCAAATTCGGTATAGCCTGCCTCTAGCTCGCCAAGGTAGCCATCGGGTAACGGAAAAGGCTCAAAGATCGAATCCACCAATGCGCCAGTAATGCTCATGCCGCGGTAGTAGTCGCTATATATTTGCCCCGAAAATGTCCAGCGGCTTGCGTAAGCGGTAAGACCACCTCGTTCGCCGAAGTGCTTCGGTGTTGTCGGCAAGTCACTCGGCGCATTAGCGGTCACGGTGTGGGCTCGGCAGTTGTATGTCGCCTGTTGTGGCAGGCTGAATGTACGAAGGGATGGCGGATCACCTATTTCTCTGCCCGCTACAATCGAGCCAAACCACGTTATTTTTGGCACTGGACTCCACGTCAAGTGCCCGCTAGCGCCCCACGCGCTGGCATCCTCCGCGCCTCGCTGCTGTTGAATCTGCGCTGACAATGCGCCGCTTAGATGTGGGTGATTAAAACTGTAAATGGCCGATATCTGTGATAGATGACCGCCTTGCTGCATACTAGATGTAGCGCTTGTGACGGTCGTTAGGGATTGGAGCGATTCTGCCGAGCTTAAATTGAGATTGAGTACCCCGCCGGCAAGCACGTGCGTTGCAAAAATGTTGAACGAACGAACCGAGGTTGCATCGATCGAATCGCTCCCTTTCTGGATGCCTGCTATAAACTGGTGCGAGTAGTCGGCCAAATGGCGTCCCTTAAGACCTAACGCTTTTGCGGAAATGAACCAGGCGCCCACATTGCCGTTAGCCCCGTAGAGCAACAGGTTCGACGTCTGCGACTCCTCGACGCGTTGCGGCCCATAGCCGCTCGGTAGTTCGCCACTTTTTATTGTTGAAATGGGCAGCATCAACGATCTGCTGGACAAATCTTGTACCTGAAATTGCCACTGGGAATTGAGTGGAAGCGAAATTAGTGCCTCTATCCCACGCCGCTCGTATCCGCCTTGATGTCGGTACGTGAACCCGCTTGCATCCGGATATACAGTATTGTTCAAGATACTATTCTGAGAATGAAGGTCGTATGCCGCCGCATACGCCGCGACGCCGGAGGTGTTTTGAACCGTGGCGTGTAGATTGCTCGCGCCATAGCCGCCCACAAGCTCGTCGAGCTGATAGATTGGATATGACGAAGCAGATAACGAGCCGAAGTCTAGCGAGTTGCGCTGATCATCGACATAGGCAGACGATAGAAGATCTGGATTCAACGCGGCGATGCCGGAAGAGCCCGCGATAGAAACCCCATCAAACTGATACCGCGTAAGCGAAGGATCTTTCCCTTCGAGCGATACGCCGAGGAGCGATCCATTTGGGGAGACACTCACGCTGGCATTTCCAAGATCATTTAGCATCGTCGCCAAGTCTTGGAACAAAAACGCCGCGCGCGCGTCTCTATTGAAAGTTTGCGACACGATAGAAGCGTGAGCGTGAACGTCAGCTATGGTGCTCAAATTTTTTAGCGTGATCGACACAGTAAGTGCGGCGGTCCCTTTTAGCACCCGCACCAGAAAATGTTGCGTAGGATATCCGCTCGCCAACACAGTAGCATCGTAGTCGCCAGCGGTCACTTCATCGAAAGTGACGCTGCCATTAGTGTCCGTGCGACGCACGTCTATTGGGACGCCGGCGGAACGAAGAGCAACTTGCGCGTCGGAGATCGGCGCGCCCTCATCGTTTACCACGCGAATCGTGACCGACGCGAATGGTCTTCCCTGCGCGGCGCAAGACACTCTGGTGCTCAAACCGAACACAACTATGAGCGCGCTCGCGCACGCGATGATACGGCCAACAAGGCGCATCATCGCGGAAAATTGGCGGCGCGGCATATTGGAGGCCCCTTTTTTACTTTAAGGTTGGCTTATCTTAACAGGATGTCCGTAACGTCATAGTTTACAGAATGCGCGGGGGATCCCGCTGTGCGCTCTAACAGCGTGCCTGACTCATGCCACGACGACAAAATGCCATTGGTGAAAACGGCAGTGGCATGAGCGCGCTTGTGAATATCCATACTAACGACGCCTGCCGCCATGGGATTTGTTAATTGACGATTGGAACTGCCATCAAAGTCTATGGTGAATTCCACTCGCCGGGCCGCTGGGTCGACGCGCGACACATGAATCGTTGCGGTTCCCGGTGCAGCAAACTGGTTATTGAGATCTGTAAAACGCATGGTCCATGATAAGCCGGCACGAAGCGTCGCTGGAAGTGAGCCAAGCAGGGCCGGGTTGTAGAAGGGGCGGATGCGTGCGTCAGCGGCACCCCCACCTTCAGTCATAGCGCCACCTGAAAGCAATTGAAACGGCGGATCTGCTTGCGAACGCCCACTTTCGCGATGCAGCAAGGTTTCAGTCCAGTCAATTTGGCTTGTATCTGCTGCCGAAATCTTTACGGTGATCGCGCCTTCGATCGTATGATTAAAAGGGGCCATCACACGGTCCGTGCGTGCGTACCGCAGTATTTGATTGGATGAAACGTCGGGCCACAGTAGCGCTGCGGATGCATTACCCTGCAGTAGCGCTGTCGCCAGCAACAAGCCTGCTAAACTCATAATATTCTACGGCGCCCCGCCGGTGTCGTCACCTAGAAGCGGACATCATAGTGGGTTGGTTCGCACCAGAACGTATAAACGCACGAAGTTGACATGTATCCAGTGCAATCTTCCATGCCTGAGGTCCAGAAATACCAACTTGGTGTACAAAACGCCGCTGATGCTCTTGCGACGCCCAGGACGCAAAAGAGAATCGTTACAACTAGGAAGCTACGGATTCGCCCACACATAAGTTTTTACCCCGCAAAAACGTGATTACGGCGTATTATAACGAGCAACCGGATGCTCGGTCAAGCTGGCGAGTCGCGCCACATTAGATCTTACCGGCGGCGGTATCGTCGCTCCAAAAACCACCTTACCGGCAGGGGGCGTCCTTGGCCGAAGCCCTGCCCATGGATGCAAGGGCTTGCCGGCAGTCCGCCGAGGAAATGCGCAAGCGGTACGCCACAGCCAGCCGTGGCGAGCGCAGTCGGCTGCTGGACGAATTTGTGGCCGTGACGGGTTACCACCGCAAGTATGCGATCGCGCTGGGGCAAGACGCGGTACCACGGCAACGACCACCGGGCGCTCCTCGCGCGTGAGCGCCGAGGCGGTGGAGGCGGTGGAGGCGCTGGTGAAGGTCTGGCGGGCAATGGAGTATCCGTGGTCGGCGCGCTTGGTGGCGATGTTGCCGACCTGGATGCCACACGCCAGGGTGCATTTCGACATTGACAATTCCATCGAGCAGCTCTTGCTCTCGATGAGTGCGCGGACAATCGATCGCGCGCTCAAGTCGCATCGCACGGCGCTCGAGCGCAAGATCTACGGACGCACGAAGCCTGGGACGTTACTCACACACCAAATTCCGGTGCGCACGGAGCGTTGGGATACGCGCGAAGTCGGATGGTGCGAAACCGATACGGTGGCGCACTGCGGTGAAAGCGGCGAGGGTGAATTTGCGTTTTCCGTTAATCTGACCGACATTGCCTCGACGTGGACGGAAACCCGCGCGGTACGCGGCAAAGGCAAGCGCTTGTGGTTGCGGCACGTGACGAGATGCGCCGCAGTGTACCGTTCCCGCTGCGTGGCATCGATTCAGACAGCGGCGGCGAGTCCATCAATTTTCACTGCTACGATT
>JBKPMZ010000046.1:0-3931 GCA_046732415.1 Vulcanimicrobiota bacterium
GCGCTATATGTTCGGCGATCAGCGCTTCTTCGGCGCCCTTCACGATTATTTGAACGCGTATCAGTACAAGAACGCCAACACGCATCAGTTCTTCGCGGTGATGGATAAATCGCTCGGCACGGACCTGACGTGGTTCATGAACGAGTGGTTCTATCGCGCCGCCTATCCGCATTATTACGTCACGCAAAAATATAACGCGGCCAAGCACACGCTCACGCTCGACGTGCGGCAAAAGAATCACGACGGCAAGCCGTTCCGCATGCCGATCGTCATCGAGACGTATTTCAACGGCCACGTGCAGCGCGTGCAGCCGACGATCGCGAGCAACCATCAAGCCGTCACGATCTCCGGTGTTACCAGCAAACCGCAGATGGTGCTGTTCGACCCGAACAACAACGTGCTGCGCAAACTTACGTATAAGAAATCGATCGTGGAACTCGCGTACCAAGCGGTGCATGCAAAGCACGTCGCGGATCGCGAATGGGCATTGGAGCAATTCGGCGACTATGCCAAGATGAAGGGCGGGCGCGCCCGCGCACAAGCGATGCACGCCGTGCACGAGATGGCGCTGTTCGATCCGTTCTACGGCGTGCGCAGCGATGCCGTCGGCGTGTCGGCCGGCTTCGGCGATGCGGCCGCGGTACTCGCGGGACTGCACGATCGCGACAAGCGTGTGCGCATTGCGGCCGAGGGCGCCGCGGGCGATCTCAAGCAAGGCAGCGCCGCGATCTTCAGCACGCTGCGTGCCATGACCAGCGATCCCGATCCAAACGTTGCGGGCAGCGCTTATGCCGCGCTCGGCGCGCTCAAAGCGCCGGGTGCGTACGATCTGCTCGTCGCCGCGCTCGACCGGCATTCATTCCACGATGCGATCGCTTCGGGAGCGCTGCGAGGACTCGCCGCACTGCGCGACATGCGCGCGTTCCCGCTGATCAAGGCGCGAACCGCGTATGGCACGCCGGAATACGAACGCAATGCGGCGGTACTCGCCATGGCGCAGCTCGCCGCGCACGGCAAGCAGCCGCAATTGGCGCTGCCCACGCTGCTGCAAATCGTACAGCACGATCCGGTTATCAGTACGCGTATTTCGGCAACGCGCGCGCTCGGAATGCTCGGCGATCCGGCGGCGATTCCGGTGCTCAAAGCGGTCGAGGTGAACGACTCGCAGCAAGCCGTTCAAGGCGGCGCCTGGAATGCGATTCTCACGATCGGCGACATGCAGCGCATGCGCGCCGCGGGAGGCAAAAGCTAGCGGCGTTCGAGCTTAGCGAAACGCGCGTCAATACGGTTGAAGCCATCATCGAGGCGTGTTTCCAGATTCGTCAGGCGGCGCTCGATACGATCAAATCGCACATCGTGGCCGTCGAGGCGCGCTTCAATATGGAGGCGGCTTCGATACCTCAGCCGTCCTTCGATACCTCAGGATGACATGGGAGCCGGTTCGTACACGTTGCGGGCGTTCTCGATGTCGTCGGCGGTGCGCGCAAGTTGTTCTGCAAGCAGGCGCAGCTCTCGGGCGATGTTCGTGCGGTTCGCCTCGATGATGTCGTGCCACATGTGCGGATTCGAGCGGCTCAGGCGCAGAAATTCGCGTGCGGCCGGCCCCATGTATGCGTCGATACCGGTGCGTTGCTCCGCGCTGCGCGCGAACAGCGTTGCAAACACTTGGGGTACGTGCGACGTGAACGCGACGATGCCGTCGTGTTCTTGTGCATCTACTTCGACCGGCGTCGCACCGAACGCGCCGATGAATTCGACGGCGCGCCAGTCCAACTCGCGATCCCCGGTCGGCACGTAAAGCCACGTTTTCCCCTCGAACAGGTCGCGCGTCGCGGCGGGGGCGCCGCTTCGTTCACGCCCGGCCATGGGATGCGTTGCAACGAAGTTGCGTAAGCCGCGTCCCGCGCGCACGACCGGAACTTTCACCGACGCGACATCGAGAATAAGCTTCGCCGCGCGAGGCGGCTCCGCGCGCATCGCCTCCAATTCCGCAATCGTAGCGCTCGTGTGTGAGGCAATAACAACGGCATCTGCCTGCTCGAGAATAACGGCACGCGGAACCGCGCGGTCGATCGCTCCGCATGCCGCCGCTTCTTCTGCCGCGCGTGCATCGGCGTCGCAACCCATGACGCGCCAGCCGAGTTCGCGCGCGCGCAAGCCGATAGATCCGCCGATGAGTCCGGTACCGATGATCCCAAGCGTGGTCATTTCGCTGCCTCCGCATGATGTTTAGCAAGGTCCGGGCGCAGCACGCGCGCACCGTCGAGGTATACGTGCTCCACTTGCTGCTGCGCAAGCGCGGTGTTCACGTGCATGAGTACGCGAATTACGCGCGGCAGCGAGCCCGGCACGTCGATTTCGCTGAAGTGCAGCATCGGTACGTGCACCCAGCCCATCTCACGCGCACCCAGCGCCGGAAACGCCGCGCGCAAATCGGGCGTCAGGCTAAATAACACCGAGGCGATGTCGTCCAACTCCACGCCGTTCACGGCAACCATTGACGACAGTAGACGTTTGGTCGCGGCGACGATCGCTTGCGGCTCGTCGGCGTCTACCGTAATCGCGCCGCGTATTCCGCGCATCTTCATTGCAGCGCTCCTTTCGATGAACGCAGCCCGGCCAGCGTTCCGTAAAACGCGGGATACGATACGCCGACGCACTCCGCGTCGAAAATCGTGGTATCTCCGCGTGCGGCGAGCGACGCAACGGCTGCCGCCATCGCGATCCGGTGATCGCCCTGCGGATCGATGAGCGCGCCGCGCAGTTGCTGCTGACCCTCTATCGCAAATCCGTCCTCGAACGTTTCGACGTCCGCGCCCATTGCACGCAGCGTGTCGGCAATCGCTTCAATGCGATCGCTCTCTTTTACGCGCAATTCCGCGGCGCCGCGGACGTGCGTGCGGCCGTGCGCACGCGTTGCAAGTACCGCGAGCAGCGGAAGTTCGTCGATGATCGCGGGCACTTCGTCCGCGCCGATCTCCACCGCATGCAGCGCGCTGCTTCGCACGCGGACGGTGCCGATCGGTTCGGGCTCCGAGCGTCGCAGCGATATGCTCACATCGCCGCCCATACGGCGCACGACGTCGATAAATCCCATGCGGGTGGGATTGAGACACACGTCGTGAAGCGTAATCTCGCTCTGCTGCGTCATGAGCGCCGCGGCGATCCACACGGCCGCGCTCGACGGATCGCCGGGCACTTCGACGAACGTTCCGCGAAGGCGTTGTCCGCCTTCGATGGCAATCTCGTCGTCGCGCACGTCGATGCGCGCGCCAAAACGCGGCAGCATGCGTTCCGTATGATCGCGCGAACCCAGTTTACCGCGCAAACGCGTGCGACCGCTCGCGGCCAGACCCGCGAGCATAACCGCGGTTTTTACTTGCGCGCTCGCTACGGGCAGGTCGTAATCGATCGCTTGGAGCGCGTCCGTACCGGTGAAATCCAGCGGCGCGCCGCTGCCGGTGAGCGCAACATGCGCGCCCATCTGTTCCAGCGGCTCGGCGATTCGTCGCATCGGGCGGCGCGAGAGCGATGCATCGCCGGTCAAACGAACCGTGCCGCGGTGTGCGGCGAGCACACCCATCAGCAAACGCATCGTCGTTCCGGAGTTGGCGCAGTCGATTATCGCGTCGGTTGCGCGCAGCGCGTCACGCCCGCCGCCGTTGACGATCACCGCTTCTTCGTTACGCTGAATCTGCACGCCGCAAGCGCCCAGCGCGCGAATCGTCGCCGACACGTCGGCGCTACGCGGAACGCCCGCGATCCGCGTCCAGCCGTTTGCGATCGCGCCGAGCAATAACGCGCGATGTGCGATGGATTTATCGCCTGGGACGCGGATGGTGCCCCGAACGGCCGCGGCCGGCTGCAGCTGTACTTCCATTATACGGAGGCCTCGATACCTCGGCCGCCCTTCGATACCTCAGGGTGACAC
>JBKPMZ010000047.1:0-3028 GCA_046732415.1 Vulcanimicrobiota bacterium
GCATTTGGTGCGCTCGCTGAACGACGCGTTCGCAGGGCGGCGCTTCACGTGCATCATCGCCGTCGGCGAGAGTAAAGACGCGCACGAGATCATGCACGCGTTCACGGAGTTGCCGGCGACGTATATTTTCACGTCGTTCGAGACGCAAGGGCGCACCGCAACCAAACCGCAGCGTTTGATGAGCATTGCCGAAACGCTCGGCATGTCCGGACGCGCCGTCGCCGATCCGGTCGAAGCGCTCGGTATCGCCCGGCGCAATGCCGCAGCCGACGATATCATCGTCGTTACCGGCTCAACGTTCGTCGTTGCGCAATTGCGCGAATGGTGGATGGAGAACGTCGTTGCAACTGAACCTGCCCGCTAAGCGCGGCGCATTGCGCGTTCGCGGCCGCGAACTGCCGTGGGGCGAGCGGACGTACCTGATGGGCATTGTGAACGTGACGCCCGATTCGTTTTCGGGTGACGGTGTGCTCGAACGCGGCGATGCGGTGGCGCACGCAGTATTGCAGCACGCGCGTTCCAGCGACATGCTCGACATCGGTGCGGAATCCACGCGGCCGGGCCACGTGCCGGTGAGCGAAGATCTCGAGCGCGCGCGTCTGATCCCGGTGCTCGAAGGCGTTCGGCGCGTATTACCCGATGCGATTATTTCGGCAGACACGTATAAAGCAGAGGTGTTTCGCGCGGCGCACGCCGCGGGGGCCGACATGCTCAACTCCGTGTGGGGTCTGCCCGACGCGCTTCTGGAAGCGGCGGCGCAGTGCAGCGCTCCGGTCGTCGTCATGCACAACAAACATGAAGCGCGTTATAGCGGCGACGTGATGGACGAGGTTCTACGCTTCCTCGAAGATGCGGCACGGCGCGCGATGAAGGTGGGTATTCCGCCGGAACATATCATTCTCGATCCCGGTATAGGATTCGGAAAAACGCCCGATCACAACATCACCGTGTTGCGCGAACTCGCGCGTTTGGTTGCGCTTGGTTTTCCGACGCTCATCGGAACGTCGCGAAAATCGACGATTGGAAAACTCACCGGCAAAAAACCGCCGCAGCGAACGCACGGTACGAGCGCAACGACGGCGCTCGCCATCGCCGCGGGGATCGATATCGTGCGCGTGCACGACGTCGAGGAAGCGCGGGATGCGGTGAGCGTGAGCGACGCGATCGTTCGCGACTGGAGACCGTTGCAATGGACGTAATCGAACTGCGCGGCGTTCGCGCATTCGGGCGGCACGGCGCCAACCCCGGCGAACGCGACGGCGAGCAGCCGTTCGATATCGACATTCGCATCGAGATCGATCTCGGCGCGGCCTCGTTTTCCGACGATCTCGGCGACACCCTCAACTACGCCGATTTGCACGAACGCGTGGTCGGTATCGTGCAATCCACGTCGTTTGCGCTGCTCGAACGTCTCGCGCGTGAAATCAGCGACGCGATTTTTCGCGATCCGCGCGCGATTCGAGCGGAAGTGGCGGTTGCCAAGCCGCAGCTGCTGGGCGGCGCGACGCCGCGCGTGCGACTTTGCCGCGAGAATCCGCGATGCGCGCCGCGATAGGCATCGGATCGAATCTGGGGAGCCCTGCAAAGAACGTGCGTAGCGCCTTTGAGGCGCTTGCAAGCGCGGGAACCGTCGTCGAGACCTCGCGCCTGTACGCGAGCAAGCCGTGGGGCAAGACGGATCAGCCGGATTTTTGCAATGCGGTTGCGCTGCTGGAGACGCCGTTGGCGCCGCGCGAACTGCTCGCGGAGCTCAAGCGGCTCGAACGCGAACTCGGGCGCGTCCCGGGCGAGCGATGGGGGCCGCGCCTCATCGACCTGGACATCCTCACCTATGGCGACGAGCGCGTGGACGAGCCGGACTTGCAGGTGCCGCATCCTCGCCTCTACGAGCGGGCGTTCGCCCTGGTGCCCCTGGCCGAGGTGGACCGCCGCTTCGAGGCGGCAGTGGCCGCACTGCCCCCCGGCGAATCGGTAGCGCTCATGTCCGAAGACGAACAGCAACCCGCCGAACTCGTGGCTCGCGTCCGCGAGCTCGCCCAGGCTTTTCTCGAGACCGACTTGGTTCGTCTTCGTATAGAGGATGACCGTGAGGACGCGATAGAGTTCCGCCGGCGTCCCAAACCCGTGCCGTCCGCGCAGCCGTCGCAGCCGCACGGCCCGGCCGTGCCCGAACCGGCCAATCTGCATCCGATAAAAGCGGACCTCGTGGGCGTCTTTCGCTTGAGCCGTCCGAACGTGGCTGAAGGCGACGTACTCGACGGTGACCGCGAACTCGCGTACGTCGATGCGCTGGGTATTCGCAATCCGGTGCGTTCGCTGGGCGGCGGCCGCATCGCGTCGGTGCTCTGCCAGGATGGTCAGCCCGTTGAATACGGTCAAGTGCTGTTCGAGATCGATCGCGGATGATAACGCATTGCGGCGCCCACGGGGAGCATTTATGTTAGCAGTACATTTAGGCGCCATGAAGTCTCGGGGGCCCCAACTTCGTTGGGGGGCGCGCAGGCTAGGCCGAAGCGCCTTTTAAACGGAGCGCCATTATAAATGTTTAAAAAAGTTTTGATCGCCAATCGCGGCGAGATCGCGTTGCGCATCAACCGCGCGTGCCGCGAACTGGGCGTGCAAACGGTTGCGATTTTTTCGGAAGCGGATCGTAATTCGCTGCACGTGCGCCACGCGGACGAAGCGTTCTGCGTCGGGCCCGGTCCGGTACCGCGTTCGTATCTCAATATTCCGAACATCATCTCGACGGCACTGATTACCGGATGCGACGCCGTGCATCCAGGCTACGGTTTTCTCGCGGAGAACGCACGGTTCGCGGAAATCTGCGCGGACCACGGGCTGACGTTCATCGGCCCGAAACCCGAAGTCATCGCCGCGATGGGCGATAAGGCGACGGCAAAACGCGTTATGAAACAAGCCGGCGTCGCCACGACGCCGGGCACCGATATTCTCCCGTCCGTGGACGAGGCGCGAAAAGCCGCCGAGGAAATCGGTTATCCCGTGCCTGTCTCTTATACACATCTGACGC
>JBKPMZ010000048.1:0-1108 GCA_046732415.1 Vulcanimicrobiota bacterium
CGACGGGGTCGAGCGATGCGCTGTGACCGCTGATCCAATCCAGCGTCGACGGGCCCACGGTGAAGCCGATCATGCACAAGATGCCCAGCACCGCGAGCATCGCTTTTTGGTGTTTTCGAAAATGCTTAAAAGGAGACGCCATCGTGATCTCTGCCTGGTGAAGGACCCCCGCCCGAGGCGGAAGATGCCTTGACAGCCTGCTAGTACAAATATTAATGAGAGTGCCGGTAGCCGCGAATCGCGGGTTCGATCGGCGATGAATTGTAAGTAGGATCGACGTAAATGCAATCCCAAACAGGAAGTATGCTTCCTTAACCCTCTTCTTTTTCAAGCACGAAGCATGGCTAAACGAGCAGCAAACGCCGCGGGAAAATCCTTGGTGATCGTCGAATCGCCGGCGAAAGCCCGCACGATCGGCGGCTTTCTAGGGCGAGATTTCGTCATCGAGGCCAGCATCGGGCATGTTCGCGACCTGCCGCAGGGAGCCAAGCAAATCCCCGCGGAGTACAAGAAGGAGGAGTGGGCCTATCTGGGGGTCAACGTCAACGAGGACTTCAACCCCATCTATATCGTTCCGCCGGGCAAAACCGAGCAGGTCCGCAAGCTCCGCGGCTTGGTGAAGGAAGCCAAGGAACTGTATCTGGCGACGGACGAGGACCGCGAAGGAGAGGCCATCAGTTGGCATCTGCGCGAGTTGCTGAAGCCCAAGGTGCCCGTCCGCCGGCTCGTATTTCATGAAATCACGAAGGAAGCCATCCAGGAGGCCCTGGCCCACCCACGCGATATCGACGACGACCTGGTGCGCGCCCAGGAGGCGCGGCGGATTATCGATCGGTTGTACGGCTACGAGGTGTCGCCCCTGTTGTGGCGAAAGGTGCGCCCGCGGCTATCGGCCGGCCGCGTGCAGAGCGTGGCGGTGCGTCTGGTAGTCGACCGCGAACGGGAGCGGATGGCATTCGTTTCCGCCACCTTCTGGGATTTGCTGGGCAGCTTTGCCAAGACCGCGGGAGAAGCGTTCGAAGCGGGGTTAGTCGCGTATCAAGATCGATCGATTCCCGCCACCAAAGACTTCGACGCGGCAACCGGCAAGCTTAAAGATCCCTCGTTG
>JBKPMZ010000049.1:0-2861 GCA_046732415.1 Vulcanimicrobiota bacterium
ATCTGCAGCGCTGGCCAGGAGATGAGCAGCCACAGTGCGCATGCGCCGCCGACTTTCAGCCAGTCCGCCCGAGTTCGCAGCGTGCGAACGTTCAGCGCGGTCAGTCCCAGCGCCAGCACGACGGCGTAGAACCAGCCGGCCATGTAGGTATAGCACGTGATGGCGAGCAGCACCGCCGCGAGCGCGAGCCAGCGCGCGCGCCATCGCGTTTGCACCGCAACGATCAACGCGTACAGCCCGCCCAGCAGAAACGGCAGTTCCGACGACGGCTCCCACGCAATGCGTGAAAATTGAACGAAAATCGGCTGCGTTGCCTGCAGCAGCGCGGCGGCGAGCGCGATATCTTGGCGGTGCGTAAGGCGCAGCGCAATACCGTAGATCAGCAGCAGCGCCGCGAGACCGAACAGCACCGCGGGAAAGCGCAAACCGAACGCGTTCTTCCCGAGGACGAGTGAGGAGGCATAACTCGCGATTCCGTACACGGGCGGATTGCGCGTGAAGTGCGAGTAGAGAAACGGCCGCAGCATACCGTCGACGTCATGTCCCGTCGTTACGATGCTCGCCACCGAGTTGTAAATATCCAGTTCGTCCGCGATGAGCTCGGTCGGCACGCTCGAGAGATGGTACACACGCAGCGCCGCGCCCAAACACACAATAAGCGCGAGCAGCACGACGACAATTCTGTGGGAACCGAGCAGAGAAACTTCCGCCTTCACCTTGCGAGAGCGATTCCCGGTGCACGCCGCATCATCCTCACGACTAGCGCTTAATGCCAGAATGCTGCCAAACGTGAAAGACCGGGTATTGCGAGCATCGGCGGCGGCGCGCTTTCGCTCTGCAAGGAATCCGTGAACGTGAGCGTGCCGGTTGAAACCGGCGTCATGTCCGCGCTCGTGGTGCCGAGCACGTATGACGCGTTCTGCATTGACACCACGAGGCACAGCAATCCGTCGCGTGGATCGATGTACGCATCGGTCGTCGTCTTTGACGTGCCCGACCACACGTCGAGGGTTGCATCCACTGTTTCGAGCAATTCCGCCGTATCGGGGAATGCGTGTGAAACGGCGCAGGAAGAGGGCAGCGCAACCGTCCCTTTGTCGTCCGATACAATACGTTCAAGCGGCTGCGATGCGGACGGGTCGTACGGATACCATGCGTTCGCGGAATACGGCGGCGTTTCGGCTATGGAACACGGCCAGTCGCTGGGGGCGACACACGGCGTTGGTGTCGGTGCGAGCGGTGGAATGGGCGGCGTTCCGAACGGCGACACAAGTACGGTACCGTTTGAAGGCGCGCTCAGCGTTTCGCCGTACGAAGGAGCCGACGCATCTGCGGCGGCCACGATCGTTCGAGAACCGGAACCGTCGCTGTTTTCGACCGTCGAAATCGACTGGTACGGAAAATCAGCGTTCGTTATTACCAAGTCGTCGCTGTATGCGCCGTCCGCATCCACGCTTAGCGTTTCACCTTCGTTCGTGCCCCACGAACGGGACACGCTGCGGCTCGCCGCAGTCGTCCACGTTTGCCCTGCTTGCAACGGCAACTTTGCGACGATGAGTCCGGGCTTACCGTAAACGACGGTTTCACTGCTCGGCATACCGATGTAGTTCGTGTAGGCAATCGTCGAGCCGACAAGCACGATGGCCGAATCCTGCGCCGAAAAATAATCCGTTTCGCTGTACGACTCACTGCCGTCCGCGCAGCCTTGCACTGCGACGGAGGAGGTTACTGCCGTCAGTCCGCTGCTGCCGCCGAAGGTTGCGTCACCGGAAATCGATTGAGAGATCGTGCCTTTTGCACTTGCCGTTCGCACGGTTTGCGGGCTCGTACACGTGAAGCCCGGCGCAAGCGGTGCCGCGCCGGTCGACGTAGCAGTCGCGGATTGCGCATACGTCATGGTGACGTCGCCGATCGCGGGTGCGCCGTGCAACGGAAGCGGCGCCGTCGAGACAGTCCCACCGCCGCCGCAAGCTGCCAGCGCCACAAGCGTCAGGTAGAAAAAGAACCGGCGTTCCATGGGGCCTCGCACGTGTCACTGTAAAGGTAAATCGTATAGGTCGAATCGGCGTCGAGCTGCGGCAATGTGCCGCTCTCATAGCCGATGCTTTCGCCGGGTTGCGGCGATGGGAGCGGCATCGTTGTATTCGGGGGCGGCGTCGCGGGTGAAAGGGGCGCTGCGATATCAACCGTAGACGTGTGATTTACGACGATATGCGCATGCAAAGCCGGCTCAAAAGGTGACGGCTGCCCCTCGATTCCGGCTACTTCCACGTAAAACGCACGCGTCGCGAGCGGCACAAGCTGCTGCCCGTTCGCCGGTGTAAGGAGTGCAGCATAGGTGATAATGTCCGGCCGTCCGCATGGGATGCTGGTAATCGGGATGGCAACGTATGCGCCCATGGCATCGCGAACCGTAATTGTTGACGTGCCTGCGCCAACCAACGTCACCGTAAGTGCCGCCGATTGCGCCGTGACGCTATCGACCGACGCACTCAGAAAAGACAGATTTGTTGCACTCCATTGAAGATCCGAGACACTGCTTGCGTCGGAACTTGTGATGTCGAACGTAAACGCCTTTGGCGTTCCACCAAGCAAATTTACCGACAAACCTGCCGGCGCCGCGACAAGCGTGCGTTTTGGAGTGGTGGTCGCAATTGCGAGTGAGTTCGACATCGTCCCTCCGCCGCACCCAACGAGCAGCGCGACCGCGACGTAGAGCAATGCGAGCCGTTTCATTGCGTCGTAAAACTTCCGAGCGGCTGCGCGTACGACCCGATGCACGAAGGCGGCACACCGG
Organism: Vulcanimicrobiota bacterium; assembly: GCA_046732415.1. Taxonomy (GTDB): domain Bacteria; phylum Vulcanimicrobiota; class Vulcanimicrobiia; order Vulcanimicrobiales; family Vulcanimicrobiaceae; genus DATGJX01. Next base: position 2,798 of record JBKPMZ010000049.1, read on the forward strand.
TATAGTCAGTGTAGGCGTACTTGACGCTGTAGGTTGTCGCCGGTGAAAGCGCTGCTAGCGCTGC
>JBKPMZ010000050.1:0-10720 GCA_046732415.1 Vulcanimicrobiota bacterium
GCTCTATAGCTCGCGTCGTCGGAGGTGGGATGGGATCGCCGTACTCCCGGCAGCTATCGATGTGTCGGCGATCGCATCGCGGATGTTTTCAATGGTTTCTTCCAGCGTTGCACCGGTCGTCACGCAGACCGGAAGATCCGGTACATGCGCGCAATAATTCTTGGGGAGTTTTTCGACAACCACGGCGTACTTCATGAGCAGCCAGCCTTCTTGCGAATCCAACTTCTGTTTCAAGTCGGCGCGTAATCCGCCTAATCGTTGGTGGCAACCTATGCAGCGCGCGTGTCGAGCCGCTCCAAACTGCGGTACTGAATTGCCTCGGCAACGTGCGCCGGTTCGATTGCATCGCTTGACGCAAGGTCAGCTATCGTACGCGCGGCACGGGCGATCCTATCGAGCGCGCGCGCCGAAAATTGGCGCCGCGAACTCGCCTGCGCAAGCAGTTCCATGGCTTTTCCGTCCAACGCACAGTACGTGCGCACGGCGCTGCCCGGAATGTCGGCGTTGCAACTTATAGGCGTACCGGCGAAGCGCGCGTGCTGGCGCTCGCGCGCGGCAATCACACGGTTGCGGATGTCCGCGGATCGGTCTGAGTATTCCGTGCGAACCATGTCATCGAAGGGAACGCGCGCGATTTCGATCTGCAAGTCGATCCGGTCGAGTAATGGCCCGGAGAGTTTTGCGACATAGCGCGCTACGGCCGCGTCGTCGCAGCGGCATTCGGCGCTGCGTGTACCGCGATACCCGCACGGGCACGGATTCATCGAAGCGACCAACATGAAGCGAGCGGGGTAGGTAAACGTTCCCGCTGCGCGCGCGATCGTGACCATCCCTTCTTCGAGCGGCTGGCGCATCACCTCGATCGCCGAACGTGTAAACTCCGGAAGTTCGTCCAGAAACAATACGCCATGGTGCGCGAGGCTGATCTCGCCCGGCTTTACGGCGCTGCCGCCGCCCACGAGCGCGGTCTGGCTAATCGTGTGATGCGGAAAACGAAACGGCCGCGCTTGTACGATGCCCGGCTGCGTGCCCAGCAAGCCTGCGACGCTGTAAATTTTCGTAACTTCCAGCGCTTCCGACGGCGACATCGGCGGAAGTATCGAGGGAATCCGCCGCGCCAACATCGTTTTGCCGCATCCCGGCGGACCGACGAACAGCACGTTGTGTCCGCCGGCTGCCGCGATCTCGAGCGCGCGTTTCGCTCCCGCTTGTCCGCGCACGTCCGCGAAGTCGCCGTAAAAGAATTCTTCACGCGCCGGAATTTGCGGTGCGCGCGTTTTCGTGCGCCACTTCGCGCCGGTGCCCAGCACGACGGCAACCGCGGACTGCAGCGAATCGACTGCGTACAGTTCGATGCCCTCGACGAGCGCAGCTTCCTCCGCGTTACTCTGCGGTACGATGAGTTTGGCAAAGCCTGCGTTGCGCGCGCCGAGCACCATCGGGAGAATTCCATGCACGGGACGCAGCGTGCCGTCCAGCGCGAGTTCACCCAGCGCCGCGAAACTTTGGAGCGCGAGCCGGTCGATTTGCTCGTCGATACCGAGCAATGCAAGCGCAATGGGCAGGTCGAACGACGGCCCTTCTTTACGCACGTCCGCCGGCGAAAGGTTGACCAGCAGCCGTCCCGCGGGATAGGCAAAACCGGAATTGAAAATTGCGGCGCGAACGCGGTCGCGCGCTTCGCCGAGCGCACGATCGGGCAAGCCGATGATGGTCAGGTTCGGCGTACCGGGAGCGCTGTCGGCTTCGACGCGCACGACGTAGCCGTCGATGCCCAGCATCGCAGCCGAAAACGCAAGTGAAAGCACGTGTTTCAATCGCGTCAAGACGCTCCGGCGGCAAGGGTGCACACAAGGCGGCTCCGCAGCGCCACACGAAACCCCCGGCATGGTACTCGGAATGACCGGCGCCAATACGGTTGCCTATAACCGGTTATTGTTGTTCGTTGCGGGCCTGGGCGGTTTGCTGTACGGCATCGACGTCGGCATCATCTCCGGAGCGCTTCCGTATCTAACCGACACCTCCAATTTTAGTCCGAGTCAGCTCTCGTTCGTCGTTGCCGCGGTCATGATGGGCGGCATCATCTCGACGCTCTTTGCCGGCGTAATCGCCGACTGGATCGGGCGCAAGTCGCTGATGATCCTGACCGCCGTGATGTTTTGCGCCAGCATTCCGCTGATCTCACTCTCGCACGGGTTCGGCGCGCTCGTCTTCGGGCGTTTGCTGCAAGGCGTGAGCGGCGGGCTCATCGGCGTGGTTGTACCACTGTATCTGGCCGAGTGTCTGAGCGCGAAAGATCGCGGCAAAGGCACCGGCATGTTCCAATGGCTGCTGACGATCGGCTTCATCGTCTCGGCGCTGATCACGCTCTACTTCAGCCACGGACTGCAGCAGATCTCACAGCATGGAAGCGCGGCCGAAATTTTCGCGTTCAAAGATCACGCGTGGCGCGGAACGTTCTGGCTCTCGCTTCCGGCGGGGATCATCTTTGCGCTCGGCGGATTCGTGCTTGCGGAATCGCCCCGCTGGCTGTTCCGCCGCGGCAACAAAGAAGCGGCGCTCGCCGCGCTGCTGCGTTCGCGCGAGCCGGATCGCGCAGCCGAAGAGCTGCGCGAGATGGAAGAAACCGCGGCCGCGGAACGCGCGAAGGCGCAAGGCCAAAAGATCAAAGAATCGCTGCTGCGCCGCAAATACGTCGTGCCGTTCATCATCGCGTGCATCATTCTGGCGTTCAATCAACTTACAGGCATCAACTCCATCATCGGGTTCAACACCACGATCTTGCTGCAAGCGGGACTCACGGACTATCAAGCGCACGCGGGTTCTTTCGTGTTCTTCGTGATCAACTTCCTGATGACGCTGGTGGCGGTGATTCTGGTCGACCGAAAGGGACGCAAGTTTTTACTCACCGTCGGCACCGCTGGCATCATCATCTCGCTGCTCTGCACCGGATTGCTGTTCCATCGCACCGAGGCAAAGCACGTTGACGTGGCCGCGGCGCTGCAGCGTCTGGTGCAGCCCGATCAAACGCTCTCGCTCAAGTTCGACGCCGCAACGGCCCAGCGATTGCTGCAGAGCGTTGGGCGGACGGCGCAAGGCGCGCAGTCCCTCACGGTGATTTATTCGTACGCGGGCTTTAATGCGGCGACGAATACCGTGCGCTCCGATGATGCGGCCGTTCCCCCGCTCAAAATCGATCGCTCGTTCTTGCCGACGAGCAAGGTGCAGGCCGTTCTCACGAGCTTCAATACCAGCAGCATCGCTGCAGCCAAACAAGCGCCGCTGAAGATCGACGAGGCGTTCATAACGCCGGTTCCGAGCGAACGCAACGGCTGGCTCGTCGCCATGACGCTCTACTTCTTCATGGCGTTTTTCGCCGTTGGGCCCGGCGTGTGCGTCTGGCTCGCGATGTCGGAACTGCTGCCAACACGCATCCGATCCAACGGCATGAGCATCGCGCTCTTCTTGAATTCCGTGACGCAAACGGCCATTGCCGCCGTGTTCTTGCCGACCGTCGGTAAGTACGGGTATGCCAGCATGTTCTTCGCGTTTGCGGCATTTACGGTGGTCTACTTTGTCACGGCCGCGTTCTTCTTGCCGGAAACCAAGGGCAAGACGCTCGAGCAAATCGAGGAGTATTTCGAGCGCCGACCCTCGGAAACTGTACTTACGTCATAATATTTTGGCGAATTTGCCGAGTTTTCCACATCCCCACAGGCGGCGCGCGGGGCGCTGTGGATAGCCCGGGCGTTCTGTGAAAGAACAAAGGCGCTTGGGCTGCCCATAGTTAACCCCCGTCCGAATGCTTTCGGAGGAGCCAAAACCTTGAAGAGAGTCATCCCGGGCCTGTCAAAGGGCGGCATGCTCATCGCGGCCGTGACCGCCGCTAGTTTGCTGGCCGCCTGTTCGGGCGGCGGCACGAAGAATGCGCAGCAGAGCGCGGCGCCGGGCAACCCAGCACCGGCCTCATCGGGCGCGAAGACGATCGGCGTTTCGATTCAGGATCTCGAAGCGCAGTTCTATCAGCAGATGGAAGCCGGCATGCAGTCGGAGGCCAAAAAATACAACTATCGCGTAATCTTCGTCGACGCAAATCGCGACAGCGCCAAGCAGCAGTCGCAAGTGGAAGATTTTATTTCGAAGAAGGTCGACGCGATCGTGCTCACGCCGTACGATTCGCAAGCGATCGGCAGCGCTATTGCGGAAGCCAACAGCGCGAATATTCCGGTCTTCACGGCCGACATTGCCAATGCGAGTAAACAAGGCAAAGTCGTCGCGCATATCGCGTCGGATAACGTGCAGGGCGGCGAAAAGGCGGCAGGCCTCATGTGCAAAGCCGTCGGCGGGTCCGGCGAGATTGCGATTCTGGACGAACCCGAAGTGACCAGCGTGCAAGACCGCGTCAAAGGCTTCAAGACCGGCATAGCGCAGAACTGTCCGAACGTGAAAATCGTCGCGGAAGTCGACTCGGGCGGCTCGCGAGACAAGGCGAATTCCGACATGAGCGATGTTTTGCAGGCGCACAAGAATTTGAAAGGTGTGTTCGGCATCAACGACGACACGGCGCTCGGTGCGGTAACGGCCATACGCGCGGCAGGTGCGTCGAACGTCGCGGTCATCGGTTACGACGCCACTGCCGAAGCGCGCACGGCGATCAAGAACGGCCAAATGTACGGCGACGCGATCCAATACCCCGACAAGATCGGCGCGCTCACGATCGACGCGATTCACGACTACTTTACCGGCAAGAAGGTGCCCGCGCGCGTCGAGGTGCCGACCGGTACGTTCACCAAGGCGGACGCAACGAAGTAATTTGGACACCCCCGGCACTCCGCTGCTGCAGATGCGCGACATCGGGAAATCGTTTCCCGGCGTTCGCGCGCTCGACGGCGTTACGCTCGATCTGTACGCCGGCGAAGTGCTTGCTCTCGTCGGTGAGAACGGCGCGGGCAAATCGACGCTGATGAAGATCCTCGCCGGCGCGCAGCCCGCGGACAGCGGCGACATCCTCATCGACGGTCAGACGGCAGCGATCGCCTCGCCGCGCAAAGCCGAACAACTGGGCATCGGCATGATCTACCAGGAGTTCAACCTGGTGCGTTCGCTGAACGCGATTGACAACATCGTGCTCGGGTACGAGCCGGTGCGCGGGCTGTTCATCGACGAGCGCGCGGCGCGCGAGCGCGCCACCAGCGTGTTTGCCGAACTCGGCATAACGCTTCCGCTCAACGTCGAAACGGCGCAACTCTCCGTGGCTCAGCAGCAGATGATCGAGATTGCCAAAGTGCTCTCGCGGCACGCGCGCATCATTGTGATGGACGAGCCGTCCGCTGCGCTGACCGATCGCGAGATCGACCGCCTGTTCGAGATCATCCGCACGCTCAAAGCCAAAGGCGCCGGCATCATCTACATCTCACACCGCCTCGAAGAATTGCCGCGCATCGCCGATCGCATCACCGTCATGCGCGACGGGCGCGTCATCGAGACGCGCGCCATCGCCGATTTTCCGCCGGACGATATCGTGCGCGCGATGGTGGGGCGGCGGCTCGATTCGCATTTTCCCGATCTTCCCGCCGTCGCGGCGGATGCGCCTGTCATGCTTTCCGTGCGTCATCTTACGAATTCGCCGATGGTGGACGACGTATCGTTCGAGGTGCGCCGCGGCGAGATCGTCGGGCTTGCGGGCCTTGTCGGTGCCGGGCGCACGGAAATCGTGCGCGCGATCGCCGGCGCGGACATCGCAACCGCGGGTGAAGTGGATATCGAAGGCAACGTGCTGCGCGCGCGCAACCCGCGCGACGGCATATCCGCGGGAATCGCGTTCATCACCGAAGATCGTAAAGGGCAAGGCCTGATAATGGGCATGAGCGTGCGCGAGAACATCACGCTCGCGCATCTGGGGCAGTTCGTCGATCGCGATCTGCTCGTCAACCGGGCCAAAGAAGAAGACGTCAGCGAGCGGTACATCGAGGAACTGCGCATCCGTACGCCTAGTCCCGAACAAACCGTCAGCAATCTCTCGGGCGGCAATCAGCAAAAAGTCGTGCTGGCGAAATGGCTGCTGGGCAAGGCGAAAGTGTTTTTGTTCGACGAACCGACTCGCGGCATCGACATCGGCGCGAAAGCCGAAATCTACAATCTGATGGTCAAACTCGCGCAAGGCGGTGCGGCAATCGTCATGGTGAGCAGCGAACTGCCCGAGGTGCTCGGCATGTCGCATCGCATCCTGGTGATTCGCGGCGGCCGCATCGTGCGGGAACTCTCTCGCGCGCAGGCGACGCCCGACGTGGTGATCGCGGCGGCCACCGGAGCGGCGGCATAATGCAAGAAGCACAAGTTCAAGCGGAACTCGCGCAGAACCTCACAGAAGACAAGAAAAAGCAGGCGCGGGCGTACTGGATACGCGTCGCCGCCGCAATCGGTCTGCTCGTCGTCATCGCGATCCTGGTCAACATCGCGTCCAAAGGTTCGTTTCTCGAACCGCGCAACATCATCAACGTCCTGCGGCAGATTACGTACGGATGCATTCTGGCGGTAGGCGAAACGTTTGTCATTATCACGGCGGGCATCGACCTTTCAGTCGGGTCGCTCGTTTCACTCAGCGGCGTCGTCATGGCGATGTTCGCGAACGCGATGGGTTTCGGCGGCGTACCGCTCATCATCGCGACGCTGCTGGTCGGGCTTGCGCTCGGCGCGGCGGCCGGGTTCGTCAACGCCGTGCCGGTCGTCAAACTGAATCTGCCGTCGTTCATCACGACGCTCGCGATGATGCTCATCGCCGAAGGCCTTTCGTTCAAACTCTCGCACGGGCGGCCCATTCCGCTCAACAGTCCGGATTTTCAAAGCACCGGCATCGGCTTTTTCCTCGGCCCGCTGTTCACAAGTCTGCATTTGCCGGGATTACCGAACCCGGTCATTTGGATGCTCGTGATCGTCGTGGGCTGTTCGATTCTGCTCATGCGCACGCGCTTCGGCCGTTACGTCTTTGCGCTCGGCGGCAACGAAGAAGCGGCGCGCCTGGCCGGCGTGAACGTCGCACGCGCCAAGACGCTCGTGTACGTGATCAGCGGCATGTGCGCGGCGGTTGCGGGCTTTTTGCTGATGGCGCTCTTTTCGTCCGGCTCGCCGCAGACGGGCACGGGCGATGAAATGCTGGAGGCAATCGCCGCGGTCGTCGTGGGCGGAACCAGCCTGATGGGCGGCCGCGGTACGATCGTGGGTACGTTCTTCGGAGCGTTGCTCATCGGCATGCTCTACAACGTGATGAACCTCATCGGCATCGAATCCTACACCCAAAAAATCGTACTTGGCGCGGTCATCTTGCTGGCGGTCGTCATCGACGAACTGCGTAAGCGGTACCTGCGTAAAGCGTAAGGGCATGGCCACACACGTCGGCGACGCGCAAACCCACGACACCGTTCGTGCGCGCCGCCATCGCACGGAACCGCTCAGCGCTCTCTCGCTGGCGGCGCTGGGCGTGGTCTTCGGCGACATCGGCACGAGCCCGCTGTACGCGTTCCAGCAGTGCTTTACCGGCGAGTTTCCGGCGGCAGTGACGCCGCACAATATTCTCGGAATTCTCTCGCTGATATTCTGGGCGCTCGTCGTCATAGTGTGCGTCAAATACGTCGGTTTTTTGCTGCGCGCGGATCACGACGGGCAGGGCGGCACGCTGGCACTGCTCGCTCAACTCATGCCGCCGCGCGCCGCGACGCCGATGGGCCTTGGGACGCTGGCGCTTTTGGTGTTGTTCGGATCGTCGATGCTCTACGGCGACGGCGCCATGACGCCGGCGATCTCCGTGATGTCCGCGGTCGAAGGTTTGGACGTGTGGACGCGCGCAGCGCATCCGTTCATCGTCCCGCTCGCGGTCATCATTCTTATCGGTCTGTTCCTCGTTCAGCGCCGCGGCACGGGACGCATCGGCAATTTGTTCGGCCCCATCATGCTGGTGTGGTTCACTGCTATCGGCGTGGCGGGGTTCTTTTCGGTGATTCGCTATCCTGCGATCTTTGCGGCACTCGATCCGGCATACGCGATTGCGTTCTTCATGCACAACGGCGCGCGAAGTCTACTCATCTTCGGCGCGGTCGTGCTCTGCGTGACCGGCTGCGAAGCGCTGTATGCCGATCTGGCGCATTTCGGTCGCAAACCGATCACCGCAGCATGGGCGTTCGTGGTGATGCCGGCGCTGCTGCTCAACTATTTCGGACAGGGCGCGCTCACGCTGCACAATCCCGCGGCGATCCACGCGCCGTTCTTCACGCTGGTACCGCGCTGGGCGCTGGTGCCGATGGTGTTTCTTGCCACGATCGCGACCGTAATTGCGTCGCAGGCGCTCATCTCCGGCGTCTTTTCGCTCACGCAGCAGGCGATGCAGCTTGGGTTCACGCCGCGCTTTCGTATCGTGCACACGTCCAAGCACTTTGCCGGCCAGATTTATATGCCCACCGTCAACGCGCTGCTCGGCATCGCGTGCGTGATACTCGTCATCGCGTTCCGTTCATCCGAGCGCATGGGGTCGGCGTATGGGCTGGCCGTGACGATCACGATGCTAATGGATACCATCGCGTTCTCCGTGCTGTTGCGCAAGCGGTGGAACTGGCCGGCGTGGCAATGGATTCCGCTCATCGCGCTGTTCTTTTTGTGGGAACTCTCGTTCCTCATCGGCAACGCGTCGAAGTTTCTTTCCGGCGGCTGGGTGCCGTTCGCGATGGCGCTCGGGCTATTCGCGCTGTTCACGACGTGGAATCGCGGACGCCGCCGCCTGATGGCCGGCGTGCTCGCGCACACCATGCCCGTCGACCAGTTCCTGAAAGAAGCGAAGGAGCCGACCGTTCTGAGCGGCACGGCGTTCTTCCTGAGTCCCGATCCGCACGGCATTCCCTTCGTGCTGCACCACCAATGGCTGCGCAGCCACATCGTGTACGACACCATCGTGCTGCTCACGATCATGCACGCGCCGCAACCGTTCATCCACCCGGAAAACCGCGTCGAGATCGAAGAAATTACGCCCCGTCTCATGCGCGTTAAAGCCTGGTACGGGTTCATGCAGGAGCCGCGCATTCACGACATCCTCTTTCACCTGCGCAAAGCGCGGCCGGCAGCGGATTTTTCGCACCCGACGTATTACTTGGCGCGACCCGCAATCCGCGAGGATCGCTCGCCGCAAGGTTTGCCGAATTGGCAGCGCAACTTGTTCCGCTGGATGAGCCGCAACGCACGCCCGCTCACCGATTCGCTCGGCTTGCCGGCGAACAACGTCATCGAATTCGGCGTCGAAGTAAAAATTTAAAGACGAGTATAACGCGCTAGGCGCGAGTTATCCAAACGTCGCCTCGGACCGTAAAAAGCCAGATGAAGGGCTTGCTGACCTTCGCTCGCGGCAGCGCGTCGCGTACCTGGCCCCCGCCCGTGCTCGCGTCGATGCGTGCTCGAAAATTACGCGGTACCGTTAGGCGCAACGTGCCGCCGCCGCTTTGCATGCGCAGCGACGGCGCATGCCATCCTCGCGCGAGCGTTACCGTGACGTTGCCGCTGTCGGCAGCCAGTTCCAATTCGCCGAGCGCATTGTTGGCCACGATGGATCCGCTGCTGGTTTCCAGCGACGCGTGCGCGCGATCGTTGTCGATCGTGATGTCGCCGGAAAGGTCCGATGCTTCGACTTGCGCGTCGGCCGGATAGGTGATTTCGTAAGCGACTGCACCGGCCGAACCCGATACGAACGGCAGATTGACCGACGGCTTTCCGGTGAGTGTAAGCTGCACGGTTGAGCCGTCGGGGCGGCTGACGCCGATATGCGGCGGTGCGGCGTTGCCGCTTCGCGCTGTGCGAATGGTGATCGCATGAATGCCGGCGGCGGCGATCAGATGAACGCCGCCGCTTTCGACTTGGATGTTGATCTTCGTGGCGCCGGCGAGCGGAAGGACCATCGCCGCGAGCAAACCGATCATCGCGCTAGAATGGGAAGTCGCCGTTCGTCAGGCCGACGTTGGTCTTCAGATCGGTGAAGAAATCGTCGGCTACGATCGTGTCCCCGGTCCATCGCACCTGCCGAACCGGGAAGTGCGTTTCCTTGCTCAGGTACAGTGAGGCGCGCGTAATACCGTCGTTGGATGCCGGATCGGCGATGACCAGATCGATTTCGTCGGTTGCAACGCCGTCGATTTTCGGCCCGTTGCGCTGCGTGAGCTGCCCTTTGATCTCTTTGTATTTGTCGACTTCGTCCTGCAGCAGACCCTGGGGAATCGTGTAACCGCGCAGCGAGGTTGCGCGAGGATCGTGCACGCTCACTTTCAGATGAATGAACGAGAGCATGCCGCCCTGATGACCCGAGACGCTGTCGCCGCCGTTCCACACGCCGCCGCTGCCGCTGCCGTCGCCGGAAACGATGAGCGTCTTGGCCAGATTCGGGCGTTTGAACCAGTAGTGATAGGTGCGATCCTGGACGCGGTCGCCCTTGACTTCATGCGCGCGCACAGTGACGGTGTAATCGCTGACTTTGGCAAAGGCATCGTCGAAGGCCGTGATTGCCGGCGTGGTCGCCGCGGGCGCCGGCTGCGGAAGAAGCGTCAAGCCCAATGCCAATACGGGAATGCTGAAAAGCAACTTGCGAGCGTTCATCAGGCTTGTTTCTCCATCACCTCGCCGTCTCCGCTCGCCTGCGCACCGGTGTCGACCAAGAGCGTTCCGTGCTTGCCTTCCACGCCGATGAGAACCT
>JBKPMZ010000051.1:0-4326 GCA_046732415.1 Vulcanimicrobiota bacterium
GTCGAGCACACTCCCCGCCGCGCCGCCCTTCGGGTCGGGGCAGCCGTAGACGAGCCGCTTGATGCGCGCCGCGACCATCGCGCCCGCGCACATCACACACGGTTCCTTCGTGACGTACACCGTGGCATCGGAGAGCCGCCAAGCATTCAGCGTGCGCGCGGCCTGCTGCAGCAGCAGCATTTCGGCATGCGCGGTGGCGTCTGGGCGACTTTCTTTTTCGTTTTTCGCCTCGAGCAGCACGTTGCCGCTTACGAGCACCGCTCCAATCGGCACGTCACCGGCCCGCTCCGCTTCCGCCGCAAGCTCGATTGCGCGGCCAATGTAGTACTCGTCATCCACTCAATCGATACCGAATCCAGTTTCCACGCTTTGCCGTCACGCGACGATGGCAATTCGCGCAACGAACCTCACACTTCGCAATTTTACTTGCGATCGCACGCCAAGAATGCGCCTTGCAAACCATTCGCGCAATTTCATCAGTCTTATCACGATTTGGTTCGTACAACACGCCGCATGCACAAGAGGGTCGCATGGAGCAACTGTACCGCTGCTCCATGACAACCCTCTGGCACTTTCACGCGCTCGGCGAGACTTGAACTCACAGCCTCTTCCTTCGGAGGGAAGCGCTCTATCCAATTGAGCTACGAGCGCACGGTGATCGTCAGCGCTGGCCTTCTTGCGTATTGCCAGTGCTCGGAATGTGCTTGAACAAATCGAGTTTATGATCGACGAGCCCGCGATAGAACTTCCGTACGCAGTCCGGGTGTCCGAAGAAGTACGTCCGGGCGTATGCCAGGTCGTCGCCCGAACTATCGGGCACGTAATGCGAGATCTCGATCTCTTCCATTTGTTCGCGATCGACCGGATGGGGACAAAAGTCGCACGGAATTGTTGACATAGTCGTAGGCCTGCCTCAATCCTACCGGACCCGAAGGATTCCCTTCAGGTTGCAAACGGGCGGAAACGCGGAAGTCCGGAGTACGTACGCACTCCGGACTCCCCAAAACTGACTCGGGTAGGATTTGAACCTACGACCTAGGGCTTATGAGTCCCCCGCTCTACCGCTGAGCTACCGAGCCGTATGACGGCCGCCGTTCGACGCTCTACTCTAGCAAACCCCGGCACAAGGTTTCAAGGCCTCGCGTCGGAAAGACGGCGGCCACCCCGACGCCCTTATGGCATTGGGGCGTTGCTCTTCTCCTTCGCGGTGGGGTGAATTTATGCGGCTTCTCGCCATTCTTTTCGGCGCGCTCATCGTGGCCGCGCCGTGCATTGCCCGCGCTGATGATGCAGCATCGCTGCTTGCCAAGCATCGTGCGTATACCGGCTGGCGCTTTGACGATCCCGCGATCGGCCGGCAAGACGTTACGGAAACAGTGACAGAAGCGGACGGCACGCCCCGTCAGGAAATCCACACTTTGCGCGTCGGCGCGATTTACCGCAGCGACACGCACGATCTCAAAGAGAACGCGACCTATTCGCGCGGTTTCACGGGCCGCGTGTTTTGGTACGCGGACCTGAACGGCTTCACGGTTCCGATCATCGGCGATCCCGCAAAAGTAGCGCTCGCGCAGGACATGTTCTTCACCGACGGCGTCGGCGAGCTGCAGTGGACGGTCAGCGGAACGCAGCATAAATGGAACGCCGACTACACCGTGGTCCGCGTGAAGCAAGACTCGTCGGTGCCGATCGACCTCTACGTCGACCGCGCAACAGGTGCGTACGCGGGCGCAACGCTCGATCCGGGCGGCCCGCACGAACGAACGCTTCACGTGCTCGCGTACGAAGATCTGCCGGGCGGCAAACGCATCATCTCAAAGTGGCAAGTGGACGGCAGCGAGCGCACCACGACCGTAACCAAGATTTCCACCAGCGCCGCCGTTACGAACGACGATTTACATCCGCCTGCCGCAACGGCGTCGTGGCAGTTCGCCAATCCGCAGCCGTTTCCGATCGAACTAACCAAGACGCGCATCATCGTCAAGGCGAAAATCAACGGCGTCGAAGGGCGCTTCTTGCTCGATTCCGGCGCCGCAGATATTTTCATCAGCGGCGGTTTCGCGCGCCGCGCGGGATTGAAACCGATCGGTCACTCCGTTGCATATTCGCTGTACGGCTCGCAAAAGACCGACGTGGGCATCGCCTCTTCCATCGACGTCGGCGGCAATACACTGAACAACGTCACGCTGTACTTCGGTCAGCGCGAGTTCGACGATAGCGCGCCCGACGGTCTGCTCGGTTTCGGATTTTTGGCCGGCGCGTTCGTTACGGTGGATTTCGAACACTCGACAATGCAAGTGCAGGACCCGAGTTCGGTGGACGTGGCGAATGCGGCTGGTGTGCACATCGCTGTCGATTTGAATTCCGGGCAACCCGTTACGCCGATGGACGTGCAACAGAAAACGGTAACGGTCAATGCGATGCTCGACACCGGATCACCGCGCGTCATTCTCATCGACAAACAACTGGTTTTCAACTACGGGCTTCACATGACGGCCGCAGGCGTTCTAGGCGGCTGCGGTCTGCTCGACAATATGACGCTGGGGCCAATCGTGTACGATCACCCGAACGCTTGCCTCGTGCATTACTCCAACGACCTGCACTCCGCACTGCTGGGCTACGATTTCCTCAAGGGGCTTTCGAAACTCGAGTTCGACTATACGCGCGCGGGCATGATTTTGGTGCCGCGCGCGAACACCGCGAAAAACTAAAAATAAAGAGAGCCCGGCAAGTTCGCCCGGCTCTCTTTCACATGGCGCGGTCGGAGGGACTCGAACCCCCAACCTACAAGTTCGTAGCCTGTTGCTCTATCCAATTGAGCTACGACCGCACACAGCCGCGAGTGCTACGTCGCGGTTTTTCTTTTCCCCTCCAGTTGAGTGGCGGAGAGGGAGGGATTCGAACCCTCGGACGGTTTTTGACCGTCGGTCATTTAGCAAACGACTGGTTTCAGCCACTCACCCACCTCTCCGTGGGACCGGACCACTATACCACACGGATGCAAGCGGAGCCTGCGACGCACTCAGCCGGAACTCGAGTCCACGGGCGCGCCCGGAGGCGGCTCATCCACGATTTCCGGGACGATAACGTCTTTGCGCACAGCAGGCCGGCGAACCAGCATCGCATCCACGCCCACAACTCGTCCGGCTGGAATGACCAGCATTAGGAACGAGAGCATGAACGCCGCGGCGTCGAGCGATCCGATCGTCGTCCATGTCGAAAATTCACCGTTGAGCGCCATGTAATTCAGCGCCAAAAAGCACCCCACCAGGCCGCCGAACCGCGTGAACACCCCCAGGATCAAACTGCATCCGACCAGCACTTCGCCCAGGCGAACCAATTCTGCGAACACGCCGATGTTCGGCGTCACGACGTTGAGCAGGAAGTCGTGATAGAAGCCCGTCTGCGACATTACCGCCTTCTGCACCGCTTGCGGCATGTATCCCGACGGCGGCATGAATGCAGAGGAATTCAAAAACTTCGGAATGCCGTGCACGAGCCAAAACGCGCCGGCATACAAGCGCAGTACGGTAAACCAGCCGGCGTACGTCCAGTGCGATGCCATCCTCATGCGATCTCTTCCCCTTGTGCGCCGGCCGCCAAGGCGCGAATGGCGGCGGCTATTTCGAACGCGGCCTCGGGCCTGCCGAGCTGCTTCATGGCCGCCCGCATCGCGTCGCGTTTCTCCGGCGACTCCAGCAACGATTCCACCGTGAGCGTTAGATCCGACGTGCCCTTCGCCCGTAGTGCCGCGCGGCGCTGCACCAAGTACCGCGTGTTGCGCTCCTCCTGGCCGGGCAACGGTTTGAACAGCACCATCGGAACACGCGCTACGAGCGCTTCCGCGGACGTTAATCCGCCCGGTTTGGTGATCAGCACGTCGCTCGCATGCATGTACTCGTGTACGTTGTGAACGAAGCGCACGACGCGCACCGGATAGCCCACGCGATGCGCGTATTCCAACACGCGCTGCTCGCTGCGCGCGCTGCGCCCCACGATTGCCAGTGCGCACAGCGGCGCGCGCACGCGGTCGAGAGCATGCATCATCGCTTCGAGCGGGCCGATGCCCAGGCCGCCGCCCATCAGCAATACGGTGCTGCGATCGAGCGGCAGCCCGAGGCGCTCGCGCAGCGCGTCGCGATCGGCGAACGGCTGCGAGAACTCGCCCCGCACCGGGATACCCGACACGATGACGCGATCGCGCGGAACCCCTCGCGCTATCAGCGTTGAACGCATCTCCGGCGTCGCGACGGCATACATTTCAATATTCGTGTGAATCCAAAACGCGTGCACGGCAAAATCGGTAACCACACCAACGACCGGCGG
>JBKPMZ010000052.1:0-30680 GCA_046732415.1 Vulcanimicrobiota bacterium
GGCGCCGAAGACGAAGAACCCGAACAAAAAGTAGCGGCGCGTACGCTTGAGGAACGCCGAATTGACGATGCCGATGCGCGCGAGAGCGATCATGATGATCGGCGTTTGAAAGATCAGCGCGAATGCGAGAAACACCAGCAGGATGAAATTCAGCGTCGATTCGATGCCGAAGGTTGCGGTGGCAACTTCATTCGTCACGCCGAGCAACGTGCCGACGATGCGCGGAAGCACGACGAAATGCGCGAATGCGATACCCAATATCGCAAGGCCGAACGATGGACCGACGTACGCATACACGGCGCGCCGCGTCTTCGGATGAAACGCCGGAACGACGAACATCCACAGTTGATAGAGCAGCACCGGCAGACCCACTACGATTGCCGCGTATATCGAAAACTTGAACTCCACCATGATGACGTCCGCGGGTCCGAACGCGTGCAGTTGCACGCCTTTGAAATACGCGCGCGTCATGAGTGGAATGATGTACTGCGAAGGCCAGAACAGCACGATCGCCAGTCCGCAAACCGTGCCGATTGCAATGAGCAGCCGGTGACGGAGCTCCCGCAGGTGCTCCGTGAAAGACATCTCTTTTTGGTCCCACTCCGAGGCGAAACCACCAGGGCCCGCGGCCTTCGGCCCGCCTGCAACAGGGACTTGCATGAGCCTTAGCTGCTCAACGTGCCCTTATCGGCGGTCGGAGGCGGAACGTTCTCGCCGACGCCGGCGGCGTTGTTTTGCCCCACGTTATCCATGACGTCCGACTTCGATGCTTGTGCGCGCAGACGAGCCTGTTCGCGAACTTGTTCGGCGGCGGCGTCGGCCTCCGCCTGACCCATCATGAATTCTTTTTTCGCCTGACCGGCGCTGCGCGCGAGTTTCGGCAGTTTCTCCGCGCCGAACAGCAGCACGGCGGCAACCACGATGATGCCGATGATTTCCGGGCTGGCCAGAGCGAGAACGGGATGCAATACCATGTCGATCTCCTGTGTTATTCGGCGAGCAGCGCGTCCGCCAGGCGCCCCAATTCCGCTTTTGCCGCGCTGTTTTCCAGCGGCGCGAGCGAGAGTTTTGCGCGATGGGCATATTGTGCGATGTGCTCGCGGGTTCCGTGTAAACCGCCGCAGCGCTCGATGGCTGCGATAACCTGCGCGGTGCGGCAGCCCTCGTCCCCTGCATAGAAACGTTCCACGAGGGCGCGGGTGTCACCGTCCGCTCGGGCAAGCGCAAGAATTAACGGAATCGTTATCTTACGTTCAGACAAATCGTTGCCGACGGGCTTGCCGAGCGATTGCGCGTCCGCCGTCATGTCGAGCAGATCGTCCATCATCTGGAACGCTATGCCGTAATACATGCCGTAATCACGCAGGGCTTTGACGTGCAAAGGCTGGCCGCCGCCCATAATCGCTCCGCATTCGGCGGAGGCGGCAAAAAGCGAGGCCGTTTTTTTCATGACGATCTCTACGTACGCCGCCAGCGCCAACTCCAGATTGCCGAGCGCGCGCAGTTGCAGCACCTCGCCGTCGCAAATGTCCGCGAGCGTCGCCGACAGGATGTTCGGAACGGGATGCGGGTACTGGGCCGTGACGTTTTTGAAAATCCACGCGAACAGGTAATCGCCCGCAAGCACGCTGATGCGATTGCCGTAATCGACTGCCGTCGCGTTCACGCCGCGGCGCGTCTGAGCGTTGTCGACGACGTCGTCGTGAATCAGCGTGGCGACGTGAATGAGTTCCATGTACGCGGCCAAATGCAAGTGATCTTCCGCTGCTGCGCCGTTCGCTTCGGCGGCGAGCAGCGTTATGCGCGGGCGCAGCCGCTTGCCGCCGGCTTGCAGCATGCGTTTGATCGCTTCCGTGATGAGCGGATTGTCCGTGGTGAACGTATTGCGGAAGAAATCCTCGACCAGCGAGTAGAGGCTTGCGTCCGTGCGTTGCTGGCGCTCGATCATCATGCCGTTCCGAAGTGAATGGCGACTGCGCCGCCCATCAAGCGCATGAATCCGGCGTCTTTGAATCCGGCCGCGCTAAACCGTTCGCGAAGCGCTTCGGCATTCGGATGGTGTGTCAGCGACTGCGGCAGATAGGTGTACGCGGCGCGCGATCCGCCGACCATTCCGCCGATCAGCGGCACGACGCGATAGAAATACAGATCGAAACACGCCTTCCACCAGCGGTTGGGCGCCTTGCTCATGTCCAGGTTGACGAACTTCGCGCCCGGGCGCAGTACGCGGCGGATTTCGCGCAGCGTCGCGTCGATGTCGACGACGTTGCGCATGGAAAACCCCATCGTTGCGCCGTCGAACGACTCGCCTTCGAACGGCAGCGCCATGACGTCCGCTTCGACGAACGTCGCATTCCCGCGTCCTTCTCTTGCGGCACGCAGCCGAGCTTTTTCCAGCATTGGCTCGCAAAAATCGACGCCGGTGACGCGCAGGGTGCAGTCCGTGCGCAGCAGATGAAAGACGACGTCTCCCGTGCCGCAGCACAGGTCCAGGACGCGGCCTTCGTGCGGCGCGCCGAGAATCGCGATTGCCCGTTTGCGCCAGCCTTCGTCCATTCCGGCGCTGATCACCCTGTTCGCCGCGTCGTAGCGGGGAGCGATTTGGGCAAACATGTCGCGCACGAAGGCGCCCTTGTCCAAAGTCATACGAACCGGTCTGCTTTCGCCTCAAGGCTAGACGTTCATTCCCCGGGCGGTGATGGATATGCATGATTGCTGCCTCATCGACCGGCGCCATGCTCGATGCGCTGCGGAACGCCAGTCGCATCACGTTCTCCACGTGGTTTCTGCACGACGGTCCCGTCGAGCGGGCGCTGGTTGCCGCGGCGGAACGGGGCGCCCGAGTCCAGGTCCGCCTGGACGGCTTTCTGTTCGGCGGAACGCGCACGATGATGGAGGGTAACCGCGCGGCTGTGAGAGCCCTGCGCGCGGCGGGCGCGGACGCGAAGATCGTGCATCGCACGGACGACGGCCCTGCGCTGCACCTGAAGGCGGCCGTATGCGATCGCGTTGCCTATCTGGACGACTGCAATTGGAACGGCGCGCAAGACACGGTTTTGCGCGACGATGACCCGCGCCACGTACGGGCGGTACGGCAAGCTGCGGCATGGCACGACTGCGTCACCGTTGGAAGATTATCGCTTACCAAAGCCGACGCACTGGACGACGAACGGCGCGTGCTGTCCTATGCTCCGCATTGCCGCGAAGCCGACGTGGAAAGTGAAGTGCTCCATCCGAGTGCCGTTACGAGTGCGCTGCGTGCACTCGCCGCACGCGGCGTGCGTTGCCGCGTCTTGGTTTCGGCTCGGGCGTTTGCAAGTGACCCGGCGACGCGCGCAACGGTGCGTTCGCTGCAGCAGGCCGGCATCGACGTGCATACCGCGCGGTCGAGCGAAAAACTTGCGGTCCTCGGCAAAAAGCGAGCGTGGATCGGCTCCGCTCAAGCCACCTCGACGTATCGTGACGCCGATGAAATCGATTGGTCGCTGCACGGTAGCGATCCGCGCTTTGTGCGCCTCGTGCACGCGCGATTCAACGCGCACTGGCGCGATTCGAAACCGCTAACAGCCTAACGTTTTGCCGAACACCGCGCGCGCGTTTTCGGTTGTCGACGACGCGACGTTTGCCGCGGTCGTTCCGAGCAGATCGGCAAGCGCATGCGCCGTCACCGAAACGTACGCCGGTTCGTTGCGCTGTCCGCGGTGCGGCACGGGCGCCAAATACGGACAGTCCGTTTCAAGCACCAGGTGCGCGAGCCCAACGGTTCTTACCGCGTCCCGCACCGGTTGCGCCGATTTGAAGGTCAGCACGCCGCCGATGCCGAGCAGCATGCCGAACTCGCGCACGTAGAGTTGCGCCTGCGCCGTGTCTCCGGTGAAACAATGAATGATCCCGCGCATGCCCGCGCGCCACTGCTCGCGCAAGATCGCAACGAAATCGTCGAACGCGTCGCGATGGTGAAAGATCACCGGATAGTCTCGCTCACGGGCGAGGGCGATCTGCGCGCGCAGCACGCGCTGCTGCGCCTCGCGCGGACTGTGATCGTAATAGTAGTCCAAGCCTGTCTCACCGATCGCAACAACCCGATCGTGCGCGAGAAACGGATCGAACGCCGCGGCAATATCGTGCGGCGCGTCCTTGGCTTCGTGCGGATGAATGCCGACCGAGCAAAAGACGCCGTAGTTCGCGGCCGCTTGCAGCGCGCGCGTGGAATCCGCAAGATCGCAGCCGACCGTGACGGCGCTGCCGACACCGGCTTCGCGCATACGTTCCACGACGGCGGCGCGGTCGTCGTCAAAGGCTTTGTCGTGAATGTGCGCGTGTGTATCGAGAAGCGTCATTACGCGCTGATTTCGATAACGCGGTTGCGTCCCTGCGCTTTGGCCTGATAGAGCGCGCGATCCGCGCGCGCCAGCAGAGAATCGACGGTATCGCTGATTGCGGCGACCGCGACGCCGATGCTCGCGGTGAGCGGTTCTCCGCTCGAATAGCGGATGTCGGTGGCGGCGATGGCCCCGCGCAAGCGCTCGCCGACGGTGCGCGCCATTTCGCTGGTCGTGTCGGGCATGAGAATCACGAACTCTTCTCCGCCGATGCGACCCGCTCGATCGACGTTACGGATATTGGCCGCAATCGTTCGCGCGACGGCGTACAGGCAGCGATCGCCGGCCTGATGGCCCTGCGAATCGTTGATCGATTTGAAGTGATCGATGTCGATGAGCAGCACCGCGCACGGATTGCCGATGGACACGCGCTCGATCCGATCGCGCAGATACTCCATGATCGCGCGGCGGTTGGGAAGAGCGGTGAGCGGATCGAGCGTCGCCGCGGTTTGCGTCGCCGCAATCGATCGGAAGTCGCGCAACAACGGCGCGAGTTCGGAGGCGGCGTGAATGAAGCGCCGCGCTGGCAACAGCGATGCGGTGTGCAGCGGGCGAACGACGATGAGCGCGCCGAGCAGCGCTTCGCTCGGTGCGCGCACCGCATACGCGATAATCGCGGACTGTACCGTGCGCTCCGTCGTGCTGTGGCGGTCGGCATGATGATGCAGATGGAGCACCGCGCGCCGGCATGCTGCCGTCTGTTCTGGGTCGAGGACCGGCCCGATGCGCGCGAGCGCGGAGAAGCGTTCCTCGGCCGACATTGCGCCGTAGATCTGCAGCGATTCTTCGGCTGCGGGCGTGTGCAGGCTGGCGAGCAGCGAACTCATCTGCGGAAGCGGATCGCGCGCGCCGAGCATCGCCTGCACCGCGTCGCGCGCGAGGCGCAAACGATGTACTTCCATCTGCTGCGCGTGCAGTGCGCGAAGCGCGGTCGCGATAAAGGGCAGCGGAGCGAACGTTGCCAGTCCCAGCGCGATTCCCGCATGCGCCCACACGAGCGTGGCAACGTATCCCCACGACACCACGAGCAGAACGTACACGACGAGGCGCGTGTCCCGTGCGAGATTTCGCCATAGGCGCACCAGCAGCACCGCTTGCGAAAGCGCTTTGAGCGGCTGCCACACGGCGTACAGATATGCAAAAATGCCGGCGCTGAAAAATAGCGTGTACAACGCGTAGCTGCCGATGCCAAGCGCCGGCACGCGCGGCATGACCAGCGTCTGCAGCGCTCCTAGACAGAGCCACAAGAACGCTTCGGATCCGCCGTCCAACACGCGGCGCAGCATGCGCGAACGTCCGTCGGACGAAATCGCGAGCGGATAGCCGAGCAGGTTGATCGCCGCTGCGCCGATCGGGCCGTAAAACGCCAAAACCGCCAGCATGACCGGCGTTTCCAGCGTCAACCGCCCCGGCTCGAGCGGCTGCCGGCGGCGCGCGTATACTTGTGAGAGTGCCGGAACGTTAATGCGCAGCAGCACCGAGAACAGTGCGAGGCACACGAGCAGTGCGACGGCATCGTCCACGCGCAGCGACGCAGCCCAGTGTGGTGCTCCGGCCGCGACGGCGCCGGCCGCGGCGGCAAGCATGCCGAAACGCAGGGCGAGGTAGATCGCTCGCTTGCGCTGCGCCATGCGATTACGCGGCGGAACCCTCGATACGCGGAAAGAGCGTTTCGCCGGGAGCCGTTTGCGTGCCGGGCGCGATGCCGCCCCACACGAGCGCATCTTGCCAGGCGGCCTCGATCTGATCGCTCAGACCGAGTTGGCTCCAGATCGCGGCGCTGCGTTCGGGCATGAACGGATGCAGCAGCATCGCCAGCCACCGCAATCCTTCGCAGAGATCGTAGAGCAGCGCGTCCAGTTCGTTCCGCCGTCCTTCTTTGAACAGCACCCACGGTTTGCGCTCGTCGATGGCGCGGTTGAGCGCCGACACCAGTTCCCAGATCGTTTCGAGCGCGTCGCGAAACTGCAGATCGCCGATGAGCATGCGTACGCGCGCCGGCAGATCCGCAAACTGCGTTCCAAAGGCTTTATTGCGATCGTTCTCGTCAAAAGGCGGCTGCGGCACCAAGCCGTTGCGGTATTTTTCCAGCATTGCGAGCGAGCGGCGCAGCAGATTGCCGAGATCGTTGCCCAAATCGCTGTTGTAGCGCTGCACGATCTTTTCTTCCGAATACGAGAAGTCGCTGCCGAACGGCGCTTCGCGCAACAAGAAGTATCGCATCGCGTCGGCGCCAAAGCGCTCCGCCAGCGCGAACGGATCGACGACGTTGCCCAGCGATTTGCCCATTTTCTGCCCTTCGACGGTGATCCAGCCGTGCGCGAAGACCATGTCGGGCGCTTGTTCGCCGAGCGCCCACAGGATGGCGGGCCAGATGAGCGTGTGAAAGCGCGCAATCTCTTTGCCGATGAGTTGCACGCTCGCGGGCCAAAACGTCTTGAACTTCTCGCCGTCCGGCCATCCGAGCGCCGAAATGTAATTGAGCAGCGCGTCGAACCACACGTAGATAACCCCGCCGGCATTTGGAACCGGAATGCCCCACGCCAGATTCGTGCGCGTAATGCTCAAGTCGTCCAGGCCTTCGTCGAGCAGCGCCATCATCTCGTTGTAGACCGCGCGCGGACGCACCCATTGCGGATGATCCAAAAAATATTGCTTGAGGCGATCGTTGTATTTCGAAAGACGGAAGAACCAATCGTCTTCGGATAGCCATTGCACCGGCCGCCCGCAGGTTGGACATTTGCCGTCGACGAGTTTCGACTCGAGCCAGAACGTCTCGTCGGGCACGCAGTACCAGCCCTCGTACTTGCCCAAATACACGTCGCCGCTTTCGCGCAATCGTTCGAACACGGTTTGCACGACGCGTTCGTGGCGGGGCTGCGTAGTACGGATGAAGTCGTCGTAGCGCACGTTGTAGCGCTCGAACAGCGATTGCCAGCGCGGAATGAGATCGTCGCACCATTGCTGCGGCGTTTTGCCGGCGGCCGTCGCGGCATCGGCCACCTTTTGCCCGTGCTCGTCCGTCCCGGTCAAGAAATACGCGGAGCCGTTTGCTCGAGCGGTGCGCGCCAGCACGTCCGCCACGATCGTCGTGTAGGCGTGGCCGATGTGCGGGTTGCCGCTGATGTAATAAATGGGCGTCGTGACGTAGAACGGGCGGGATTCCATCCTGCTCCTCTATCGCGGTGCGGCGGACTCGTCCCTCCGCAGCTGTTTGCGGTCGCTGGCCCGTGCGTAGATGTGGCGGCGTTCGCCCAGCCCTCGCTCGGAAAGCGCTTTCGCGACGGCGGACACGCTTTTGCCCTGGCGCAGGAGCTCGTCGATTTCTTCATCGAGGTCGGCTTCCGGCGCCTCGGGCTGCGGCGCACAAACCGCCGACGGCTCGATGACGAGGGCGATCTCGCCCCGCACCGGGTGCGTCAGCTGCTCCGCAACGCCTGCCGCGCTGCCGAGGATCTGCTGTTCGAAACGCTTGGTGTACTCGCGCACCGCAAACACACGCGCGTGCGGGTCGACCGCTTCGACGTCCGCCAGAAAGGCATGCACGCGCTGCGGTGACTCATACCAAATGCTCGGGATACCGAGTGCGAAACTGCGGCGGAGCACTTCTCTGCGCGGCGCGCTCGCGCGCGGAGCGAATCCTTCGAACGTAAACCGGCGAAGGTTGAAGCCCGAAAGTACGGCGGCGCCGATGGCCGCGCTCGGCCCCGGCAGCACTTCAATCGGAATCTGCTGCGCTCGGGCGGCGGCGGCCAGTTCGCTTCCCGGATCCGAGATGCCGGGCGTCCCCGCATCGGTCACTACCGCGACCAGCTGTGTCCGCGCGCGTTCCAGAATGCCCGCCGATGCTGCCTGCGCGTTATGCTCGTGGTAGCTCCATATCTCTTTGCCGGGCAGGGCGAGCGCGCTCAGCAGTTTCCTCGCGACGCGCGAATCCTCGGCGACCAGCAGGCTGCACTCGCGCAGGACGTCGAGCGCGCGCAGCGTGATGTCGCGAAGGTTGCCCAGCGGCGTCGGCACGAACACGAGCGGCATGGCTGCGCCTTTCGACGTGAAGCACGTGCCTCCGGGCGCGACGGTCGACCTGTACATCAGTCCGAGCTGTCCCTACTGCGCGCAGGCGCTGGAGTATTACGAACGTGCTGGGGTGCCTCATACCGCGCACGACGCGCAGAACGACGCGGCGGCCCGCCAGCGGATGTTTTCCTATACGGGCGGGGATCCGACCGTGCCCGCCATCCTTATAAATGGCACGTACGTTCAATCGGGCTGGGGCACGCCGCCTCGCGGCTGAACCGTCCACTAGCGCGACGCCCGGTCGGGCGCCTTCGAAAGCAAACGGCTAACACGGGGACCGAGCAAGGCCGATTCTTGATCTAGACCCCATGATACGCACCCGCAGATTGCCGCGCGTGGCTCCGTCCACCGTGCGGCGTTCCCGTCTCGAACGCTGGCTTGCCACGCACGTGGCGGTGCCGCTACGGCTGCTCGTCGCCCCGGCAGGCTCGGGCAAGAGCACGCTCCTGCTCAAATATCTGCCGAACAGTACGGTCGACGCCGGTTATTGCGCGGTGCCCGATGGTACGGCGCCGCAGGGTTTGTTCGATCTCATCGCAACGGCGCTCGCGCTGCCGCGCCTGCCGCATTCGTACGACGAACTCATCGCGTCATTGCGCAGCACGATCACCGCGCCCACGGAGTTGGCAATCGACGACGTTGATAATGCCACGCCCGAAGCGCGGGAATTGCTCAAGCAGCTCGTGGAGGACGCGCCCGAGCACCTGACGTTCATCTACACATCGCGTTCGCGCGATGCCATCGACGCGAAGCGTTGGGTCGCGCGCGGACTTGGCGTACTCGCGGATCATCGCCGTCTGGCGTTCGATCCGGCGGAAACCGAATTGCTTGCCGAAACCTGCGGCGTCCCGTGCACGCATTTGGAAATCGGACGTCTGCTCGAAGAAAGCGAAGGCTGGGCTATCGTGCTGAGCGGCGCGGTTCGCGCAGCGGCGGAAGACAGCCGTTCGCTGAGCGATGCGTACGAGCACTGGCGCGTGCGGTACGGTCAGGTGTTCACCGAATTCATCGCTGCCGATCTCGATCGCGCGCCGGAAGAAGATCGCGCGCTCGTGCGCAGTTTGATCGCGGGCGCGACCATCGACGATCAACAGCGTTTGCAGCGCTTGGAAGCGCAAGGGCTGTTCGTGATTGCGGACGACGACGATTACCGGCCGTACCGTCCGATCCGTCAGTTGCGCGGACGCGTGCGCTTGTCGCCCAGCGCGCGGCTCTCGCCGCTCATCGTGCGCATGTTCGGCCGTTTCGAGGCGCAAATCGACGGCGCGGAGATCAATTGGATTCGCCGGCGCGATCAGCAGTTCATCAAATATCTGCTGCTCAAACCGACGGGATCCGCCACGCGCACGGAACTCGCGTCGGTGTTTTGGCCCGATGCCGACCGGCAACTCGCCGCGCAAAGCGTGCGCACCGCGTGCAGCAACATCCGCAAAGCGATCGCGGCGATGGTGGGCTACGCATGCGTCGACTTGTATTTCCGCGCCGATCCGGACGTTTCGCTCGATCTCACCAACGTCGTCGCGGACGTACGGCGCTTCAGCGCGCACGTCGCTGACGGCGATGCGAGCTTCGATCGCGGCGACGTGCAGGAAGCGGCGGTACATTACCGCGCGGCGGAAGAACTCTACACGGGACGGCTGCTCGACGCCGATCCGCCCGAACAGTGGTTCGACGCGCATGCGCAGATGCTGGAAGAGCAGTACGTGATCGTCTTGGAACGCTTGGCGCAAACGGCGTTCGACGAAGGCGATATGAAGAGCGCGTCCGATTACGCGTATCGCGTGCAGAAGATCCGCCCCGACGCCACGGGCCTGGTCAAGATGCTCGGGCGCATCGCACCGCCATACGGCGGCGCGCCCGCTTCTTTGGACGAACACCGCCGCAAACGCACGAGTGCGTAAGCGCTCGCTGGCAGCGCTCCTCGCCGCGCTGCTGCTGATTGCCTGGCAACTGCGCGAAGGTTCGAAGGCGCACGCACTGTTCGGCGATTTTCGCGCCTTTTATTGCGCTGCGGCGGCGGCTGCGCACGGCGCGAACGCATATACGGCGGCCGCCATTTACGCGTGCGAGCGTTCGCCGATGCCGCTGGGTTTGTATCACAGCAACGAAGGTGTGGCGGTTCCGGCGCCGCTTCCGGGCTACGCGCTGCTCGCGTTCGTGCCGGTCGCGGTGCTGCCGTATCTCGCGGCCTGCGTAGTGTGGCTGCTCATTCTGCTCGCTACGGTGTTTTTGAGCGCGCGCGCTCTTGCGCTGCTGCTCGATCGCCCGTTCGATACGATGCTGTGGACGCTTGTAGTCGGATTCGCCGTGATCTCGCTGCCGTTCGGTGAACTGGGTTCCGTCATCGTCGCGGCAGTATTGTGGCTTGCCGTTGCGTTGCGCCGGGGTGCGTGGGGTTGGGCTGCGGTCGCGGGCGGCGTGGCGATGATCTTGCCCCACGTCGCGCTTCCCGCGTTGCTCGGCGTGTGGATCTTTTTGCCGCGCATGCGCAGGCCGATAGCGGTACTGGCTTGCGCGCTGATAGCGCTCGACTTCGCATGCGGTGGGTCCGCCGTCGCAATTTCCTATCTGCGCGACGTGCTGCCGGCGCACGCGCGATCCGAAATCGGCAGCACGGCACAGTACGGCATGACGTGGATTTTGCACGGCTTGCGCACCTCCGATCGCGTCGCCATCGCGGGGGGTGAAGTGTCGTACGCCGTGATGACACTGCTCGGGTTGCTCGCCGCGGGCGCGTTGTTCAGACGCCACGGCGACCGCGCGTATCCGGCGCTCATTCCACCGGCGTTTGCAGTGCTCGGCGGAACGTTCATGCACTACACGCAGATCATGATCGCGATTCCGGCGGCGCTGCTGCTCTATCAGCGCAGCACGGGCCGTTCGCGCGCGCTGTTCGCCGCCGCATTTTTGCTGCTGCTCTTTCCGTGGGCGTGGGTGCTCGGGCAGCCGCAGCTGCTCGTCGTCTACGTCGTCGTCTCCGCTATTCTGGCGATTGCCGTGCTGCACTGGAGTTCCAGCGCCGCATTACGCGTGGCGCTCGGCAGCGCGCTGCTGTGCGGCATCTTGCTGATCGTTGCCAATCACTTCGGGCCCGGTTTGGATACGCACGTGCATCCGGTGCGCGCGCACGGCGTTCTCGCACAGGCATCGTGGGAACAGTTCGTGCGTTCGCAACGCGCGAGCACCGGCATCGTGTGGTGGATCGCGAAGGCGCCGACGTGGATCGGCCTTGCGATTCTAGCGCTGGGCTGTGGCTACGTCCTGGCGAAGAAAGATCTCATAGCGCCGGTCGCGATAGAACAAATGCCAGTCGCGCCGTAACGCGAGCGCTTGGGCCAGCGAATTATTCTTGTCCACCAGCACCGAATCGACGTTCCAGGACTTGAGCACGCGATCCCATTTGGGCGAGACGCGTTCGACCGCCAGGTAATCGCTCCATACGCGCGCCGGAAACGGATCGCAGCGTCCGTCGATGAACGTGCGCAGATTGTCTTGCTCCAGCGCAAGGCTGCACCACGCGAAGTCCTCGCAATACAAATTGTGCGTGCCGGGCACGTTCGCGAGCGTCACGATGGCGTTCTTCGGAAGCGTCACGCCGCTAATTTGCGGCACGTGTGCGAGATCGAGCACGATGATGCCGCAGACCAGCGCGCTGCAGACGTAAATAAGCGCTTCGCTGAAATGTTCTTGCAGCACGGCGTTGACACGCGCATGCGAGGGAACGACCGATGAGATGCGCTGTGCGGCCATCGGCGCGACGATCATGGCGGCGAGCGGAATGTGGCGCACCGCGATTCCGGTAATTAGCGCAGCGAGGGCAAACAGCATCCCATCGCGCCAACGCTCGCGCGGCGCCGCAATGCCGAAGTAGCAGCAGATGCCGAGCAGCGGGAGCAAGCCCCATGCAAAGCCTGGGAACAGCAAGTCCGTCGGCTGCCATTCGGCGATCGCGCTGCGGATGACGCTCGTTTCCAGATTGACCGCATAGAGCGGGAGATGCCAGAGAAGCGGCGTGAAGCAGACCGCAACCAGCGAGCCCGCGGCAAACACCATGTTGCGCTCGACGCGTACGGTCCAGGCGCGATCCTCGATCCACGTTCCGAATGCCCACGCGCCGACGATGACCGGAGCGATGAGCGCGCTCGCGTGCACGTTCGCCCACAATGCGACGGCGATAAGGGCGAGCAGCATCCAGTCGTTTTCCAGATCGAGCACGAGCAGCACGATGGAAAAGAAGAGCCAGCCGAAAATTTGCGCGCGCACGCCGAACGCCTGTAGCATCGCAAACCCGGTGCACGCCGTTGCGAGCGCGATGCCGAACGTCGACGCACCGCGGCGATGCGCGCGGTACGCAACGGTCACCAGGGATATCGCGGCGGCGAGCACCGAAAGTGTTGCAAGGATCGCAAAGCGGCCGTGCTCGGTGAACCACGCGACCGCGACGCTGAACGCCCATTCTTGCGGCACCCATGCCGCGCCCGGAGCGGTGAACGTTTCGTGGCCCAGGCGATGCGGCAAGTGGTGATGCTG
Organism: Vulcanimicrobiota bacterium; assembly: GCA_046732415.1. Taxonomy (GTDB): domain Bacteria; phylum Vulcanimicrobiota; class Vulcanimicrobiia; order Vulcanimicrobiales; family Vulcanimicrobiaceae; genus DATGJX01. The sequence goes on from JBKPMZ010000052.1 coordinate 12,990, forward strand.
CAAAATGTACGTGCCGAGCCATTGCTGCCAGGCCAGATCGCCGTCGTGTCCCGCGTAATACCATGCGCCCATCAAAAAGCGCGCGCAGAAGATGGCGACGATGGCAAGCGCGATTCTCATTGCGCACCACCCGGAACGATCAGCACGCGCACGCCGTCGTGGCCTTCGAGACGCCAACCCGTTTGCGTGAGCAGCGAGACAACGTTTGCGTCTCGCTTGGCGATGATCGCATTGACGTGCTCGTGCGCGAGTTCCGATCGCCAAGCGCCGTGCGTCGAGACGGCATCTTGTTGCGTGCGAAGCGCCGCGGAATCGGCCCAGCCGGCGCGGTCGTCGACCAGCGGACGAATATGCTGGAATATTTCACGCGTACCGTCGCACCAGCGAGGCTGTTCGCACAAAATGCGGTGCTCGCCGCTGTCGGCAGCCAGTACGACGAGCAGATGCGCGGGCTGCTCCGCCGCCTGCGGCCAGAAGACCGCTTTGGGTTCGGTCCCGATCATCGTCGCGACAAACGTAAACGCGCAGGCGCAGAATGCCGCGGCGTACCCAATGAACGAGCCGCCGGGTACGGTGCGCTCGCCGACGTAATAACTCGCCGCGGCGTCGGCGACGATCGGCGCTGCGAGCAAACCGAAATACGGAAGATTGCGCACGTCGATCATCGCCAGCAGCATGAGCGCGAAAAACGCGAACGCATCGGCGCTTCGCTCTCGCCGGCGCACGCCGTACCAGCCGGCCGTGATGAGAATCGCGCAGAACGCCAGGCCGTTCACGGTGATGCCGCCGTTCCACAAATGATCGCGCTGCGCTCCGGCGAGCAATGAATCAAGATAGAGCGCGTGCGCGCCGTACGCATGCCACGGCAGCGCGTGCAGTTGCAGCGTTCCAAGTACGATACTCCCGCCGGCAAGCACCGCTTTCTCGCGCACGCTCCGATCGAAGCTGCGTGCGTCGATCCACGCACCCGCGAATGCGAGACCGGCGAGCAGCGCCGCAAGCGGTGCGCCGCCTTGCAGCAGCGACCAGATCGCAACCAGCGCAAGCGCGGTAATCATCGCGGCACGTCCCTTGCGTTCGAGCAGGAGCGCGAAGGCCGCCGCGCAGATCCAGCCGATCGGATCGAGCGTCACGCCGAAGCGGCCGGTCAGACACAGCGTTGCAAGCACGGCCGCGAGCGCAGCGTACGTATCGGACGCACCGCGAAGGCGCGTGCGCCACGCGCTCAGCAGGACTGCGCCGCCGCTGAGCACCGCGCAGATTGCCAGTACGAAGGCGTACCCGGAGGATTTGAGTGCGAACGCGAGCAGCGGCCCGCCAAGCAAATTGGGATCGCGCAGTTGAATGAGAAATTCCGGAAGCAATTGGGCACGCGCCGCAAACGCCGTGGCGACCGCGAAGGCAACGATCGCCGCGAAGTAGCGCATTTACTCCAGCTCCAGCCGATCGCCCACGAGCAAGTCGCGGCCTTCGAGCGCTCCCGCGCCCAATTCCACGACGCTGCGCGCGCCGGGGCATGCGATGACCGGACGGTTCAAGCGCACTTCACGGTCGGTGCGCATCACGCAGCCCTTCTCGTCCAAAAAAATGACGTCGATGTGCGCGCGCATGCACAGCGTGTGGATCGCCCAGCAATCGCGAAACCACAGTCCTTCATCGGGTTCGACGACGCCTTTGGGAATGAAGCCCGCCAGACGCTCCCACCAAGAATCCGCAAAACGCACGCGCTCGGCGATGATCTCGCCGGTCGTCACGTTTTTCAAAATCGCCATCATGCCACACCCTAATGCAGAATTGCCATCGGAATCGCGGCGCCGATCGCCGCGGTGAGATACGGAGCAAAAGCAATCGGTCCATGCTGTTTTCCGCGCGCATAGCAGATGATCACGGCGGCCAAACAAGCGACCGCAAATGCAAGAATCGCCCACTGTGCGCCGAGCACCGCGCCGCCGAGCGCTACCAGTTTCACGTCGCCCCAGCCCATGCCGCGGCCTTTGGAGACGAGTGCCGCGATCGCGAACGGCACGAACGGAATCGCCGCGGACGCGAAATAGCGCCACTCGTGCTGCCACAGGGCGACGAGCAGAATGAGCGCGAGCGGGCCGAGCGTGAATACGTCCGGCACGATGCCTTTGCGCGCATCGACGATCCAAATCGCAACCAGCGCAACGCATACGATCGCCAGCACGACGAGTTGCGCGGCGGAAAACGCATGCACCGTAATGAGCGCGCCGATGAGCGCGCAGCCTAAAATGAGCAACGGCACCGGCGCATGTTCGGGCGGCGGACCATCGGGCAGCCACTGGATGCGCTCGGCGAAGGTCATGCCGAGCACCGCGCCGACCAAACCGGCTGCCGCGAAGAAGAATGCGCCCAGCAACGTTGCGATAATCATACTCACTGATGCGGCTGCGAGAGATAGTTCGCAGCCAGCGCCCCGAAGATGACGACGAAGAGCGACGGCAGCATGAACAGCGCCATCGGAAAGACCATTTTTACGGGCAATTTCGCGGCGTGCTCTTCCACCAGCATGATGCGGTGGTTGCGCACGTCTTCGGCCAGTTCGTTGAGCACTTTGGAGATGTTCGTGCCCAAACGTTCGGCTTGCGTAATCGCGGTAATCGTGGTCGTGAACTGCTGCTGCTGCAGCCGCTCCGCCGCCGCCTTGAGCGCGTCGGACCGCGCGCGGCCGAGGCGGATCTCCGAAAGGCAGGCTTTGATCTCGTCGCCCAGCGCGCCCGGCGCTGCGTCGACCGCATAACCCAGCGACTGGTTCACCGACAGACCCGCTTGCACCGTCGTTGCCACCATGTCGAGGAAATCGGGCAGCGATTTCTGCACCTGCGTCTTGCGCGCGGCGATTGCCTTGTCGAGGGTCGAGAGCGGCAGATATAAACCGATGCCGGCGAGCATGATCGTGACGACGAAGCCGATCGTCACGTTCAGATGCAGCACCAGTTGCACCGCAATCGCGAAACCCAAGCCGAAGAGACCGCCGGCAACGATGCGCACGCCCATTTGCGCGGGCGTGACCGTGTACCAGCCCGCTTCGATCAGTTTGCGCTTGAGGTTCCCGCGCTTCTCTTTGGAGAAAATTCTTTCGAAGGCACGCACGCCTTTCGAATCGCGCTGCAGTCCGCGAGACTCCAGTTCCTCGAGCGTTTTCTTGAGCGGGCTCTTTTGCGGAATCAGCGAGATGGCAAAAAGGAAGACGGCCACCGCACCGAGCGCGACGATACCCAGAATTGCCGGCGCCATCAAACGTCGACCTTCAGCATGCGCATCAACGTGAATATCCCGAGCGATTCGAGGACGAACACGATGCCGAGTGCGACGTGACCCGGAGCGGTGAGCATCAGCGCGTGTCCCATTTGCGGTTCGGTGATCGAAATGAAACCAGTCAGGAACGGCGGCAGTCCGGCAAGAATGCCGGCGCTCGCGCGGCCCTCGGCCGTAAGCGCTGAGATTTTGCGCTGAATTCGCCGCCGTTCCTTAATGGTCTCGGCAAGATGCTCCAATATCTTGCCGAGGTCGCCGCCCGTCTGTGATTGGATGCGGATTGCGCGAGCCATCATCATCGTTTCGTTGCTCGGCATACGTTTGGCCAGATTGTCGAGCGCGTCGTACACACTTACGCCGATGTTGGTTTGGCCGATGACGCGCATGTACTCGTAGCGCGCCGGATCGGGCATCTCTTCGATCACGATCGTGAGCGCTTGGCGCAAACCCAACCCGATGCGCACGCCGCTCGAGACCAAGCGCAGCGCCAGTTCCAACTGCTGCACGAACGTATCCAGACGTTTACGCAGTTTCATTTGCACCCGCATCCAGAACAGTCCGCACGCCACGCCCGTGCACAGCGGCAAAAGCAGAATGCCGACGATTGGCGCCGGACGCATGAGGAACGCAAGCGCAATCCAGAGCACCGCTGCAACCGCGGCGATGCCGCCGAGTATTTCCTGCGGCTTGCTTTGCATGCCGGCACGATCGAGGACGTCCGCGATTTGCCGCGCGTATTCGGCGCGCTCCTCGCCGGCGCTCGTGAGTTTGGTGAAGATGCTGCTGCTCGCCGAAGCCTGTTGCGTTACCATTTAACGGCGCTCCGCTCTGAATCTGCAGTTGTAGCCGCGCTCCCTAGCAGACAGGATGTCGTGCATGCCGGGACGACAGGATGTCGTTTTACGGCCGTGGGCGCGCCGAAATGACGTTGATGCCTTACCATAGAGAACCCGTTGAGGCGAGTGTGGAGAGTTGACGGACATCGTAGGTGATGCCGTATTCGTCGAAGCGTTTGAGGCATTGCGGCTGCACGCCGGTGTATTGAAATTCGCCGGCGACTTTGTTGTCCAGGTCGACGCCGCTCTGCTGGAATTTGATGATCTCCTGCATCGTGACGACGTCGCCTTCCATGCCGACGATCTCGCTGACCGAGATGATCTTGCGGCTGCCGTCGCGCATGCGCGCGGTTTGAATGATCAAATCGACGGCGCTGGCGATTTGCTCGCGGATGGCGCGTACCGGCAGATCGAAGCCGGCCATCATCACCATGGTCTCCAGGCGCGACAGCGCGTCGCGCGGGGAATTGGCGTGCGCCGTCGTGAGCGATCCGTCGTGACCGGTGTTCATCGCCTGCAGCATGTCGAGCGCTTCTCCGCCGCGACACTCGCCGACGACGATGCGATCCGGACGCATGCGCAGCGAGTTGCGGACGAGATCGCGGATCTTGATCTCGCCGCGCCCCTCCAAGTTCGCAGGCCGGGCTTCCAGACGCACGACGTGCGGCTGGTTCAAGCACAGTTCCGCGGCATCTTCGATGGTGACGATGCGTTCGCGATCCGGAATGTAACTCGAAAGGATGTTCAAGAACGTCGTCTTGCCCGAGCCCGTGCCGCCGCTGATGACGACGTTCAAACGTCCTTCGATGCAAGCACGCAGAAAGTCGAGCATCTGCTCGTTGGCCGAACCCTTTTCGAGCAAATCTTGCGCGGTCATGCGCCGTGTGCCGAAACGGCGGATCGTGAGCGATGCACCATCGATTGCGAGCGGCTCGATGATCGCGTTCACGCGCGAGCCATCGGGCAAACGCGCGTCCACCATTGGGACGGATTCGTCCAGACGGCGCCCGAGCGGCGCTATGATGCGTTCGATCACCAGGCGCAGTTGCTGGGCACTGGTGAAGCGCTTGCCGGTACGCTCGATTTTGCCGCCGCGCTCGATGTACACGGTTTTGGGTCCGTTCACCATGATCTCGGTTACGGCGGGATCGTGCATGAGATCTTCGAGCGGGCCGAGACCGAGCGATTCGTTGACGATCTCTTCTTTGATCTGCGCGATCTCTTCTGCGGTGAGATCGCCGTGCACCTTATCGCTGAGCACGTGCTGCGCCGCTTCTTCGATCTTTTGGCGCAGTTCGGCGAGTTTTGCGGCGTCGCTGTGCGCGGCGCTCGCTTCCACCAAATTGACCTTACTGCTCAGCGACTCATGAATCTCGAGTTTGAGTTTTTCGCGAGGATCGATGCTGTCCGAACGGCGTGATGCCTTGCCGTTAGTATTCGAAGGCTGCGCGTCCGCGGACGGTGCACGCATTGCATGCGCGCTCGACGAGCGAGGTTCGGCGCGGCGATCGTGAATGAGCCCCTTCGCCGAAGGCAGCAGCACTTCGATCCTCGGTTCGGCAGAGATCGAGCGCAGCGTTTTCTCGAGCGCCGCGAACGCTTTGCCGTAACCGCGATCGTTTTGCGGCGGCAGCTCGCCCATCACTTTGATTTCCAGCGCGCGCTCGATTTCGCCGCGCGATGCGGAGGCGTGCCCGTCGCGGCAATTCGTAACAAGGACGATCCGCGTGAGCGGCACACCGAACCGCTTGAGTTCGGCAATCATCGTGCGCGCCGAGGCGATGCCAAGCAGCGTCGGTTCCGCGACCACGATAAACCGCGTCGCGCGTACGACGAACGGGCGTACCGGAGCCGCGAACGGAATTGGCACGTCGGCGAGCACGTAGTCCGTGTCGGAGAACGACGCGGCTAACTGTTCCACGTCGTCGAAATGAATCGTGAACGCGGAATCGTACGCCGGCGCGAGCTCCGCGAGCGTGAGACCCGCGACTTGCGCGATGCCTATCGTCCCGTTCTCGCGAGAAACGTCGATCGTGCGTACCGCATCGAACAAGATCGCCAGATTCCGGCGGCCTGAAAGATCGCCGTCGACCACGCAAGCGGACGCGGACGCGCGAAGCGATTTCGCGAGCTCCGCGCAGATCGTCGTCGAGCCCGAGCCGCCTTTTGCGTTGACGAAGGCGAAGAACGTGCCGCTCACGGCAGCGACGCCCCTCCGGTCGACGCGGAGTAATGATCGCCGTCGATCACTTTCACCGGTGAACCCGGCGGATCGGCGGCCGGCGCGCCGCCGGCTGCGGCGTTCTGTCCTTTACCGGGTCCGGCGACTTCTTTGAGTGCCATCGCCATCGCTTGCACCGGAGAATCGGAACCGCTGCCGCCGCTATTCGTCGACGGTCCGCCGACCGGGCCTGGGAAGTGCAGCGCTTCGACCGGCTCGGAATTGAGCGGTTCCTTCGGCGAGCGCAGTGCCAAACGCAGAACGGTGTTGATATCCGCCATCACGAGCAGATCCGCTTGCTTGGGTGTTACTTCGAGCGTTACCGTCGTGGAATTTGCTTCTTGCGGCGAGGGTGTCGCCGAACTGTATTCGAGCGATTCGCCGATCGCGAGCACGCGAACGCCGCGCAAGATTGCCGATGCCGGCGGCGGCTGCGCCGCGGATTTCGGCGGATCGGCAATGACGTCGACGTAGTCGCCGGGTTCGATGAGGCCCGAAACGCCTTTGACTTTATCGATCTGAATGCTCACCGCGCGCATTCCGGGTTTCAAGCGAACCGGCAAACCAACGTCGGTGGGATGGCCGATCATCGCGCTGGTAATGCTGGAACCGGCGGGAATGGTAATGAGCGTGAGCGCGCCGACGGCTTGTTTGGGATCCATCAACGCGTTCGGATCGACGGCCGACATCGGACGCTGCACGTGCGCGAGCATTTGCGGCGTGATCGTGACGCGCGCCGGAATGTCTTGCGCCGCAACGATGACGTCCCGCGGAGCGCTGTTGGCGTTTGTCTGGCGCTGCAGCGACGAAAGGTAATTCAGCGTGAGCCAGCCGGCGCCGATGGCGAGAACGACGGCGACGATGAGCGTGGTGCGGCGGGTGTTCATGGCAGGATCCTCAGGTGCGGCAACAAGCCGTTAACGAGTGCGGTGCAGAGAGCGCCGGTGAAAATCGCGACGGCGTACGGCATTGCCAGGCCCGCCAGTGGGCGCACGGGCGCAACGCCCGCAAACACCGGCAACGCCATCGCCCGCACGTTCGAAAACGTTCCGGCAAGCCGTCCGCGCAGCGCGGCGAACGCGATGGCGACGATACCGCCGCAGAGCAGCGTAAAAAGCAAAAAGGCCGCGCCGGCGGGATAGCCGAGCGTTCCGGCAGCGGCGGCGAGCAGTTTTACGTCGCCCCCGCCGATGAGTTTCATCGAAAACGCAAACGTGCCGAGCGCGATCACGATCGCAACGATTGCGAGATCGGCGGCTGCGGCTTGCCATCCGGAAAAGACGTTGACTGCCAGGCCGCTCACGAAGAGCGCTGCGCAGAGTGCATTTGGAACGCGGCGGGTACGGATATCGGCGATCGCGGCGACGAACGATGCGACCAGCACGAGTGCGAGCGCGATCGTCATATCGCCTCGGCGAATTGGCTATTGAAAGAAGAGAACAGCGATCCGGTGGAGCCGCCGAGCGCGGCGACGATGACGATGCACACCGCGGCGATCAAACCGAGCATGATTGCATACTCGACCATGGTTGCTGCGGAATCATCGCGTAGGAGCCGTGCGTTCATGCTGTGTGCCTCCACCGTTATTGCCGGGGCTGCAGGGGAGAGTCAGCCCCGGCGATACGGTATGTAAAAATGCGTCGTTCTAGATTGCGCTGTTGACAGTCGAGAACGCGGTCGAAACTTTGCCGCCCAGCGCAGCGATCAGCACGATGCAGACCGCGGCAATGAGCGCAACCATGATGCCGTATTCCACCATCGTGGCGCCGTCATCGTTGCGAAGCATCGAAAGCATATTCTTGAACATAGTTGTCTCCGTTCGTGAAGCAGAGTGTTGCATCGCTCGAGCGTTAGTGCGGCAGCTGCTCGAGTGGGACTGTAACCCCGTTGTTTGGCGCCTCCATGACCAGTTGAGTTTGCGCGGAGGCAACGCCGGGCGACGAGGTGGCAACAACTCGTAACAGTGTCCCACGCTCGTAAGCGGACGCGATTGGAATGATTGCTTCGAAGCGCCCGTTTGCGTCGGTGACGACGTCGTTTCGGCTCACGACGATCGTCGGAATGTCCGACGACATGACGGCCAGCAGCGTGATGGTGACCGGAGCACTGGCGGGAGCGGAGCCCTGAACGGTGATCGCCTCGGATCCTTGGAGTTGTCGAGCCTCCATGGTAATCGAACCGCGGACGTTGGCGTCACCGCTTGCGAGCGTCTCCGCGCCGCGCGCGGCGGCAGGGGAGAACCGCCGCGCGAGCGCTTGGAGATGAGCGGCCAACGACGGGGTCACATAGAGGTCACCGCGCGAGTAGCTCGGCGCCGCGTCCGCGACTTCGTCGTGGTCGTTCACTTCATACACCTGTGCACCGGGCCGCAACACAACGACGATGCCGGGCCGGCTCAGAACGACGGCGGAGTTCTGCGGAGACCACCGATAAGTGTAGCCGCTGTGGGCGGCAACCGGCGCCAGCGCCTCGCGCTGCGCCGCCCCGGCCGGTAAAGCCGGGAGGCTGAGCGCTAGAACCGCCAGTGCCATCGTGGTTCGCATAGTGCCTCCGCGTTCTGATGTGGGTGAATCATGCCACCGCCCCCGGTCACGTGACAATACTTCTTACCGATACTTAACGTAACGTCTATTGATTGTTGACGTGTTAACGTATCCAGCCGTGGCATAATAACCCCACGACTCGGAGGTCATTGGGAGTTTAGCCACATGCGCACACGTCTTTTCGGAGTGTTCCTGGGAGCGGTTATCGCCGCCATCAGCGCCTCCGCGCCCGCCCTCGCCGAAACCGTCTCGCTGTTGTCGGTGCAGTCTGGACACTCGGTCCTGTTGCAGACGCCCGGCCTCTCGCGCGTCGCGGTGGGCGACGGACGTATCGCCGGCGTGTTGCCGATTGGTACTTCACAACTCGTGGTCAACGGGAAGGCACCGGGCCATACGACGGTGTTCGTGTGGCTCGGCGGCCATCGCGAAACCTACGAAGTCACGGTGACCGAACAGACGATGGACGATCTCGCGCAGATGTTGCGCACGTCCATCGACAATTCGAGCGTGCAAGTCGTCAGCTTTGGGAACTCCGTCGTCGTGCGCGGTACTGTCGAAGACGGCGCGCAGTTCCAAACGTTGAACGATCTGCTCGGCCGCTTCAATGATTACGCCAAAGCGCAGAAGTACACGATCGTCAACGCGGTGACGATCGCGCATCCGCTCGGCGATCTTCAGAAAGATTTGGCCAGCATACCGGGTGCAAGCGACATTCGCGTCGATCCCGACGGCAAGGGTAACGTCATCGTCAGCGGACACGTGCACGACAGCCAAACCGCGCAAGCGATTTTGGAACGCGCGAAGGGCATGGCGGGTCCGTACTTAGCGGCGGACGGAAAACTCCTCGATCGCATCAGCACGGACACCACTTCGCAAATCGACATCAAGGTGTACGTGCTCGAAGTGGACCACACCGCGCTCAACAATCTGGGCGTGCAGTTGCAGTCCGCAGTGTTGCAAAAAGACGGAACGTACATTTTGAGCGGCCCGAGTTTTCCTGCGGTGGAGTCGCCGCAGAACGCCGGAGGTGCGCTGAAGATCGGCGCGTTCTTCCGGACGATCACCCTGGCGCCCACGCTCAACCTGTTGATGACCGAAGGCCACGCGCGCATGCTCTCCTCGCCCGATCTCGTGACGCTGCCGGGAAACAACGCGACGTTCATGGTCGGCGGATCGATTCCGGTACCCGTTTCCACCGGCCTCGGCCAGATCGGCATTCAGTACGAGCCGTTCGGCGTGCAGCTCAACGTGACGCCGACGCTGCTGGGCAGCGGCGCGGTCGAGGCAAAAATCCAGCCGGACATTTCGTCGCTCGATTTTCAGGACGGCATTAGTGAAAACGGGTTCGTGGTACCGGCGCTGCACGAGAGCAAACTTTCGACGGACGTCATCACCCAGCCGGGTGAGTCGATCATCATGGGCGGCATGGTGCAGCATATCGAGAACCGCTTCATCGACAAAATTCCGATCCTCTCGTCGATTCCGATTCTCGGCAAACTCTTCCAGTCGACGCGTTATCAGAACAATCAGTCCGACGTGGTGTTCGTGATGACGCCGACGGTGATTACGAGGTAGCCATGCGCGCCGTGCTGGCGATGCTGCGGGACGATGCCGGAAACGCGCTGGTCGAATACGCCATCGTCGCGGCCGGTATCGCGCTGCCGCTCATCGGTATCGGGTACGCGATTGCAACCAGCGCCGGACAAGGCGTCAGCCAGACGGCCAGCGGCCTTTCGCATCTTGGGATAGCACCGCCATGAAACACTTTGCGATTCGCGGAACGGCGCTGCCGGAAACCGCACTGACGATCGGGCTGGCGCTGCTGCTCGTGCTCGGCGCGGCGCAGATGGCGATTATCGGCTACACGCAAATCTCGGCCGATGGCGCAGCGTTCATCGCCGCGCATACGCAAGCGCAAAACCCGTCCGCGAACGGCGAGACGACCGCACACAATGTCTTTTCGAACGTCGACGTCGCGGATTTCGGGACGCCCGCGCCATCGCCGTCGATGCTGCCGATGACCGTTTCAAAAAACGTTACGGGCTTTGCGCTCATGCCGGGTCTGGCCTCGTCGTATGCGATTACCGGCAAGGACGTTGAATACGCGCCGAATGCGAGCGGTGCGACGCCGGCGCCGTTCGCGTTCGCGGTCACGACCGAAACGCTGCTCAACTACTGCGATCCGCACGGCAGTTGCTTCTTGCCCTCGACATACACGATGTACTTGGCGCAAGGCGTCGGTAACGGAAACGGCAACGGCGTCAACGGCGTTTTCTCCGAGTGGCGCTGCCATCAGCAATACTTCGCGAAAGTCAACTGGCCGCAAACGCGTCCGAACGGATACAACGCGATCAAGGGCGACAAAGTGCTCGACCCCTACACCAATAGTTCCATCGAAGGAAACATCTACGGGTGGGACTCGGGGAATCACGCATGCCGGTAAGCAGGTACGAATCGCAACGCGGACAGACGCTGCCGTTCTGGGTGATCGGCATTCTCGTCGTGCTCTCGATGATGTTCTTTTTGGGAAATTACGCCAACGCCGTCGCCTGGCAAGTACGCGCGCAAAATGCCGCCGACGGTGCGGCATCGGCTGTGCTCTCGGTGCAGGCGAACGTTTACAATGAATACTCGACGATTCTCTATGCGACTGCCGTCGACGAATATCGTATTCGCACCATCAATCAGGCGATTCTCAATACCGTATACGGCCAAGGCTGCAGCACAAGTTGCGACAGCGACTATCAGACGCTCGTCGCCGAATACGACAACGCGGTCTATTCCTACACTGAAGACATCCATCTGCTCGACCAAGCCAACAACATGTCCGAGGCCGGCCAGAGCACGGACCAGGCGAAGGCACTCGATCTTATTCAATCGAGCAACTGGTGCTCGATCACCAACGACTACGCGTGCTCGTTCGGGTTCAAGGTGCTGGACGCCAGCGCCAATACCGGCAGCAGCGGCAACGGCAACAACGGCGGGTATATCGCGGGCGGGGATAACCAAACCGACGTCGTGACGTGCAGGAACGTCTCATACTTCGGTGCCGCCATACTGGGTTTGGGCAGTACGGCTACATATCAGGTGCTGGGGCGCGCGGCCGCTGCGGTCGTCCCCGCATACACCGAAGACTTCACGCCGTCGTCGGTCAATCCGCAAACGGGTCAGCCGTATCAGCCGACGGAAACGGAGTGGGCTGCAGACGCTCCCGCGGAGCCGGCGCTGCAGGTGAATTTCAGCGGACTGACGGTGCATCTGAACTGGTACGAGGCCGGCGCGATCCATCCGTACACGACGAGTGTGGGGACGCTCACATGCAAGTGAAGCATCTCTCGCGCGGCCAGACGATCATCGAATTCGTCGTGGCGATGCCCATCGTGCTGCTCGCATTGTTCGCGATCGTCTATTTTTCGAAGTTCGGCGTCGTCAACGAGCGCGCGGAACTCGCTTTGCGATACGGCGGCATTGCCGCGTTCAACACCGGCGATGCGCAATATGGCGCCGCAAATATTTACTACAACATCAGCGGCGCGCTGCCGGCGTGTCCCACGCCGCCGGTGCAAATCTTGAACGGCGGCGGACCGTTCCCAGGCCCGACCAGCGCGCCGTTCTGGCAACCCAATACGGACGTAGCCGCGCCGAGTACGTCGTGTCAATCCGGTGCGATGGGTTTTGGCGGATCGCAATTCATCGCGTCCCACTTTTGGGGCCAGACGCGTGTCGAAGTGAAAGCGAACGTCGACGTGCCGCCGTATCTGCAGCCCGCGCTGGGCGGGGCGAACAGCGGGCAAGCCGATACCGTGATGACGCTGGTACATGCGGCCTCTCCCGGCATGATCTTGTACTGCAGCAAAGAGGTGCGCGATCGCGTGCAGGACGCCGTAACGGCGCAAGGCAGCGCACCGCTTCCCACACCGATTCCCGACGGCGTGCCGCCAGCGTCACCGCCGCCGGACAACAACGGACACTGCGACTAACATGTCGGTTACTTACGCACTCGCACTACCGGAACCGCGTGCCAGACGCCAAACGCAGCTCTACGGCACGCGCGCACAACTTGCAGTCGGCAACGGCGACGTGGAGGGCTACCTCGCTCTTGCGGGCTGTGACAAACGAGCGGGTACGGCGAGCTATGCGCTGCGCATCGTCAACCAAAGCCAGCATCTGTTACGCGCGCGGATGACTTGTGCCCGGTTGCGCGGCGAAGCCATACTCGCCTATCCGCTCGACATTCATATCGCGCCGTTTTCGATCTCCGAAACGCTGCTGCCGGTTCGCGTTGCAGATATCGGTCCGTACGATCGCGCAATCGTGCAGGTCGCGGGCGGCGACGTGGCGTTTTCGCTGGAAGCACCGGCGCCCGCTCGCGCGAGCAAGCGTTCGAAATGGACCATCTCAGCGGCGGCATGCGTCGCGCTTACGCTCGGCACCGCGTTCGGTGCGGCGGCATCGACGCCGCGTCTTGCACTGCTGGCAGCGCCGGATCGCGCGTTCGGCGGCACCACGGTCGACGTGCCGTACCAGTTCGGCGGGTGGGCGTCGCTGCAGTATCAGTTGCAAACGGCCGACGGAAAGCAGCTCTCGGCCGGACTGCTCAAAACGCATGAGGGTACGCTGCACTTCACCGTACCGAAAAGCGCCGGTTCGAACGTCGTGCTTTCGGTGGATGTTGCCGGTCCGTTCGGACGGCAAAGCCGCACGCAGAAAATCGCGATTGCCGTGCCCGCGCCGGTGAAGCACAAAGCCGCCGCGCCGGCCGCGCCGCACATCAGCGAGTTCACGGTGACGACGCCGGTGGTTCATGCCGGTTCCACGATGTCGTTCGCGTACACGACCAACGCGCAGTACGGCGACATCTGGCTTATCGACGAAGCAGGACGCCTCTGGGCGCGCGCACCGATCACACCTTACGGCAAAACTTCGCTCGACGTTCCGCAGGGAGCCGCGGGGCGGCAAATGCGCGCCGTGCTCCATGCGCGCAGCGGAAAACTCGACAGCGTTGCAAGCGTGGGCGTGACGGTGATGCCGGGCGCACTCGTACCTGCGCAGCAATCGCAGGAGCGCCCGAAGGCACCGCCCGTTGCGATGACGCTCTCGACGCAGCAAGCCGCCCCGGGCGACGTCGTCACGGTCATGATCGACGGCAATCACGGCGATGCGCGCATCACGATGACCGACGATTCGGGGCAGCCGGTGGAGCAAGGCGACATTCCGTCGACGCAAAATGCGGTGACGCTCACCGCGCCGTCCGTCACCAAATCCACGACGTTCTACGTGATGGCGAGCATCTCGCAGGGCGTGGGCGACCAGACGCTCGTGAAAAAACTCGTGGTATCCCCTCGACCTTAGTCCCGCGAGACGTCTCCCTGACGCTAAGATTTGATCGCGTGCCAGATTTGGCTCGGCCGCGGCGCGCGCCCATACAGCAGCATGCCGACGCGATAAATGCGGCCGCCGATGACGGCAATCGCGTAAATAGCCGCAATGTTGATCGCGAGCGACACGCCGACTTGCCATGCGGGCACGCTGCTCACGACGATGCGTGCGAACATCACGAACGGCGCGATGAGCGGAACGAAACTCGTGACGATGACCGCAGGGCTGTCGGGAACCGCGAGTGCGGACATCGCGATGATGAAGGCCGCGACCACCGGTACGAACAGCGGTCCGCTCAAACTGCCCAAGTCTTCGGTCCGGTTGATGAGCGAGCCGACTGCCGCAAACAGCGTCGCGGTCTGTACGAAACCGATAATGAAAAAGAGCACGAAGCCCGCGATGTCGGACGACGAAACGCCGGTCAGCGTGAACACGTCCATGTCGCCGCTCTGCGCGCCGGAAGCGCCGGACGGCGAGGTCTGAGCGCCCAGCAGATAGGCCATGACGACCCACACGATCATTTGCGCGATCGCCAGCGTGGCCGATGAGCCGATCTTCCCGGCGAGCAGCGCGCGCGGATTGACCGACGCGACCAGCAGTTCGGCGATGCGGCTCGTCTTCTCTTCGGCAACCGAACTCATGATCAGTTGGCTATTCACCATGATGAGGATGTACAGAAGAAACAGCAGCACGTACGCGATGACGCGCGCCGCGTCGGCTTGTGCAGCGGTGCCGAACTTCGAGGCAACGGAGTGCGTCGTTACCGGCACCTGCATGAGCGTCTTGACTTGCGCCGGGCGCATCTTCGTGGCGAGCTGCAGATTGAGCGGAAGCAGATCGCGCTGCAAACGCGCCGAGGAAATAACGCTCGGATCTTTTGCGTAGACGGTCACGTGCACGCCGCGCGGTCCCCGCGCGACGGCGACAACCGCGGATGCCTTTTTCGCCTGCAGCTCGTCGAGGGTAGGCGCGCCGGTCGAACGCCGCTCGCCGACGATCGTGAAATCTTTGTCGAGCAGCGGTTTTGCAAGCGCGACGGTTTGCGCGTCGCCCGCGAGCAGTACGTGCTTGCTCTGCATGGTGTACGAGGCGAAATAGCGCGGCAGCTCCATCATCGCGGCAATGCCGACGACGCCGAAGACCAGGCCGATCCAGAATGTGCGCGACTGAAGCCGGCGCATGATCTCCGCGGAATAGACGGTGATGAAGTCGCTCACGGCGTGTCTGCCTCGATGGTGTTCAAATAGATCTCTTGCAAGGACGGCTCGAGCGCGTCGAAACGCGTTACCGCGTCGGCTGCCACCAGGTCGCGCAGCAACTGCGGATACGGCGTTCCGACCGGCACTTCATAATACAGTGCGCCGTTGCCCTCGAGGGCGCGCGCATTCGGTACGCGGTCGAGAATGCCGCGCAGCGCGGGCGTAGGCGGTTCCACTTTGATGACACGCGTCGGCCACGCCGCGCGCAGTTCGGAAAGCGTTCCCGATGCGCGGTTTTCGCCGCCCGTGATAATGCAAAACGCATCGCAAATCTGCTCGAGTTGCCACATTTGATGGCTCGACAGGACGAGTGTCGTCCCGCGCTTCTTCAATTCGGTGAGCGTGCGCAGCAGAATCTCCGCGTTCACGGGATCCAACCCCGAGAACGGCTCGTCCAAAATCAGCAGTTCCGGATCGTGCACCGCGGCACACGCGACCTGCACTTTCTGCTGGTTGCCTTTGGAAAGTTCGGCGCACGGGCGCAGCGCGTATTCGGCTAGGCCGAGCTGTTCGATCCATGCGTCGGTGCGTTTGGATATCTCGGGATCGTGCAAGCCGTGCAGCCGGCCGAAGTACATGATCTGCTCGCGCACTTTCATTTTGCCGTACAGACCGCGTTCTTCGGGCAGATAGCCGAATCGCCGGCGCGTGCGATCGTCGATGGGCCCGTCGTTCCAGGTGATACTTCCGCCGTCCACGGGATAGATGCCGACGATCATGCGCATCGTCGTCGTCTTGCCCGCGCCGTTGGGGCCGAGCAGTCCAAACGTCGAACCGCGCGCGATACTAAACGTAACGTCGCGAACGGCTCGAACCGGACCGAACTCTTTTCGAATATGGTCGACTCTAAGCACTAGGGCGTACTACTTGCAGCGACGCCCGAAGTTTCCCGCTTGCCCGCTGCCATGACGAACGCCGCGACGGCGAAGCCGACGTAGTACGAGAGGTCGCCGAACTGCGGAAACGCTGTAGCGAACGGGCCGGTGTACCATTGCTGATTCCAGAACGGCAGCGAAGCCGCGAGGCCCGCCACCCAGGCGTACGTGCCCAAACGCACGCGCGGCCCCTCTTCAAATGCGTGCTCGCCGGTTGCATGCGCGCGGCGCTGCAGCCAGTCGACGAAGACCACGGCTGCCCACGGCGATGCCCAGTACGAGAGCAGCAGCAAAAAGTTCGTGTACAGTTCCGCGGTCTGGTCGGGATGGCCGCCGCCCGAGGCGAGCAGCGCACCCAAAATGCCGACGACCAGCGCGGCGCGCCAGCGATGCAAACGGTAGCGCGCGATAAACAGCACGACCAGCGCAACGCCGAATGCAAAGAGCAGCACGACGGGCGCCGCAAGACGCGCGTGGCCGAACAGCACTGCAGTCAGTGCGCCGAAAATTGCTGCCGTGAGCAGCGGCGCGCGCCACGATTGCGAAGGAAACTTCACAACGAGCGCGGCCATGGCGCCGGAATACAGATTCATACAGTTCGCCGTGAGTGTTCCGAGCACCACGGTGAGCAGGACGAGCGTTGCGATCGGCCCCGAGCCCAGCAGTGACGCGATCGCTTGCGTCGGACTAGACGACGCGAGGTTCACGCCGTGTACTGCGGTCACCGTTGCGGCACCCATGATCTCCAAAGCGATGCACGGGATGACGCAGCCGAGAAACGATGCCCACCACACGCGCCGCGGATTGGTCGACTCGGGCAGATAGCGCGAGTAGTCGCACGCGCACGGCACCCACCCCGTTGCATACGAAAATCCGAGTGCGGTTGCCAAAATGATGCCGCCGACTTCGCCGCCGCCGGCCGCAACGGCATGCGCGTTGAACGGCGCGTGCCAGTCCGCGCGCGAAAACGTGATGACGCCGAGCAGCGAAAAACCCGCCGCAAGCAGTACGGCGCTCACGCGTTCGAACCAGTGAATCAAGTTGTAGCCGTAAACGGCGAGAATGATTTGCGCAGCGAGGATGATCGCGAGCGCCAAGCCGTACGGCAGATGCGTGATGGTTTCCAGCGCATACGCACCGAAAACGGTGTTGATGGCGAACCAACCCACGCCCGCAAGAAAACTGAGCGCGGCCGGCAACGCATTGCCGTAACGCCCGAACGCCAGACGCGATGCGACCATTTGCGGCACGCCGTAGCGCGGCCCGAACGTTGCGAGTACGCCGAGCAGTGCGAAACCG
>JBKPMZ010000053.1:0-5597 GCA_046732415.1 Vulcanimicrobiota bacterium
GTGCAGCACCGAGCGCTCGTCTTTGAGATCCTCGCAAAGTGCGTAGAGCGTTTCGCGCGCTTCATCAAGGCGTCCCAATCGTTCTAGCGAAATGGCTCGGTTGATGCGTAAGGGTTGCACGCCCGGGCTATTTTTCAGGCCTTCGTCAAACCAATGCAGCGCACTGACGTCGTCGCCTTGCGCCGCGTATCCGCCGCCGATCATGTTCTGCGCCTTCCAGCGCGGAACGTCTTCGTCGACGACGTACTGGCGATCCAGATATTCGGCATCGGCGATTGCCGCCAGGTACATTTCTCGCGCTTCGTCAAAACGATTCAGGGCGTCCAGAGCGCGGCCCGCGGAAAAATGCGCGTTTCCATAGTGAGGTGAAAGTTTGAGGGCCTCTCGTGCATACGCCAAACCTTTTTCCGGATCGTTGATATGATCGGTTAGCGCGTCGGCCAAGACCGTCAAACCGTTGGGCACGAACGGCCGCGCTCCACGCTTGGCCGAAATAGACCACATACGTTCCATCGCCTCCACCGCGCGCGGGTAATCGCCGATGATGTACGTGGTCATGCCCAGGTTGTACCAATGGAATTCGTCTTCGGGTTCACGCTCGACGGCAGCTTCGATAATGGCGAGGTTTCGGTCGAACTTCGAGCGGTCGCGCATCATCTCGCTGGTATAACCGTGATGCACGATCTTCACCGGCGAATGTAAGCACGCGAGCGTCGTCGTCGCGCCGTCCAGACTTGGAAATTCGTGGATCGCTCCGAAATACCGAATGCGATCCGTGTTCGGGAAAATGCGCGCCACCGTATGCGAAATCGTATTGTCGCCGCCAAGATACTGGTCGGCCCGGTTGATGCACCGCACCCACAAGCCGGTCAGGTGCGCACGAGCGTCCTTCATCTGCCGTAACGCGGCTTTTGATTCATCCAGAACTTCCTCGTCCGCGTCGAGCTGCATGATCCAGCGGTACTTCGCGGGCGCCAGCGATTCATTGCGCGCCCACCCGAAATCGTTGCGCCATTCGCGCTCGTAGATCGACGCGCCGAACTTGCGCGCGATCTCCAGCGTGCGATCTTTCGAGCCCGTGTCGACGACGATGATCTCATCCACGGCGTCGTGCACGCTCGCGAGACAGCGCTCGAGGAACTGCTCCTCGTCGCGAACGATCATACACAGCGAAATGCCCGCAGGTTTCTGCGGCCAGCCGGGGGGCGGATTGGGCAACCCGAACGGCTGCGACGAAGCAGATTTCACGCGTACTGGCATCGGTCTAGTTTTCGGCATCAGGCGAAAAAAACAAGAGCCCGCCGAGGCGGGCTCTTGCTTGTTCTGGCGTAGTTGCCGCTATTAGCGGAACAGGCCGAGGACAGATTGTGCGTTGGCGTTCGCTTGTGCCAAGACGGAGGTGCCGACCTGGACGAGCACTTGGAGTTTGGTGAACTCCGTGGTTGCTTGACCAACGTTGAGGTCGCGAATCGAGGATTCCGACGCCTGCAGGTTGACTGCGGCGACGTTATCGTTGTTCGCGTCTTCGTTGAGGCGCACGATGACTGCACCGAGTTGCGCACGCTGGTTGAGCAGCGTCTCGAGTGCGTTGTCGATTTGGCCGATCGCATCTTCCGAAGCGATGTTGCCGACCGTCGCCGCGACGTTGATGTTCGAGATGCGCAGCGTCTGGGCGTTCGTCGCCTGGATGCCGATCTGGACGATATCGCCTTCGTTGGCGCCCGATTGGATTGCGAGCGGACCTGCGGCCGAACTGCTGGCGGCGACGTATTGGTTCACCTTGATGAAGCCCGTCGTACCCGCATCGTTCGCGGCGAAGCTTCCCAGCGTGACATTGATCGTCGCGGAACCATCGGTGACCGCAACCGTAGCACCGGCAGCCGCCGTCGTCGAGAACGTGACTTGACCGGTCGCGCTGTCGAAGAACTGCACAACAGCGGATACGCTGGTGCCGCCCGTGTTGACGACCTGAATCTCGACCGTACCGTCGGCAGCGCCGCCACCCGCGACTGTGGTCGTCAAGGCCGAGCCGGTGCCGACCACTGAGGTGATCAGGTTGCCGGTGCCCGCCAGCACGGAGTTTGACGAGATCGTCGTGGTGCCTAGCACTTGCGCTTGGAAGCCGGAATGGCTGCCGTCGAGCAGAGGCTGGCCGTTGAAGTTCGTGTTCTGCGAGATGCGGTTGACCTCGAGAACCAGCTGCGAAATTTCCGCCTGCAGGTTGTCGCGATCCGATTGGCTGTTGATGTCGCTCGCCGCTTCCGCAGCCAGGTTGCGCATGCGCTGCAGAATGTCGGTTTCCGTCTGGAGCGCGCCTTCCGCGACCTGGGCCGCGTTATTCGCGTCTTGAACGTTCTGGGAGGCTTGCTGGAAGCCGTCGACCTGCGTCTGCAGGTTCGTGGCGATCGCAAGACCGGACGGATCGTCAGCAGCAGAATTGATGCGCAAGCCGCTCGAAAGCTGCTTGACGATGTTCTGCAGTGAGGTTTGGTTGTTGTTCAGGTTGTACTGAACGTTATTGGCCAACAGATTGTTGGCGATACTCAGACCTTGCATGTTTCCTCCATGATTAACACGCGTGTGCTAATGACTAGTCGGGGGAGACTTCCTGTCCCCTTCCATCTGTATATCGGCGGTAGGGAACCCGACTTTAGCGGTTTTTCGCCGGTTTTGGGGATTTTTTTCGGGGCTGCAGAGTCGCCCGCGAAACGACGGCGGCGCCCTCCGGCGGCGAGGTGCCGGCGGCAGCCGCGGAACGGTTGCTGCGCTGGATTTCCTCGTATATTTCGGACCGGTGCACCGCGATTTCACGCGGCGCCTCGATGCCCAGTTTCACCTGGTCCCGGTCCACCGCCACGACCACCACCCGGACGTTGTCGCCCACCATGATGGACTGGTTGACTTTGCGGCTTAAGACTAGCATCGGAACGCCCTCCTTGGCTTTTCCGGCCCCCTTCTACGCGGGTTGGGCTGTGTCTTGCACCTGTTTGCGCGGAATGGGGGTGCGTACCGCATAGGGCGAGTTCTCGAGCATCACCTGGCGGCCGCGGCGGGTCTTCAAATTGATGACGACCGGCGCCATCAGGTTCATGGTCATCTCTTCGGCTTCTTTGGTTACGACCACGACGCAAAGAATCGTGAAGTCTTCGGCGCTATTCAGTTCGAGCGCTTCGGTGGCGTACGCGGGCATCCGCGGCTCGTAGTCCGGAAATATTTGCCAGGGGTCGGCCGCCGGCAGGGCGAGCTGGGGATCGTCCACGGATTGCAGCCAAACGAAGTTCGGCTGCTCGGCGAGCGAGAGCGCCAAAAAGCGGCGCTGATCGGCAAAGCCGGGCATACCCCACGGAAATTCGAACACGTCCGTTTCGGCGAACGTCACTTCTCCGAAGCGCGCGGTTTCGATCGTCATCGTAGCGGGTGACGCCATCGTGGTCTGCATCCTCCTCAAATCCCTTCTACTGCATGTAGTCGAAGAGCGTCTTGCTCTCCAGACGCGTTGTGGTGCCGTACGCGGCCTGCAGGGCGGTCTGCGTCTGCGAGAACTGCGAGATCACCTTTGCAATATCGGCATCCTCGATGCCGGACTGTACCTTGGTATCGTTAACTACCTGTGAATCGGCGGAGCTTTCCAGCGCCGTCAGCGTTTGGATGCTGCCGCCAAGCGTCGAGCGCGTCGTGAGCAGACTTTGCATCGAACGGTCGATGTCGCCGAGCTGGCGCGAAACGTCACTCGTCAAATTCGCTTGCGACTGCAAACCGAATGCTTCTACGAAGTTGCCGGCGGACGTTCCGGGAGGCGTCGGTGCGTTTCCTATCTGGAACGGGCCGGTGGCGCAGCTAAGGAACAGCCGCTGCTGCTTGTAGTCGAAAGTTGCCGTAACTCCCGTCGCACCGCTGGCGCCGTTGATTGCAGCGAGAACTGCGGTCATCGACGCGTTCGCCGGAATCGTAATCGTTACCGGCGTCGTCGTCCCGGTAAGCGGCGAGGTGATGTTAATGTTGACGTTGCCGCTCGCGTCCGGAGTAAGGGCGGTCGATAGGATTCCCGCAGTGTTGATCGGCGTGGCGGCTGCCAATGCGGTGTTCACGCTATTCACACGTGCGGCGCTGGCAGACGTAACCGTGTTCTTTTCAATCGAGTCGCGCAGCGTGATGAGCGTTTGAAACACGTCCGGCGAACCGTCGCTGGAGTTGAAATTGAACGCCTGCTGCATCGTGACGGACGTACTGACCGCATCCCCGTTATAGAGTTGCTCGTTTTGCCCGCTCGAATTGCCGTTGAACGACACGCTCGACACCGGCTGGCCGTTCGCCGTGACCGGCGGCGTGAAAGGCCCCGCTGTTCCGGCGAACACATATTTTCCGGCGTATTTCGTATTCGCGATACCGATGGCTTCCTGCAGCAAACTGTCGACTTGTGACGCCAGCGCCTGCCGCTGTGTCGAATTCGTTAGGCCGGCTGAGGCCTCGACCGCGATACCGCGCACGCTTTGCATGATGTCGGTGAGCGTGGAGAGGGCGCCGTCGACCGTCGTCAGCTGCGCTTTGGCGCTGCTGACGTTCGAGGACCCTTGGTTTTCTGCCGCAATCGACGAACGCAATTCCAGGTCTTGCGCAATCTGTGTCGGGTTGTCCGACGGTGCGTTGAGCTGTTTGCCCGACGAGAGCGATTGACCGAGTTGCTGCTGCTGCGCGACGAGATTGTCGATCGAATTCGTCTGCGAGTCGTAGATTGTGGAAGTCGCGATTCGCATGTGCTTTTAGCCTCCTTGCTATTGACCCACGCCAAGGGAGTTGATAATTGTCCCGAGCATCTGATCCATCACGTTCATGGTGCGCGCCGTCGCCTGATACGCATTCTGGAACTTGATGAGGTTCTGCGTCTCTTCGTCCAAATTGATGCCGTCGACGCCCTGCCGAACCTTGTCGATATTACTCGTGAGGTTCGTTTGCGAAGTCGCTCCCGTAATCGCCGTTTGCGTGTCGACGCCCATCTGGGAAACGGTCTGGCCGTAGAACTGGCTGAGCGTCTGCGTCTGTGCGGACGTGACCGAGGCGGTCGCCGCATGCGCGTTCGCGAACGTCGCGGTGAACGATTCGATGCCGGTTCCGGGGTTGAAGCTCACCGCCGATACGACCACGTTTTCCTGCGGTGCGCCGCCGCCGGCCGTCGCATCGATCGTAAGCACGTCACCCACGCGAACGTTTGTTACACTGGCAGGCAGCGCAACGGTTTGCGTTCCCGCCGCAACCGGCGCGCCCAGCGTGGTCTGCAGCGCCGGCACGCCGACGTTCGCCGCGAACATTTGCATCATCGCGTTTGCCGCGCCGTTATCGTTGGCACCGAACGCGTTGCCGCTGGTCTGCGCAACGCTTTGAATCGCGCCCGCACCGAGCGCTCCCAGCAGGGAGGTACCGGCGGTCGCGGGATTGTTGCTATCGGTAATGGTGAACGCCGGACCGGTGAGCGTCGCGCCCTGCGCCGCCCGATGCACCAGGTCCGTATTTACCGGATCGCGCGTGAACACGATGCGCTGGCCGCTTGCGTCAAAACTCGCCGTCACGCCAAAGTGCTGGGCGTTGAAGTGGCTGATGAA
>JBKPMZ010000054.1:0-7473 GCA_046732415.1 Vulcanimicrobiota bacterium
CCCGTATACATTGCGCGCGCGCACGTCGTGCGTGACGTGCTGCTGCATCATATGAAAGAAGAAGAAGCGTACATCTTTCCGGCGTACGCGGGGTTCGCGCAAGTCGCATAGCGAAAGCCTGGCGCGTGTACGAAATAGACGCTGGCGCTCCGGTTATCTACCGGGGCTCGATTCGCGTGGCCGCGCCTGCGACGAAAATTTGGTCGCTCCTTTCAGATATTGACTCGTGGCCGTCGTGGAATCCGGACGTGCGCAGCGCGCACCTGAGCGGGGCACTGCAGCCAGGCAGCACGTTCGTGTGGCAGGCGGGGCCCGGTATGATAACCTCGACGCTGCAATGCGTTTTGCCCGAGCATGAAATCGCGTGGACGGGCAACACGATGGGGATTCGTGCAGTGCATGTGTGGCGTCTGGAGGCAAACGGCGACGAAACGATTCTCGCAACGGAAGAATCGTGGAGCGGTTTCCTTCCGTGGCTGTTGCGCGGCGCATTCCGGCAGATACTCGAAAAATCGGTGGTTGCCGGACTTTCCGCGATTAAGGACGCTGCAGAGAAAGACGAACGGGCGTGAAGCCCTGCGGCGTCATCTTCGATCGCGACGGGACGATTATCGTCGACGTTCCGTATAACGGCGATCCGGCCGCAGTGCAGCCGGTTGCGGGCATCCGTGAAGCGCTGGATCGTCTGCGCGCCGCGGGCGTGCCGATTGCCGTCGTTTCAAATCAAAGCGGCGTCGGGCGCGGCATGATTTCGCCGTACGACGTGGAGGCGGTAAACCGGCGCGTGGAAGCGCTGCTCGGGCCGTTTGCGGTATCCCTGTATTGCCCGCACGCGCCGCAGGACGCATGCGACTGCCGCAAACCCAAACCGAAACTCATCGTGGATGCGGCGCGCGCGATGGGCGTCGATCCGTCGTGCTGCGTGGTGATCGGTGACAAGCCTAGCGACATGGACGCGGCGCGCAACGCCGGAGCGCGCGGCGTACTCGTCGACGCTGCGTATACGGCCGTGGACGCGATTGACGCGCTGCTAGCGGGTGCGTGAACCGACCCAGTATTGCACGTCCGGATCGGCGGCGATTGCGGTCGGAATGATATGGCGCTGCGGCGGAATGTGCACCATGCTGCTGATCTTGTGCCACGCGCGCGTCACTTTGACGACGTAGTGTTCGGTTTCCGCGAACGGCGGAATGCCGCCGAATTCTTCAACCGCTTTGGGGCCGGCGTTGTACGCGGCGAATGCGAGTTTGTACTGATTGGGCTTGCCGCGAAAACGCGTGAGCAACCCGTACAGATAGCGTGCCGCGCCTTGCAAATTCTGATAGGGGTCGTGCGGATTGACGTGCAGCTTGGCCGCGGTGCCCGGCATGAGCTGTCCAAGACCGATCGCGCCCGCCCACGAACGCGCGTGCGTGTGCCATGCCGACTCCACCGTGACCAGCGCGACCAGCATGTTTGCGTCGATTTTCCAGCGGTTGGCATTGATCAGCAGATGCTTGGCCAGGTCGCGGCTCTGCCAAGTAGGCATCTGCGGATTAATTTTTCGTAAAACGTGCGCGTACGCGCGCACGGCGGCCGGATTGTTCGCGCGGGCCGGCTGCGCGGCCGACGCCGGAACTGCGCTCAGCGCGCACATAACAGCAAGCAGTCCCGTTGCAAACGGGGCGAAAATACGGCGCATCGTTCTTCACGATACGCGCTCACCGGAAGGAGCCCTTGTGGAAAACCCCCGAAGCGCTAGGGTATGAGCCGCTTTTCCGGCATGACGCCTCGTGCCAAGCGTGCGTGGGGCGCCGGTCTGATTCTCTTCTTCGTGCTGATGATTGGCATGATCGCGTTTTCCGAATGGTGGGCGTATCATGTCAACGTTCCGTACTACGAACGTACGCAAAGTTCGGCGCGCGCGCACTAAGCGTGCCGCTTTACCGGCATAAAAGGAAAAACACCGCTACGCACTAATCGCGCCATCAACCAGAGGAGGTTTGATGACGCGTCGTTTTTCTTTCGCCGCTCTCGCTGCTGCGGTTGCCTTTAGTGCGACTCCTGCTCTCGCCCAAGTGCAAGCAACACCTTCGACGCCGAGCCCGGCGCCGCAAAAACCGCTGAGCGTAAAGAGCACGCCACCACCCAAACCGGCAAAGCCGACACCGAGTCCGAGTCCTACGCCGACACCTGGGCCGCCGTGGTCCGGCATTCACTGGCGCGAGATCGGTCCGGCACTTCCGGGCGGTCGCGTTGCCGCAGTCGCGGGATCGGACAGCGATCCGAATCTCTACTACCTCGGTTCTGCGGGCGGCGGCGTGTGGAAGTCGCAAGACGGCGGCGAGACCTGGCAGCCGGTATTCGAACACGAAAAGGTTGCGGCGATCGGTGCAGTGACGATCGATCCGACCAACAACGACGTCGTTTGGGTCGGCACCGGTGAATCCAACCCGCGCAACGACGTTACATACGGCGACGGCGTCTACAAGTCGACCGACGGAGGCAAGACGTTCAAGAACGTCGGTCTACAAGGTACGCGTCATATCTCGCGCATCGCCGTCGATCCGAAGAACCCCAATCATGTCGTCGTCGGCGCGCTCGGCGACGTATTCGGACCGAGCCACGATCGCGGCGTGTACGTCACGTGGGATGGCGGAAAGACGTGGAGCCAGACGCTGTTCGTGAGCGACCAAAGCGGCGCGTCGGATCTTGCCATGGATCCCCACGATCCGAACACGGTCTACGTCGGTATCTGGCACTTCAAGCGCCAGCCGTGGACATTTGAAAGCGGCGGTCCCGACGATGGTCTGTACAAGTCGACCGACGGCGGCAAGACCTGGAATAAACTGACCGGTCACGGCTTGCCCACCGGCATCACCGGACGCATCGGCCTTGCCATCGCGCCGAGCAACGGCAAACGCGTGTACGCGCTCATCGAATCCAAACAAGGCATCCTCTGGCGCTCCGACGACGGCGGCGCGAATTGGACGATGGTGTCGAGCGACACGCTGGTCGATCAACGCCCATTCTACTTCTCGCACATCGCGGTCGATCCGAAAGACGAGAACCACGTGTACGCCGTTTCGGAAATGCTCGCCGAATCGAAAGACGGCGGCAAGAAGTTCACGGAAATCGCGCGCGACGTGCACGTCGACTACCACGCGATTTGGATTGCGGACAACGATCCCAAACGCATCATCGTCGGTGAAGACGGCGGCATCGCGCGTACCGTCGACGGCGGCGATCACTGGTTCTTCGGCCGCAACATTCCAATCGGCGAAGTCTATCACATCGCCTATTCCAACGAAAACCCGTATTGGGTTTGCGGCGGGTGGCAGGACAACAACGCCTGGTGCGGCCCGAACAACTCGCTCGATTACTCCGGACTGCTCAACAAGTATTGGATTGCGTCGGCAGGCGGCGACGGCGAATGGTCCTCACCCGATCCCATCGATCCGAACTGGTTGTGGGCTGATTCCGAAAACGGCTTCGTGAGCGTCGTCAATAAGAAGACGCACGACTTCATCTTCGCGATGCCGTATCTGCAGACGTCGCTCGAGTCGTACAATCTTTCGCTCTCGAAGTTCCGGTTCAACTGGGATTCGCCGATCGCGTTCGCGCCGTGGGACGGCCACGTCGCGTGGGTCGGCGGCAACGTCATCTTCCAGTCGACGGATCGCGGCATCCACTGGAAGGTCATCAGTCCCGATCTCACGCTCAACATGAAATCGCATCAGCAGCCGTCGGGCGGTCCGCTGGTGCACGACGTTTCCGGCGCCGAGTATTCGGACACGATCCTCTATATCGAAGGCTCAACGCTGCACAAGGGCGAGATTTGGGTGGGCACGGACGATGGTCTGGTGCAGCTCACGCTCGACGGCGGCAAGCATTGGAAGAACGTTACGCCGCCAGGCGTTCCGCCGTACGGACGCGTGGAATGCACCACGCCGTCGACGGTGCACGACGGAACGGCGTACGTCTGCATCGACCGTCATCGCTCCGGCGATTACAAACCCTACCTGTTCGTGACGCACGACTTCGGCAGACACTGGAAAACGATTGCCGGCAATCTGCCCAAAGATCAGTACGTGCGCTCGGTGCGCCAGGATCTGCACGATCCGAACGTCGTGTACGCGGGTACGGAAGCGGGCCTGTGGATTTCGTTCAACGGCGGCGGCGATTGGCACGATTTCCGCAACGGCTTGCCGACCGTGTCCGTGCGCGACATCCGCATTCAGCCGAAGTGGGACGATCTGCTGATCGCAACGCACGGCCGCTCGCTCTACGTCATGGACGACATCCGCGCGCTGCGGATGCTTCCCAACGGCACGGGGCGTCCGTTCGTGATCGCGCCGCGTACATCGTACGAGTACAACCTGCACTCGGACGACGAGGGCATCTACACCGACTATTCGGGCGATAATCCACCCTACGGCGCGATCGTCACGTACTACCTGACGCACGACGTGAAGGGCGGCCCCTCGCTGCAGATTCTCGATGCGAACAAGCACGTGATCCGCACGGTCAAAGGCACGCACAAAGTGCACGGTAAGGACATCCCCTACATGAGCAACAAAGTCGGCATCAACCGCTACGTGTGGGACTTCCAGATGGACGGCCCGGTGAAGTGGACGGGCGCGGCCAAACCGCAGTATCAAGGCCCGAATGAAGGCCCGGGTGTTCCGCCGGGGCGCTACTACGTGCGTATGACGGTGGAAGGTAAGACGTATTTGGAACCGTTCACCGTCAAAGCGGATCCCAATACGCAAGTCACGCAAGCGCAGTTCGAGCAATCGTTCGCGTTCGCGAAGAAGTTCACGCGTGAGTTCTCAAACGTCGACTCGATGCTCAACGCGCTCGATTCAGTGAAGAAAGAACTGAACGACGCCAAGACCAACGCGAAGACCAAGAGCAATGCGGCGCTGCAAAAGCAAATCGATGCGGCGCTCGCACAGCGTGACGCGCTCTTCAACACGCTGACGGCGGACTACCACAATGACGAGGACTCCATCCAGCGCCCTGGCGCACTGCGCGAGGACATGCAAGGACTGGGCTTCTTTAGTCAAGGCATTCTCACGCCGGCAGTCCAGCAGTACAGCAAACGCGTTGACGTGTCGTATCGCGCGGCGGTGCAGCGCTATAACGCGTATGTGCGCTCGCTCGGTGCAATCAACAGCGCGCTCAAGAGCGCGGGACTGAAAACACCAACGACTCCGGAGGTCAAACCCTAGCTCGATGATTGCTGCACTCGTCCTAGCTGCGGCGCTGGACGCACCGTACGCCTCGCTCAAGTGGCGTTCGGTGGGTCCGGCGGTCGCGGGCGGCCGCGTTCCCGCGGTCGCAGGGGTCGACAACGATCCCAATTTGTACTACATCGGTGCTGCCGGCGGCGGAGTGTGGAAGACCGTCAACGGCGGCGCGACGTGGACGCCGGTGTTCGAAAAGCAAGACGTTTCCGCCGTCGGCGCGGTCACCATCGATCCGACGAACGAAAACGTGGTATGGGCCGGCACCGGTGAAGCCAATCCGCGAAACGACGTCACGTACGGCGACGGCGTATATAAGACCACCGACGGCGGAAAAACGTGGAAGAACGTCGGCTTGCACGATGTGTGGAGCATCTCGCGCATTCTGGTCGATCCCAAAAATTCAAACCACGTGATCGTGGGCGCGTTCGGCGATCCGTTCAAAGACAGCACAGCCCGCGGCGTGTACACGACCGACGACGGCGGCAAGACGTGGAGCAAAACGCTGTACGTCGGCCCCCAAACCGGCGCCGCGGAACTCGCGATGGATCCGAACGACCCCGATATCATCTACGCGAGCATGTGGCAGTTCCGCCGCATGCCCTGGACGTTTCATTCCGGCGGCCCAGACGATGGGATTTGGCGCTCGGAAGACGGCGGAAAAACATGGGCGCGTCTGACCGGACACGGATTGCCGACCGGCATCATGGGACGCAGCGCGGTCGCGATTGCGCCGAGCGATTCCAAGCGCATCTACGCGCTCATCGAAGCCAAAGGCGGCATCGTGTGGCGCAGCGACGACGGCGGCCAAAACTGGACGATGGTTTCGAACGACACCATCGCCGACCAGCGGCCCTTCTACTTCACGCACATCACGGTCGATCCGAAAGACGAGAACAAAGTCTACGGCATTTCGAACGATCTCGCGATGAGTACGGACGGCGGAAAAAAGTGGAAGGCCATTGCAGATCCGGTGCACGTCGACTTTCACGCGATGTGGATCGCACGCAACGATCCTAACCGGATGATCGTCGGCGAAGACGGCGGCTATTCGCTCACGTTAGATGGCGGAAAGAACTGGACGTTCTCGCGCAACATTCCCATCGGTGAGGTCTATCACGTCGGACTCTCCAACGAGAACCCGTACTGGGTATGCGCGCCGCTGCAGGACAACAACGGGTTCTGCGGGCCGGAGAACTCGAAGAACTCCGAAGGCATTTTGAACAGTTACTGGCAGAACGTCATCGGCGGCGACGGCATGTGGGCGGTTCCCGATCCGACGGATCCGAACCACATCATGGCGACGCTGCAGACGCTGCGCCTTGCCGATTACGACAAGCAGACGCAGACCAGCCGCTTTGTGATTCCGTATTTCGATTTTTCCCGCAACGATTTCGATCTCTACAAGAGCAAGTACCGCTTCAACTGGGACTCGCCCGTCGCGTTCGCACCGTGGAATGGCCACATACTCTGGGCGGGCGGCAACGTCGTGTTCCAATCGATGGATCGCGGCGTGCATTGGAGCGTCATCAGCCCCGATCTCACGCTGAACGTCAAAGCGCATCAGCAGCCGTCGGGCGGACCCATTGCGCTCGACGTTTCCAGCGCGGAAAACTCCGACACGCTCCTCGACATCGAAGGCTCGCCGGTACGCAAAGGCGAGATCTGGACCGGCGCGGATGATGGCGTCGTCGCGGTGACGACCGACGCCGGTAAACACTGGAGTAAGCACACGATTGCGGGCGTTCCGCCGTACGGGCGCGTCGAAACCATCGCACCTTCGCCGTTCGACGCGGCAACGGCGTATGCCAACGTCGATCGTCATCGCAGCGGAGACTATGCGCCCTACTTGTACGTCACGCACGACTACGGGAAGACCTGGACGAAACTGGTCAGCGGTTTGCCGTCCAACCAATACGTGCGTACGGTACGTCCCGACATACACAACCGCAGCCTCCTCTTTGCGGGCACGGAAAACGGTATGTGGATTTCGTACGACGGCGGCAAGCAGTGGTCGAATTTCAAACTGAATCTGCCGACCGTTTCGGTGCGTGACATTCGCGAGCAGACGCAGTTCAACGACCTCGTCATCGCGACGCACGGCCGCGACGTGTGGATACTCGACGATATCGCATCGCTGCAGCAACTGCCGCAGGCCGAAAAACACGGCGCGATGCTGTTCCAACCTCGTACCGCGTTCCAATACACGTTCCACGCGAACGACGAAGGGCAGTACACCGACTTC
>JBKPMZ010000055.1:0-4018 GCA_046732415.1 Vulcanimicrobiota bacterium
AAGATGTAGAACTGCTGCGGGGCCCACGCCATGATCATCTCTTGTGCGAACGGGCGGAGAACGTGATCCTCCGACACAGCCTTTTTTAATCGATAAATGGTGCGTACCGGTTCCGACTTCATCGAAGACACGTCATTGGAATGAGAATGCCAACGCATCCAGAAGGCCGGGTGATGCTTCGCGATATCTAATCCGTCATGCAATTGTCTGGCAAGCTTCGTCGCCTCATTGACGGAGGATGTACGGCGCGTGAGCAAGTCCATTCGCGCTTGGCGAGTGGCGTCGACGACTTCGATTCCGACCTCCCCGAGGATGGCCTTCACGTCACCGAAGGTTTCGTTGCGAATGTCACAGTTGTCGAGCACCAGTTTATCCAATTGCTTCAGCTCCTTAAGCGATCGCGATGCCTCGAGAGCTCCGCAATGCCGAAGCGTGAGTTGCTTCAGCGAGTCGATTCGCTGCAAGACGACTAGCCGTTCGTACGCAGTGGAGTCAAGTTCCAATTCTTCCAATTTGTCTAGACCGGCGATCGCGGCCAGCCGTTCATCGGCGCCGTCCTTAGTCGAACCGGCGGGGTGTCGGCGCAGCGCAAGACTGCGCAACTGCGAACAATGTTGCAAATGCTTCAATCCCGCAACGTCGATCGGCGTTGCGTCGAGAACCAGCTTTCTCAGCGACTTCATTTTCGCGACGTGCTCGAATGCATCGTCGGTGAGAAATTCTTCTTCCGCGAGCGTCAACTCGGTGATCGACGAGTCCCGGAGGAATTGCAGGCCGCGACTGGTGAGCCCCGTTCGCTCAAAGGCAACCACCTGCAGGGTCGGCAGTTCGGCAAGGTTGACGGCCACGGCGTCGGCCAACCGAGATTCCAAAGGAAAATCCTCGGCACGAAATGAAGTGAGCTGTTGCAAATCCTTAAGCTGGCGCGCCTTGAAGTGTTTCAAGTCTGGCCGGCGAACGGTCAGTCTCCGCACGCTCGGCAGCGCCTTAAGCCGCTCGAACCAATCCGCGGGCGCGTCTCCGTCCAGCGTAAATTCAGTCGATGACGTATCGACTCCTGTAATTGGCGGATCGTCCCCCGAAGCCGTCGCAATTGAAAGCGACGCATTCGTCAGCAACGCGACAACGGCCATTGCCATTGTCGCCAACAGAGCGGAAGTCTGGCTTGGGAGGGCAACTCGTACCATCTCTTGAACCTCGAATGTGTCCGAGTACTAATTTGCGCCGCCAGATTGACGTTTGTTACTGAAGCAATTGGACCTTCTCGGACTGATGTTGGCTCTCGTGCGGCAAAGGAGGCTGGGAATTGCTGCTCTGCCAACCGTCGGCCGAAAGGCAGTTTGGGGCGGACTGCATTTTACCGGCGTCGCGACATTGACCGCTACACGGTTTATGCTCCAAGGCGGCCGAGCACAACAATTGGAAGCGAAAAGTGCATGTTGCAAGTACAGATTCCGCGGCTTTCCCATCGGCCATCCAACTTCGTGCGCGAATGAGACTCCCTTTTTCCTACGGCGGCGGCATCGTCCTGCGTAGGATGAATCGCACATGAACGCCGGACCCGCGCGCCGAACCGACGCTAAGATGTTGTCGTTCCGGGCGCGGCGCCATGTGGGCATTTCTATGCGCGAACTTAATCCAAGATTTCCGCGACGCTCTTGGCCGTCGCCGCCGGGACGACGAGTAGCCAGCCTTGAGCCCGCCAAGAAATGGCTATCCCCATAATGCGTCCCTTTCGGTCGGCGACGGGGCCACCCAGAGGGAATTTCGCGTCCACGGTCACATTGTAGGCACGCGCAAAACCCGAGTAACGGGGGCTCTGTCCTTCGGGTTGCGGCACTTCAGCAGGGTCCAACACTTGGAGAGATTCGAAAGCTTTTCCATCGCGTACGATCGCGAGCCGAACTTGATCTCCCGCGATCGCGATGGGATCGCCCTGTTTGGGATAGAACAGCTTCCGATAGGTTTCAAGGTCCGGCGTGGGCTGGCCATCTACCGCCCGAATAATGTCTCCCTGGCGGAGTGCCGTGTTGTGCAACTTCGTGCGAGATGCTTGATAGACTTCGACGATCTCCAAACCCCGAGGGCTGCCCTGGACATCCAGCCACAGGTCGCCGCGTTCGGGCGGAATCGAAATTTCAGGGTGCGAGACGAAGCCGACGGCGAGTTCGTCGCCGGTCCCAGGCGCCGTCGCTATTGCGCCGACCTGTGGATGGCCGTCATCGGACCATTCTGCAACCGGCAACTTCTCTGCTCCGATCTTCAGCATGGCAAGATCATGTTCGCGGATTGTCTTGACGATCGCCGCCGGAAAGACGCGACCGTCGGCAAGGCGGCATGCAGGAGCTTCGGGCAGCAGACTTGCCTTGGTCAGAATTCGTCCGTCGCTGTTCACGATTGTTCCCAAGGCGACTATCTTCTGGGCGTCGAGCACCTGCACGACGCATTGCTTGATTCCGACCGAGGCTTGTTCCAGGCCTTTCCCGACAGCAACTAGCGGCGATTCGCTCGTCTCGTCAAACGGAGCGTTCAACTCGTCCCAGTGCTCACGCAGGACCTCCACCCGCACGTGCTTGTGCGGCATTAACTTCCCATTTCGATTTTGCGAGCCCAACTGAGAATGGATCGCCAGGAGATCTCCGTTTGCGTCGAAGACTCCGCCGCCGGAGTCTCCGCCGATGACGGTGACCGACGGATCAGTACCGAGGCGATATTGCCACTGGCCTGTTTCCGAGGCCGAGATCGACGATTTTCGCGTGCTCGGCCGCCGATCTTGGCTCTGCATAGGACCATAGCCGACGACGAGGCACGCCTCGCCAGGCTTCGTTTGCAGAGAGCTGCCCAGCTCGACGTGGGGCCAGGTTCCTGGATCGAGAATCCGTAATAGGCTGACATCACAGACCAGATTGACGCCCAGCACTTCGGCGGCTGCGTCTCTGCCGTCTGGGAGGCAGACGATGACTCTTTTGCCGGGCATGACGAAAAGGTGTCCGCACGTGGCGATCAGCCCGTCCGCCGATACGATCACTCCGCTCAGGCCTCGATCCCCCGACTCGCGACGGACGCGGACCGTCGCCGCGGCGGATTTCTCCTCAATGTCAGGCGGGATCGCTTTTTTTGGATCGGGCTGGTTCGGATCGGCTGCTCTGGGCTCCTGGCGGCGAGGCTGATCGAGCCGCAGTTGGTCCAAGTTTTTGCCCGACGTCAAATCCTGCCAAAACGTCTGAACCAATTTCGCATCGGTATAGGTCGTTCCCGCGCCCCACCATACTTTCCAACCCGCTGCAACGAGGTCGCCGTTCAGGTTGAAGACGAGCGATGCGTCTCTCCTCGGATAGCTTAAGAGGTCGGACGTCATGAACCACACATTGGGAGCAGCCTTGGTCACGAAATTGACCTGCAGTAACGGTTGCGAAACAAGGGTCGCCGGCTCTTCGCGAGCATAGCCCAGCGTAATAACGGCTTGACCCGCCCTGATGCTGCCGGTGCGGTTTAGTTGGACGTGCGGCCACGGTCCTGGGCCATCGAGCTTCGCTAAGCCGATCATTCGCTCGTCCGACCAGCCAAGGGAAGTCCCCGACACATTGCGGCCGTCGGAC
The DNA here is from genome assembly GCA_046732415.1 of Vulcanimicrobiota bacterium. Classification (GTDB taxonomy): domain Bacteria; phylum Vulcanimicrobiota; class Vulcanimicrobiia; order Vulcanimicrobiales; family Vulcanimicrobiaceae; genus DATGJX01. Next base: position 3,600 of record JBKPMZ010000055.1, read on the forward strand.
AGGCCGAATGTGAGCTTCGTGCCCGCAATCACGGCGTCGGTGAGCACGTGGCCCTCTGCTGACACAATAACGCCCGAGCGAACGCCGCCTTGATCCGGCGCTATCCACCGGACGATGGCCGGGCGGACTCGGGCATACATGGCAGAGACGCGGCGCTCAAGTTCGACGGGACGCAACTTGCCCTCAGGCGAACGCTCGCTGGGGTCGTTGCCAGAAGCCGTGGCCGCTTGATCCGCGGCCACGGCGTCAAGTTCTCCGAGCGGGTCGCTTAGGCAGGAAAGCCAAATTATCGTAGAGACGAAGACGAGCCTGCGCACAGCGCCGAGTAATCTGGCCATGAGACATCTCCGCTAACCGGTTTCCTTCAGACGGATCAGAACTCGTCTCAGCCTCTGAAATGCCTCAACTCGCTGATACGC
>JBKPMZ010000056.1:0-10399 GCA_046732415.1 Vulcanimicrobiota bacterium
TCCTGAGGGCCTCCCCTTAACGCTCGTTCGTCCGGACTCCGGTGCGGTACCTTAAGAACTCCGGTAACGTCCCGGGTCAGACCAGTTCATCGAAGAAAGCCGCTCGAGCATTTGCGTCCCCTCAGGTCCTACGGGACGCGCGCCCATTCCGTCGCACTTCCGGAAGGCATCATTTAGCACGTCAATGATGGCGCGCGCGCGTTCCGCATCAACATCCTTGCCGCTGCGCACGTCTTGAGGCGCGAATAGCGCGAAATTCTGATCGTCTTCAAATACGGGCTCAGCCCAGATGCTGCAGGTCCCGAGGGCATCTTCAAAGACAATTTCGCCATTTCGGCCGCGGCGGTGTATTCGAAACTTCGCGTCAGTGCACCAGTACGAATCTTTCCACCGATCTTTCGTCCATTTACCGCTGCGGGTATAACGCCGAAACCAGCCGAGCACCGATCTGTTAAACCCAGTGGCTCTTCAGCCACATGCGCGCGTCCCAATGGCTCCACGGAATCGGCACGCCCGCGAGGATCGGATAGAACCAGATGAACGCCCCGACCACTGCCGCGACGTATGCGCCCACGGCGATCCGCGCGTAGAGCCGCGTTTCCGCGTTTGCGAATTGCCAGTTCCACAGCCGCTGCAGAATGATGACGTTGCACAGAATGATGATCGGAATGTCGACGTAAAAGTGGTATGCGAACGTAATACGCGGCGAGCGCGCCCACGGAAGCCACTGCAGCAGATATGCAAGAACGAGCAGCGCATAGCCCTTGTTCTTCTCATACCACGCCAGTATTGCGACAAGCGGAACGCAGAGCAGGCCAAGCCACAAAATCAACGGATTCGGCAGCGAGGTAATCTCCGCGACGCAGCACGCATTCGGATCGTTCGCGGCCGCACCGGTGCGCAGGTCCTTCCAATAATATGCGATGGGCCGCAAGTCGAGCGGCCACTGCCACCACGACGACTGGTACGGGTGCGTTGCTTTGAGCGTGTCGTGATACTCGAACATCGTGTACTGGCGATACACCAGTTCGCTGACGTTGGCGGCTCCGGTATCGCCCGGCGGCTGCACGTGCCGAACCAGTTCGGGAATCCACGCGCACACGTATACCGACATGCTGATGAACACGATTGCGGCGAGGGCGACGTCCAAACGGAAGCCGTACGGGTTGCCCCAACGCTTCGCGCGGCCTTCCGCCCAATAGCGCTGCAGCCACACAAAGCCGATCACGATGAACGAAACGCCATACGCCATGACGCCGTACCATTTGCTTGCGACCAGCGCGCCGAGCAGCACGGTAAACGCGACGAGCCACGCGGTCGCGTGTTTGCCGTTCTGCGTCTCTCCCAAATCGTCCGCGACTCGACCCGGCGTGTAGGTCGCCTCGCCGGCCGGCGTGGTATAGGCAACGGATGCATCGCGCCGGTAGGTGATCGTCGCCTCGTCTTCGGCAACCGTCAGGTCTTTTTTCGCGAGCGGACGGTTGTACGGATTCTCGATCTCCAGTTGCGAGCCGCTGCGCATTATGCGCGTGCCCTCGGCATAGGTGATGAGGTCGGCTTGCGGCCGCGCGATAAAACGCGGCACCACCCACAGACGCATCACCAAATACCAGCCCGTGCCGAAATAGAGGCTGCTCACGATAAATCCAGCGGCGTTCGCCTGACCCGGCGGATTGCCGAAATGATTGGCGAGATAGCCGGAGATGCAGCCGAGCACGAGCGCGCCGGCGAGCGAGAGCGCAAAGCGGACGATCGTATTGGGCTCGTACGCACGCACCGTGGATTGCGAGGCAATCCAGAACCGATAGAACGCGTAGAGCGCACCGAGTGAAAAGACGACGACGATGCCTTCCGGCGTGGCGATGCGCGATTGGACGAAATGCATGCCGTCGGCGGTAAACAAGATCGCCGCAAAAGAAGCGAACAGCGTCGAACGCGTCAGACGTTTCGCGAACGCATAGATCACCACAATCGCAATCGCGCCGAACACGACGTCGAGAAATCTCCAGCCCGCAGGGTTATCGCCGCCGGGCATGCCGCCGAACAGCATGGTGGAGACGGTAATGATCAGTTTGGTGAGCGGCGGGTGCGTGTTCTCGTAAATGTACTTGCCGGTAAGATATTCTTCTGCCGCCCGGGCGAAATAGATCTCGTCGAAAATCTTTTCGTTCGGAAGCCAATAGTTCACGTACGACAGTACAAACGAGGCGACGCCGAACAGACCCGCGAGCATGTAGTCCAGCGGCCACAGCATGGACGCAAGACCCTCGCGCGGATTGAACCAGCGCGTTGCCTTTGCCGCGAATGCAACCACCGGCAGCGGCATGCTGGCCGGATGCTGAGCGCGCGCGGACGCGGGCACGGCATTCGCATCCTGCCCCAAGAACATGTAGCCCAGCACGAAGAACATCGCCACGTTCAGCAGCGAGAGCGGATGCGTCACCAGCGGCCACATGTCACGAGGATTCGCAACACCGGCCGCCGAGCCGGAGACCACGTACAGGTACGTGAGCGAGTAGAACAGATTCACGAACAGCGTGATCGTAAAGACGACGCTCGCCCACACGTAGCGGCGTGCGAACGGCAGACACACAATCGTAAACGTGAGTCCGTCGTAAATGTAGCGCTCGTGCATTCGCGTGGCGAGCATGAAGAACGCGAGCGTGACCAGCGCGCAGCTTTCCAGCAGTGCCTGCTGCGTGCGCGCCTGCCAGTAGCGGACCGAAGTGAGGATGACGGCTGCGGCGACCAGCGCAATACCCCAAATGTATTGCGGAACCCAGGCGATCTGCTGCGAGTCGGGCACCCAGAACTCGCGCATGACCGACCAAAGATTGAACGCGTTGACCGAATTGTACGCGTAGACGTTCTTGGCGAACGTATATTTGCCGAGCAGCCAGCCGTACGCGGCGACGGGATTCCACGTGGGATGGAACGGCAGCGTAAGCAGCAGCCCGAAGAGCAGCGCGGCGGCGATGCCCGCAATCGTGCCGATGGTACGTAACCGCAAACGATCCGGCCGCGTAAACGCGAACGCCAGGAACAGCGGTATGAGCACGGCCGCTTGAGGTTTGATCAACAGCGAATAGCAGAGCGCAACCCACGCCAGCGTGATCCGCGGTACGGGCGATGCCTTATCATCCGATGCAAGCAGTAAGTAAATCCCGAAAAGCGCCAGTCCGCTGGCGATGGAATCGACTTGGCCCCACGCCGCGGAGATGAAGATCATCGCCGGATTCAGGATGAATAGCGCAGCGGCACCGAGCGCCCAGCGATCCGGCGCGAACCGCCGCACGATTGCAAAAACCAGCACGCCGTCGACGAGATCCATAATGACGGCGGGAAGTTTGACCAGGTACTTGAGCAGTTCCATGTTGCCGTGCGGCGCGAGCGCCGAATACACGTGCCCAACCACCCACAGCACGTAGAAATAGCCCGGCGGATAATCGGCGAAACTGGTCGATGCGTAGAACTGCGAGAACGGGTGCGACGACAGCGTCATCGCCCACGCTTCGAACGACTGCACGTCGTTCTTGAAGCCTTCGCTCCCCATGAAGACCAGCCGGATGACGAAGCCGGCGGCGATTAGCAGGCCGAGCCACAACCCCGTGGTGAGGGATCGTTCTTCCGTGCGAAGTCCGGTCTGCGGCTTCACCTTACTCATATCCATCGGTTCTCGTCATCCTACAAGGGTTGCAGTGCTTATGAGGACGCCAGTTGTAATGAGCTCAACAAAAAGTCGCGAACGCTCGCCACGGGGTGGCGTTCCACGACCGCCAGGTGTTCGGCAATTGCTGCGTTCGCGGCCTCTCGCGCCCCCAAGTCGTCGAGTGCGTCGATGACCGCGGTTACCGTGTCGTCTTCCAAAACGTTGTCGTCCTGCCCCTTCGCTGCGTCTGACCGCAGGGCGCCCGCGTAAGCTTTCGCGATGCGCTCGCGCGCGGCCGAACGCGGCTGCCCGAGTGCCCACACCACCGGAAACGTCCATTTGCGCCGTGCGATGTCGTTGCCGGTCACTTTGCCCGTCGCATCGATCGTGCCCCAAATGCCAAGGACGTCGTCTCGAATCTGAAACGCGAGCCCGTACGCGCGCCCCAGTTCGCGATATCGCACGATAGCCTCGTCGTCGCACGGCGCGCAGAGCGCACCGAGTTCCGAAGATACACCGAACAGCGCGGCCGTTTTCGCGCCGATCATACGGTGATATTCGGGCAAATCGACGTGCGTCGCCCGTTCGAACGCAAGGTCGAGCGATTGACCGTCGCACATCGTCGCATGCGCTTCGTGCAGTGCGCGAACCATGCGCAGCACGCGATCGCCGGGATGGCGCTGCACCGCGTTCGTCAATACGAGAAAACTGAGGGCGCACAACGCGTCGCCCGCATTTAGCGCCTGCGGAACGCCGTACACCGACCACAGCGTGCGGCGTCCGTGCCGCAGTTCGTCGCCGTCTTCGATGTCGTCGTGAACGAGCGAGTAGTTGTGCAGAATTTCGATTGACGCGGCCGCATCGAGCGCATCCTCGGCGCCGGCGCCTTCCGCTTCCGCCACTCGAAGCACCAGCCGCGGGCGCAAGCGCTTCCCACGGCGCGCCGGGCCGTGTTCGCCGTAGCCGAAATGATAGCACAGCATATCGGCGACCTGCTGCGATCCCCGATACGCCCGAATCAAGCCCTCGAGATGGACTTCGAACCGCTCTTTTTGTTCAATCACTGCTGTGCCGGGAGCGAGCGGATCGCCCGCATCACCTGGTCCGTGAAGTTCGCCATCTCGTCACGGGTCGCTTTCCGATCGGGCGGCAAACTTAACGGACGCCCGAAATACACGCGGAACTGCTGCAAACGCTTCGCTTCGCCGGTGCCAACCAAGCGGGCGGGAACGACGGGCGCCTTGCCGAGCGAAGCCAGGAGCGCCACGCCTTCGCGCGCCTGCGCGCTGCCCGAGAGATTGCGCCCGCCCTCCGGGAAGATGCCGATGACGCCGCCGGCGCGCAGCACTTCCACGGAACGCTTGATCGCCGAGGTCGCCGAGCCGCTGCGGTCGACCGGATATGCGCCAACCGCGCGTATCGCCGGCCCGAGCACGGGAATCCGGAACAGTTCTTCCTTCGCCATGTACGAAATGCGGCGGGGGCTGGTCGTACCCAGCACCGGCGGGTCGAAGTACGATACGTGATTGCACGCGACGATGAGCGGTCCGGTTTTCGGCACGTTTTCCGCGCCGTACACGCGCATGCGCCAGATCGTGCCGAACACACCCCAAAACGTGTACTTGGCGAGATCGTACAAGAACGTATTCATTTGAAAAGGCGCTCCGGCCTAGCCTGCGCGCCCCCGAGCGAACCGGATGTGAGCCTGCCGTCCCGCACACGAGGTGCAATTGGAACGGCCATCTGCGATGGGGCCCCCGTTACCTCACGGCGCCTACATGTGCTAGCTAGCATGAGCGCTCCCCGAGGGCGCCGTAAGCGCACAAATCTGATTTACCACGTCGTCCACCGTGAGCGTGCTCGAATCTATCACCACGGCGTCTTGCGCTTTGCGCAGCGGCGAGGAGGCACGGCTCTCATCCAGGCGGTCGCGTTCTTCGATCTCTTTTGCCAGTTCGTGCGCGCTCACGTCCACACCGGCTTCTTCCAACTGCGCGCGGCGGCGCTGCACGCGAGCCTGCACGGACGCGGTGAGAAAGACTTTCACCGGCGCGGCCGGCAGGACGACCGTGCCGATGTCGCGGCCGGCCATAACCACGGGTCCGGACTGCGCGATGCGCCGCTGTTCTTCAACCATCGCTTCGCGCACGCGCGGATGCGCCGCAATTGTCGAAACCACTGCCGTGACTTCCGGCGATTCGAGATCGCTCTGCGTCAGTTCGCGCTCGCCCGCGTAGATGTGAAAACCTAACGGCGCATCGTCGTCGAGCGTCACGTGGATACGGTGCTGCGCGCACAACCGCACGAGCGCGTTCTCGTTGTCGAGGTCGGTTTGCGTGTGCAGCGCGGCGTACGCAAGCGCGCGGTACATCGCGCCAGTGTCGAGATACAAGACGTTCAAGCGCTCAGCAACGCGCCGCGCGACCGTCGTTTTTCCGGATGCCGCCGGACCGTCGATGGCTATCTGCAGGGGAGTCGTGGACACGGAGGGCCTCTTTTTGCGCCCGTGAACAGTTGCCTTTGTGGCAAAAGCGCGATCGGTCTACTTCTGCTCGGGGTGCGGGTTCGAATCGCCGCGCTGGCTTGGGCGCTGCCCGCAGTGCGAGGCGTGGAACTCCTTCGACGAGCGCCCGATGCGCGTGGTTGCCGCGCGCACGGCAGCCTCGGCGCCGATTCGCGGCAACGGCGCGCCCGTGCGTTTACGCGACGTCGACGAAGCGCAAGTCGAACGCGTGCGCACCGGACTGCACGAATTCGACGCGGTGCTGGGCGGCGGCATCGTTCCGGGCAGCCTCACGCTCATCGGCGGACCGCCGGGTGCCGGAAAGTCGACGCTGCTGCTGCAGATTGCCGCGCTGCTCGACGGCGGCGTCGTGTACGTGTGCGGCGAGGAGTCGGCCGCGCAAGTGAAATTGCGCGCGCAGCGTATTTTCAGCGAATCCGACCCAAACGCGGCGCACGGCGAGCACATCGCGCTCTTTCCGGAAACGAATCTGCGCACGGTGCTCGATCATCTGGAAAAATCACCGCCCGACGTGATTATCGTCGACTCGATTCAGACGGTGTGGCTGCCCGAATCCGAATCGTACGCCGGCAGCGTCACGCAAGTGCGCGACTGCACGCAAGCGATCATGGAATTCTCGAAACGCACGGGATGCGCGGCGTTCATCGTAGGGCACGTGACCAAGGACGGCGCGATCGCCGGTCCGCGCCTGCTCGAACATCTCGTCGATACGGTGCTGTATTTCGAAGGCGAAGCCAGCGGCGACTATCGCATTCTGCGCGCGTATAAAAACCGCTTCGGCAGCATCGACGAGATTTGCGTTTTCGCAATGCAGGGCGACGGTCTTCGCGAAGTCGGGAATCCTTCCGAACTTTTTCTGGGACGCTTTGCCGGTCATGGTGAGCTTGCCGAACCACGCACCCGCACGGGATCGTGCGTCGTGGCGAGCATCGTCGGGTCTCGGCCCGTTCTGCTCGAAGTGCAAGCGCTCGTCGGCGAGAGCAGTTACGGAACGCCGCGGCGTCTGGCGAACAACGTCGACCAAGCGCGCCTGGCAATGATCATCGCCGTGCTCGAACGGCGCGCCGGTTTGCATTTGGGCATGCACGACGTGTATGCGTCGGTCGCGGGTGGACTTCGCATCCAAGAACCGGCCGCGGATCTCGGCATCGCGCTGGCGATAGCGTCGTCGTTCCGCAACCGCGCGCTCGCGCCCGACGCCGTCGCCTTCGGCGAACTCGGTCTTTCCGGAGAGGTGCGCGCGGTGAACGCTGCGTCGCGCCGTATCGCGGAGGCGAATAAACTCGGCTATCGCACGCTCTACACGCCGCAAAACTGCGCCGACATTGCGCAAGCGATTGCAGCCGCATGCTCCTAGAGTGCGTCCCGAACATCTCTGAAGGGCGCGACGCGCAAATCATCGAGCGTTGCATCGAAGCGGTCACCGCCTGCGGTGTCAACGTCATACATCGAACGAGCGATCCGGTGCATAACCGCAGCGTGCTGACGATGGCCGGCACGTACGATCGACTGCGCGACGCCGCACTGGCGCTCGCGGCGGTCACGGTGGAACGCATCGACTTGCGCAGCCATGCGGGCGTGCATCCGCGCATCGGCGCGCTGGACGTGCTGCCGTTCATTCCGCTGCAGGAGGCGGCCATGGCCGACGCCGTCGCGCTTGCGCGCGAAACCGCCGCCGCGATCTGGGAGCGCCTTCGCGTGCCTTCCTTCTTATATGGTGAAGCGGCGGTGACGCCGCTGCGACGTAACCTCGCCGCGGTTCGGAACGGGCAGTTCGAGGGGCTCGACGCGCGCTTCGTAGTTCCCGACTGGCGTCCCGACTACGGAGACGTTCCCAAGCATCCCAGCGCGGGCGCGATTGCCGTCGGCGCACGGGCCATTCTCATCGCGTTCAACGTGGAACTGGCAACGGGCGATTTGCGTATTGCAAAAGACATTGCCCGCATGCTGCGCGAGCGGGACGGCGGAATGCGCACCCTCAAGGCGCTCGGGCTGCGCCTTGGCGAGAATCTCGTACAAGTTTCGCTCAACGTCACGGATTATCGCGCGACGCCGCTGTACCGGATTGTTGAGGTGATTCGGGACCTGGCTGCTGCGGCGGGCGTCGCCGTCCTGAGGTCGGAACTGATCGGATGCCTGCCGCAGGCCGCCGTGGAAGAGTCCGCGCGTTATTATCTGGGAGCCGGCCCCGTGGAGAAAGGTGAATGACGACAACTGAATCCGCCGCACGCATGCCGCATGCAAACGTCGAAGATCATCCGCTGGTCGACGACGTCAACCGCCTGCATCAAGAACACCTGAGCGGAACCGAGAAACTCTGCCGCCGCATCGCCGACTTGACCGGCGCGCCGACGGCGCTGATGCTTGCGATCTTCGTTCAGTTCACGTGGATTCTCGTCGGCGCGCTCACGCACTGGGATCCGTTTCCCTTCGTCTTCCTGCTCACGTGTTCCAACGTACTGCAACTGATTCTCATCTTCGTCATCGCCGTCGCCCAGCGGCAGCAAACGCAGCACGACGAACTGCGCGCCGAAGCGGATCACGACGCGATCTCGCGCCTGCTCTACCATCAGCAAATGCAGAACGAACTGCTCGTACGCATTGCCGAACGCACCGGCGTCGACGTGTCCGACCTCAAACCCGCCATCGCGACCCTGGCGACTTCTCCAACGTAAAGAAACAACGGTGTCTCCCGTGTATCGTCCACTGCTCAGTTTGGTAACCGCTCTTCTGCTGCTTGCCGCACCGCTTGCGGCGCACGCGCAGCCGGCCGATGAGGGCATCGGCGATCGCGGCGTGTTCACCACGCGTCTTTCCAACGGCTTGCAAGTGATCGTCGTCGAGGATCATGCCGCGCCCGTCATCCACACCGACGTGTTCTACCGCTTCGGTTCGTTGTATGAAACGCCAGGAAAAACCGGACTCGCGCATGCGCTCGAACACATGATGTTCCGCGGAACACCAACCTTGAGCGCCGGCGGTCTGGACGACGTCGTCGCGCGCCTGGGCGCGCAAATGAACGGGCAAACGCAGTACGACTACACCTCGTTTCAATTCGACATGCCCGCGGACCGGCTCGGCGTCGCACTGCAAATCGAAGCGGATCGCATGCAGCACCTGGCATTGCGCCCGGAAGACTGGCAAGTCGAAAGACGCGCCGTCCTCAACGAACTCGACGGTGACGAAAGTTCTCCGTTCTTCAACCTGCTCTCGCGCGTGCGTGAAGCGGCGTATCCCGGATTGGCAGCGGGGCGCACGCCATCCGGACTTCGCGCCGACGTTGCCAAGGCAACGGTCGCCGACATTCGCCGCTACTACGAGCAGTGGTATGCGCCGAATAATGCCGCGGTCGTCGTATCGGGCGACGTGCAGCACGAGACGGTGTTCGCGCTCGCGCGTAAAGACTTCGGTGCGATTCGCGTACGCAAGTTGCCCGCGCACAACGCCGTTCATCCGACTGCCGCAACCGGTAAAACCGTCGACGCGGAATTTCCGTTCCCGTTCGAAGTGGTCGACCTTGCATATGCCATTCCGGGCGACACGGAACCGGGCGAACCGGCGGTAAGCGTGCTTTCGTATCTTCTTCAGAACCAGCGCGGCCCGTTCTATCAGTCACTCGTCGAGACGAATGTGGCGCTAGCCGTCGAGGCAAACGCCGATACGCAGTTGCGCGGCGGACTCATGCACGTGTTCATCGTGCTCAATCCCGGGCACACAGGCGCCGAAGCGCAGCAGATTTTTCAAAACACGATGGATACGGTGCTTTCCGAAGGGTTCGATCCGGATCTCGTGAGCGCCGCCAAGCGGCAAGCACTGGCAGACCGCGCGTACGATGCGGATTCCATCGGCGGCTACGGCGATCTCGTCGGCTACACGTACGGCATCGTCAACGAGCGCGACCGTGACGAGGACGCGCGCCTGGCGGCACTTACACCCAAGGACATCCTCGCGGCCGCGCGCACGTATTTGGCAAAGCCGAACGTGGTCGGTCATCTGACGCCGAATTCGCACCCGTCAGGCTCATCGCAAAAGAGCAGCGCCGGTGCAACCGACAACTTCAGCGACCGCGCCATCAGCGGGCCGATCGTCGAACCGGCGTCCATTCGCGCGCAAGTCCGTAAGCCGACGACCGCGCGCAGTAAACTTGCTCCGGTCCATTTCACGCTGGCCAACGGCCTGCACGTGATCGTTCAGGAGAAGCACGACCGGCCGACGGTGTACATCGG
>JBKPMZ010000057.1:0-9060 GCA_046732415.1 Vulcanimicrobiota bacterium
GTACCAAGACGAGCAGATCCGCGTCTCCGGAAAAAGCCGCGACGATCTCCAAAAAGTGATCGGCCACCTCAAATCCATGGACTACGAGCTGCCCTTACAATTTGTAAATTACCGATAAATGAAACTTTTGCATTGCGACAGCCGGACGTTGTTCCGGCGAACTCCGACATTTTTGCGCAAACCCGGATGGTTTTTTCAAAACTTCGTTTTCGCAAAAATGCGGAGTAGCGGCGAAAATTCCATGGAGGGAATTTTTGCCAGCGGTCGCTGGGGCAACGTCCGGCTGGCGCAAAACCATGCCTAAGGTTTCATTCGTGTCGTTGGGATGTGCGAAGAACTTGGTCGATACCGAGGTGATGATCGCCAAACTCGGCGCGGCGGGTTGGGAGTTGACCGGCGACGCGGCGCAGGCGGATACAGTCGTCGTGAACACGTGCGCGTTCATCGATCCGGCGAAGGCCGAGTCGACCGACGCGATCATGGAGCAGGCGCAACAAAAGCGCTCGGGGCAGCAGCTGATCGTTGCGGGATGCTTGGCGCAGCGGTACGGAGAGCAATTGCAGTCGCTCGTACCGGAAATCGACGGCGTCGTGGGAACCGGCGCGTACGGCGGTATCGTGGAATTATTGGAAGACGCGCGTGCGGGGCATCATCCCGTGCGTCTGCAATTCGACGCGGAACCCGAACACGATTTTCTGCCGCGCTTGGTGACGACGCCCAAGGCCACGGCGTATTTGAAGATCGCCGAAGGCTGCGATCATCCGTGCACGTTCTGCATCATTCCGCAGCTGCGCGGCAAGTTCCGCAGCCGCAGCGAAGAGTCGATCGTCAAGGAAGCGCAGGCACTGGCGGCGGCGGGAACCAAAGAACTCATTCTCATCGCGCAAGATACGTCGATGTGGGGACGCGATCGCGGTTTCCGGCGCGGTGGTCTAGCCCATCTGCTCGAGCGCCTGCACGAGATCGACGGCATCGAGTGGATACGGCTGCTGTATCTGTATCCCGCGACCGTGGACAGCGAACTCATCGACGCCATGGCACGCCTGCCCAAGGTGTGCAAGTACATGGACATGCCGCTGCAGCACGCGCACGCTGACGTATTGCGCGGTATGTTGCGCCCGAGCAATGGCGAGCGGTACCTGGAAATCATCGAGCAGTTCCGCGATCGCGTGCCCGGCATCACCATGCGCTCGACGTTCATCGTCGGTTTCCCAGGCGAAACCGAGGAACACGTGGCGTATTTGGAAGAGTGGATCGGCCGCGCGCAGCTCGACCGGGTTGGATTTTTCGAATACAGCCGCGAAGACGGCACGCCGAGCGCCCAGCTCGGCGCTCAAGTTTCCGCGTCGGAGAAGCGCCGGCGGCTCATCCTCCTTCGGGAGGCCCAGCGCCTCGCATCCGAGCACGCGCGAGCGCGCCGCACCGGGCGCACGGAGCGCGTCCTGGTGGAAGAACGGCGCTCGCTGCGGAAAACGGATCCCGTACGGGGTGCGCTGGGGGCAGCCTCGGCGTGGTTTGGGCGGTCCATGGGTGAGGCGCCCGGCGTGGATGGCGGAATTTACTTCACGGGCGATGCGCAGCCCGGGCAGTTCGTTCACGTCACGCTCGACGGCAACGGGCCGTTCGACTTTTTCGGGCGCATGACGTCAGAGGATTTTGCAAGCGTTGGATAAGCATCTGGGTTCGGAAGAACGGCCGCATCAGCGGCTCGACGTGCGGCGTGCCGTGATGGCGACCGCTGCAATCGTGCTGCTCGGGTTCGTTGCGGTCGTCGCGGGCTTCTCCGTCGCGCTGCATCGCACGCCGATTCAGATCATCACCGGGCAAATCACGCCGTCGCCCCAGGAACTCTTCGGCAAAGATCATCTCTTCGTGCTGGTCGAAGGGTTGGACTACGACTATACGGACAAAGACGAAGAGTACTCCAAACAGTCGCGCAGCGACGTGATCAAAGCCGTCAACCTGGATTTCCGCACGCACAAGGTGTACGTGCTTTCGATTCCGCGCGACACCGACGTCGTGCTGCCAAACGGCGATGAGGCGAAGATCAATCAGGCGCAGGCTGACGGCGGCGTAAAAGAAGCGCAAGCCGTTATCGCGCGCTTCTTAGGCATTCCCAGCTTCGATCGTTACGTGACGCTGCGCATCAACACGACCAAAGATCTCATCAACGCGATCGGCGGCGTCGACGTGTACGCGAAAACGTCGGACTGCTTGCAGTATCACCAGGGCTGTACCGGCGGACGCATCGACTACGACGACAACTGGGGACATCTGCACATCCATTTCGCCGAAGGCATGCACCACATGAGCGGCGATCAGGCGGTTGCGTACGCGCGCTTCCGCCACGACTGGTGCAGCGATCCGTGCCGCATCATGCGTCAAAACCAAGTGATGCAAGCAGCGCTCAATAAAATCCGCAGCGACAAGTTCAACACGCTGATGCACCTGAACGATCTCATCGGCGTCTTCCATCGCGACGTCGACACGAACCTCACGCAGCAGGAAGAACTGGCGCTCGCCACGGCGTTTGCCGGCATGCCGAAGAACGGCCTGGTGACGGACACGATCAAAACGCTCGGGGACAAAGAGCTCACGTACGCCGGCGACGTGCTGATTCCCGATGGTCCCGGCATTGCCAAACAAGTGCAGAGCATGTTGCTCGACCCGCCCGTTCCCACGCCCAGCCCGGATGCGGCAGCCGTTGCGGCAATTAACCCCCTGAGCGTGCGCGTGGACGTGGAAAACGGCACGGCAATTCCCGGAGCCGCGCGCCGCATAGCGGCACTGCTCAAGGAGAAGGGTTTCATCATCGGCTCTGTCGGCAACGCCGACAACGAAGACTTCGCGACCACGCAACTCCACGAGCATTCCAACATCACCTTCGCAGGATTGCGCGTACGCGAAGCACTCGGTAAGAGCGCCGCCGCGGCGCAGGTGATCGCCGACAGCGAAACACCGACGCCCGACGCAACCGCATCCGGTGACGCAAGCGACGTAACGGTGATCGTCGGTCAGGACCTGGCCGCGGCGATTTCGCAGCAAGCCTCCACACTGCCGTGAACAAGAATCGCTGGTTTGCCGCCGCGATGCTGGTAATCGCGGGGCTTTCATATGGCGTCTATCGTCTGTACGTGCACGCTCGAGGTATGCATCCGGCGATTATTACGCCGCGTATGAACGCGCAGCAGATGCTCTCGCCATCGCTGTCCGCGCACGTCAAGCGCCTCGTCGACGAGCGCATGCGCTACGGCAATCGCTCGGGACGCCCCAAACTCATCGCGCTCACATTCGACGACGGACCCTACCCGATCTTCACGCCGCTGCTGCTCGACGAACTGCAGCGCTTGCACGTTCACGCGACGTTCTTCCTCATCGGACACGATGCGCAGCAGTGGCCGCAGCTGGCGCAGCGCATCGAGAGCGGCGGCAACGAGATCGCGGATCACACCTACACGCATCCGGACTTGGATCAAGAAACGCCCGCGCAAGTGCGCGAGGAAATTCTCAAAGGACGCGACGTGCTGTACGGTTTGGTGCACGACCCGTCGCTGCGCGTGTATTTCCGCCCGCCGCACGGACGCTACACAGTGCAGACCATCGAAGTGGCACAGCGCCTGGGGTATCAGACAATTCTGTGGACCGACGATTCGGGCGACTGGCGAAAAGTCACGGCGGAGAAGCTGCGCGAGCACATCGACCATTTTGCGACCGCGCCGGAGATCGTGCTGCTCCATAGCGGAAAACTCGCTACGATTCAAATGTTGCCCCAAGTCGTCGCCCGGTTCCAGGCCGCCGGGTATCAGTTCGTTACCGTGCGGGAGATGCTGGCCAAGGTCACGCCGGCCGAACTGAACCATCCCGCGAAACGTCCCGTTTAAGGAGCGTCATGCCCAGACAGATCATCGATACGGAATCGAGCCGGCCCCGCTACGTGCGGCGGCTGGTCATCACCTGGGTCATCCTGGCCGTCGTGGTGGCGATTCTGGTGCTCGCCGCCATTGCGGTCTACGGTCGCTTCAGCCAGCCCGCCCATCCGCAGGCCGTGCCGAGCGCCGCCGTCCAGCCGGTGCTTTCCTCGCCGAAACCTCCAGGAAAGTAGATCGCCATGCGTGTATCCTGCCCAGCGGCTTATCTTAAGGAGAACTGATGCTGCGTCGCCTGACCCTTGGACTGTTCACTCTCGCCTGCGCTGCGACGGTCGCGGCATGCAGCTCCGGCAATACCACCGTCCCTTCAAGCGGCGGCGTACCCGGCATCGGGCCGAACTTCCCGACCAACACGATCTACGTCAGCAACACCACGCAGAACGCGATCGCGATTTATCCGGCGTCCCCCGGCCCAAGCGCATCGCCGATCTATCAGATCGGCGGCTCGAATACGACGCTCAGCGGACCCGCGTACATGGCGTTCGACTCGTCGAAACATCTGTACGTTACCAACTACAGCGCCGCCAGCAAGACGGGCGCGCTGCTGGTGTTTCAGGAGTTCGCGACGGGCGACGTGCTGCCGTTCGGATCGATCCCGTTCCCGAACGGCGTACAGCCGCACGGCGTTTCGATGCTGCCGAGCAATAAAGGTTTCGTCGTAACGTTCACGTTACCGGGCAGCTTTTTCCCGAACGTGCTCAACGTGTACGGCCCGTTATCAAATGGATCTGCGGCGCTTACGAGCACGATTGCAGGCAGCAACACCGCGCTCAATAACCCGGTAGGCGTTTCGGTCGACTCCAATGCGAACATTTACGTTGCGAACAGCGGCAACGGGACGCTGACCGTCTACCCGGCGCCGACGCCCGCGCCCACGCCGACCGGTACCGCCACGCCGACTCCGACGCCCACGCCGACCGCGACTCCGACGCCGACGGGCAGCGGATCCCCGAGTGCCAGTCCGTCGCCGACGCCCACGCCGTCGTCGCTGAACATCGCGCCCGCTGAAACCATTTCGTGTGTGCCCGCGGGTTCGATGCCGTCGCCGTGCATGTCGCATCCGACCGGCCTGACGCTCGATGGTTCGGGTAACGTCTACGTGACCGATCCCGACAGCGGCGCAGCTCCGGCAGTCTACGTCTTTACTTCGGCACAGGTTGCATGCGGCGTTCCGCCGTGCACGCTCAATCTCACGCCGTCACGCTTTATTGCCGGCAGCAACACGAAACTCGTGAACCCGACCGATGTTGCGGTCGACAGCGCCGGCACGATCTATGTGATCGATGCCGGAACCGGACCCAATACCAGCATGCTGCTCATCTTCGCGCCTACCGCTAATGGCAACGTGGCACCAACGACGGCGATCGCACTGCCGGCGGGAAGCGCCACGGGGTTGGCGTTATCTCCATAAGTGACGTGCCGCCGCACGCGGCGGCTGACCGGTTTGCGTTCCTGACGCGCCTGCCGTCACTGGCATCCCTCGAAGAAAAAAGCAGGGCGCTGGCGGAAGCAGCGTATGCGACGACGGCGTGCACTCGCACGACCGTCGTCGTCTTTACCGACGAGCATTCGCACTATGCGTCCGTGCCCGACGCGGGTTTCGCGCTGCGCGAGGGGACGCGCGGTTCCCGACGCTTGTTCTTGCCCTCGCTCTCCAAATTCGCTATCCCGGGCGGTTTTTTCGTGCCGCACGACGCGGCGCGGTCGCTGGGCGCCATCACCGACTATCAGCCGGCGGCGAATTTGCTCATCGTTCCGCTCGAAACGGATGATGCGCTCGTCGGCGCGCTCGTGTTCGACGTTGCCGAACGCATCAGCGACGAGAACGCCCGCACGCTGCGCGTGTTTGCGGACATCGCGGCGTGGATGATCGCGCACGAGCGTGAGGTTTCGGCCGCGGAGCGCGAGGCCAAGCAAAGCGCGCTGCTGGCGCTCATCAACGAGCGCGCGCGCAAGTCGCTCGACCGGCACAGCATTCTTCAAACCGTTGCCGAGGACGTGCGCGAAGCGTTCGGCGCGGTGCGCTGCGCGATCTTCGGGCGCGATCCGCAGACTCCCGATCTCGTACGCGTCATCGCCTGTGCGGAATCGCACGAGGCGAAAGCGAGCGTTCCGGAATCCGTGGAATTGGGCGACACCTGGCTGGAACGGGCGTTCGCGGGTTCTGTCGTAGGCCGCGACGACGTAACGACCGATAATCCGCGCGACAGTTTTCTGCGCATGCTCGAGATCGGCTCGGCGCTGATGGTGCCGCTGGTCATCGACGGCAAAGTGGAGAACGCAATCACGCTGCATTTCGCCAAACCCAACGCGTTCGACGAAATCGACATGGTGATGCTGCGATCGGTGGCCTCGCATGTCGGCTTGGCGCTCGCGAACGTCCAGATTTACGATCTCGAACGGCTGCGCCGCGCCCGCGCGGAGTCGCTGGAGCGCGTCGTGCGCATGCTGCGCGACACGCAAACGATGGAAGAAGTACTGCTCGTCTTCGCCGTAACCGTCTCGCACGAAGTCAAACTGACGTGCGCCGTCTACGAGATCGAAAGCCTGACCGCCGTGCGCAGAGCGGTGCGTGTGGTGGACTCGGCGCGCGACGGATTGCCGGACCGCGTCGAGGTCGCGCAGTTGGTTCCGGTGCTCGAACGCGAGGACATCGTGCAGAGCGGAGCGCTGTCGGAGAAACTGCGCCACAAACTTTTCGCCGGCGGCGAGGGACTGCTGGCAACCTTACGCATCGACGGCAATCTGTGGGGCGTCGTCGTATTTTCGGCGGCGCGCGGCGTGTACGATTGGCGCGATGCCGAGCGGCGCGTGTATTTTCACATGCTCGCATCGCACTTGGAGCTGGCACTTTCGGGCGCGCTCGGATTCGAGCGCATTCAGCAGCTCGCACGCGCGCTTTCTGAAAGCAACGAATTCAAAGACGATCTGTTGGCGATGCTCGCGCACGACTTCAAAGGTCCGCTCACCGTCATTCTGGGCTACTGCGAACTGCTGCTGGAAAACGCACCTGCCGAACTGCAGGAAGAATTGCAAACGATCTATTCGCAGACCAAACGCCTGGTGCGGCTTGCCGACGATGCGGTCGCGCTCGCGCAGACGCAGGCCGGCGGGTTTTCTCTCGATCGTGCGCCGCTCGATTTGCGGCAGGTGGTGGCGGAGAGCGTGAAGGCGCACAATCGTGGCGAGGATCGCATCAAACTGCTTGCGCCCGACAGCCCGGTGGTCGTGTCGCTGGATCCCGCGCGCTTCAATCACGTACTGGACAATTTGCTGATGAACGCGCTGAAATATTCTCAGGACGATATTGCGGTGCGCATCACCAAAGGCGAGTCGAACGCCACCATCAGCATCAGCGATCGGGGGATCGGCATCCCGTCCTCCGAACTGGGCACCGTCTTTTCGCGCTTCGGGCGGGCGAGCAACGCGCGGCGAAAGGGCATCTCCGGCTCGGGGGTGGGCCTTTACGTGAGCCGGAAAATCGCGGAGACGCACGGCGGCAGCATCGCCGTTCAGTCTACCGAGGGCGCAGGAAGCACCTTCACGGTGACGCTTCCGCTTGCCCATCCGGAGCAACCTTCACTCTGAACGAACGGTACTGGTAGAAGATATGGCATTCCTTAAGACGCTGTTTGACGGCAACGAGCGGGAGATTGCCCGCCTGCGGCGGACGGCGGAAAAAGTCAACGCGCTCGAACCGGCGATGGAGGCGCTTTCGACGGACGAGCTGCGCGGCAAGACCGCCGAGTTCCGCGACCGCCTGCAAAAGGGCGAGTCGCTCGACGCGATGCTGCCCGAAGTATTTGCGGTCGTTCGTGAGGCCGGTAAACGCGCGCTCGGAATGCGCCACTTCGACGTCCAGATCATGGGCGGTCAGGTGCTGTACGAAGGGCGCATCGCGGAGATGAAAACCGGCGAAGGCAAAACGCTGGTCGGCACGCTGCCCGTCTACGCGCGAGCGCTGGAAGGCCACGGCGTGCACGTCGTTTCGGTGAACGACTATCTGGTTCGCCGCGACGCGGAATGGATGGGACAGATCTACCAGATGCTGGGCCTTACGGTCGGCATCATTCAGCACGATCTGGAACCGGCCGCGCGCCGCGCCGCATACAACTGCGACATCACCTACGTTACGAACAACGAAGCCGGTTTCGATTATCTGCGCGACAACATGGCTTGGCAAGTCGAAGACATGGTGCAGCGCGAACTCTACTTCGCGCTCGTAGACGAAGTCGACTCGATCCTCATCGACGAGGCGCGCACGCCGCTCATCATCAGCGGCCAGGGTACCGAACCGACCGAACTCTACGAAAAGTTTGCGCAGATTTTGCCCCGCTTGAAAAAGGGCGAAGACTACACGGTCGACGAGAAAGCGCACGCGGTGCCGATCACCGAAGCGGGCGTCGCGAAGGTCGAGAAAATGCTCGGCATTCAGAATTTGTACGAGCAGCGCAACATCGAACTCGCGCATCAGTTGAATGCCGCGCTCAAAGCGTGGAATCTGTTCCATCGCGATCAGCAGTACATCATCAAAGAAGGCGAAGTCGTCATCGTCGACGAGTTCACGGGGCGTTTGATGTACGGCCGCCGTTACTCGGACGGTATTCACCAAGCGATCGAGGCAAAAGAAGGCATCAAGGTTCGCAGCGAGGACCAGACGCTCGCGACGATCACGTTCCAAAACTATTTCCGCCTGTACGACTATCTCGCGGGCATGACCGGTACGGCAAAAACCGAGGAACGCGAATTCCGCGACATCTATGGCTTGGACGTCGTCGTTATTCCGACCAACAAGCCGATGATCCGCAAAGATCAGTCGGACATCGTCTACAAAACGGAAAAGGCGAAGTTCACCGCGGTCGTCGACGAGATCATCAAGGAGCACGAAAAAGGCCGCCCGGTGCTGGTCGGCACGCGTTCCATCGAGAAGTCGGAGATGCTGGCGGCGATGCTGCGCCGCAAAGGCGTGGAATGCAACGTCCTCAACGCCAAATACCACGAGCAGGAAGCGCAGATCGTCAAGGATGCCGGCCTTCCGGGGCAAGTCACTATCGCTACCAATATGGCGGGCCGCGGCACCGACATCAAACTGGGCGACGGCGTGGCGGACGCCGGCGGACTTGCGATTATC
>JBKPMZ010000058.1:0-44094 GCA_046732415.1 Vulcanimicrobiota bacterium
GGCCAAGACTACTACGACTACGTGCGCGATCATATTTACACGCCGGCCGGCATGGCGTCGACTGCGTCGGATCCGGAAGACGTCAATGTTTCCAATCGCAGTATCGGCTACATGATGGGACCGGACGGCAAATGGCAGCCGAACACCGATACGTTACCGTATCGCGGTACCTCGGCCGGCGGCGGTTATTCAACGGTGGGCGATTTTCTGCAGTTCGCAAATGCGTTGCTTGCACACAAACTGCTGAATGCAACATATACGCAGATGATGACGAGCGCGCAAACGAAAACGCCCGGAGGCGGAACGTACGGATTCGGCTTTGGTCAGCAAACGATAAACGGAACGCACTGTTTCGGGCACAGCGGCGGTGCGCCCGGCATGAACGGCGATTTGGAAATCTGCGCCGATGCCGGGTACGTGGTGGTCGTGCTCTCGAATTTGGATCCGCCTGCGGCAAGTCGAGTGTCCGACTTCATAACGAACCGGCTGCCGCAATAAAGCACGCGAAGGCGGGAAGAGGCCTGCAGCGCAGACCTCTTCCCGAGCGCGCCGCTACAGCGGCATTCTAAACGGAATCGACTCCGTTTTCGCACCGCCCACGGTTTGCAGTTGCAATTGCCCGTTTGCGGCGCTTTGAATGCGAACCGCACGATCCGCGACCACGTACGTGTGCGCGGTTGCGGTGTGGAGGTCCGCCGAGCGGCGCACGACGAGCAGGATGCCCTCACCCGTATCGTTGCGCGATCCCGCGTATACGGTGACGAATTGCCCGTTCGCCGTCGTGTTGTACTGATTGACGATGTCGAACATGCCGCCCGGAACCGGCGCCTGTCCTTGTTCCTGAATACCGCTTGGCCACGATTGCACCGCGCCACCGCCGGCCAAATATCCGGGGTGTTTCGGAGCGACGAATGAACTCACATCGCGCTGTGCTTCCTTGGCCAGCTTCTGATGCAGCGCATCGGTGGTGTTCGCGCCGCCGTTATTGTTGGATACGGGCAGCGCGTTGTTCGCGCCGTGCGAACACGCGGTGAGCGATGCGGCGAGCGCAATAATGCAGAGACTAAAGATCTTTTTCATGTTGCGCTCCTCCTAATTCGCCCAGGTGATGTCGGTGGAATACGACATCGTGTACGACGTACGGGAATCGCCGTTGATGAGGTTTTGCAGCGTGTTGAATCCGGTAGCGGGCGAGTACGTTCCGCTGCCGCAACCGCACGCCGCATACTGCGTCATCGTTCCGAGAAAACCGAGCCGTCCGTTCGACTCGCTCGTGGACGAATAGACGCTTTCGGTATACCACTGCTGCGCCATGGAATTTTGGTAGATCTCCGGCACCGGGTACCCGTCGGAATTTCCCCACGAGATATACCAGAGGCCATGCTGCCCCCAACCGTCGCAATTACCGCTGTAACCGCTGTACGGGCACGCATCGGCGGAGCCGTAATCGTAGAGCGGCGTCGAGGTCGTTGCGTTGTAACCGTCCACCCATGCGGACGTGCGCGAAAACTCGGTGTCCCAGCCCGGCTCCGCGTCGATTGCGCCGCGCGCATATTCTTGCGAGCCGTACCCTTTGCTGGAAATGTAACTGTTCAGGCTGTTCACCGCGTTGCCCCAAGCCTGCCCGGCCGAGTTGCCGGTGTGACTTCCATAATTGCTGGTGCCGATTGCCAAACGCAGTTGCGGCGACGAGCCCGAGCAATTCCAAAAGCCGTCCAGGAAGCCTTCGGCGGCGTTGACGATGGAAGAATCGGACGCAAACGCGTTGCCGTAGTCCCAGGTACCTTCACCACCCGAATTGTACGGCTCGCCGAAATCCAAGATGACGATGCCGCTCAGTCCGGCGCTGCCCATGCTGCAGCCTTCGTTGTAGAGTGTCGTGCGATTTGTGGTTGCCATGTAGCGAGATGTGGTGGCGGCCGGCGCTGCCTGCGCGCACATGTGCGCAGCGGCAACAAGTGCACCGGTCGCAGCCATAGCCAGGAACACCCGTTTCATTCGTGCCTCCTTCGGCGAATGGTGCTGCAAGAAAAAGAAAGCCAACCTCGCCCTCCGGCGATGGTCGGCACCGTTATGATAGCGGGTTTGCGTTCTCGCAGATAAGTGAAATTTTCAGCTACGGCATGCGCTCAATTGCTTGCGATTGAGCCGTTGGTATGAAGGGCTGCGCGTCGCGAAACGAAAGACGCCCCAACATCGCGCAGCGGAGGAGTGTATGAAACGACTGCTCATTGGCGTTCTCACCGCCGTTCTCGTCCTTACCGCGTGTTCATCGAGCAAGAAAGTCTACAGCGCGAACGGCGCCACCGTAACGACCGACTCGAAAGACAACAGCGTCACCGTGCGGAGCAGCGAAGGCACGATGAAAATGGGCAAGGACGTCGTAGACGTCGCCTCGCTCGGCGTGCCGATCTATGCGGGAGCGAAGCAAGACGAAGGCGCGCTTTCGGTGAGCGGCGAGAAGGGCACGGCGCAAATGACCGCATTCACCACGCCGGACTCGTTCGACAAAGTGTACGCGTTTTATCACAGCAAGATGCCCGCGGGATCGGAAAAGATGAAGGTCAACTCCGGCGACAGCTCCGTCGCGGAATTCATCACCGGCGACGACAAGGCGGGCGCGATGCAGACGATGGTGATGATCAGCAAGAAAGGCGACAGCACCTCGATCGTCATTACCAAAGGGACTAAGTAGCGGCTAACCGGCAGCTTGCAACTGGCTTCGTTTGAGTTACGCCGCGGTTCGCGGCGGGCAAGAACGTAGCCGACTACTCCTTTTTTCGTGAGGCAAGCAATCGATGAAGCATTCGAAGATCGTCGCGGCCGCGGGTGCGGCCGGACTGGCACTGCTGCTTGCGGCCTGCGGCGGCGGAGGCGGCAACAACAATCAAAACGCAGGCAACAACGCGGGTTCGAACGGCGGGAATAAAGGCTCGCAACAGGTCAAGCAGATGAACCCCATGCACGTCGCCCACAACGAAATTGCGGGCCACAGTCTGCAGATCAACATGGGGCAGCAAAACAATTCGGGCGAAGCCGGCAACGCCAGCGTCACCGACGTCAAAGGCGGCGTGAACGTCGCAATCCACATCAAGTCCGAGCCCAAGGGCCTTTCGCAGCCGGCACACATTCACCAAGGCACGTGCACAAAACTCGATCCGGCGCCGTGGAAGCCGCTCAATCCCGTGGTCAACGGGGAGTCGTTCACGCATCTTGCCGGCGTAAGCGTCGCGCAAATCAAGAAAGGCAAATACGCCATCAACGTACACAAGAGCGCGAACGATCTCAAGACGTACGTTTCGTGCGGCGATCTGGTGCTGTAGTCTTCATACTGGCCGCCGCAGCGCTCGACGCATGCGGCGGCCAACCGGTGCGCCAGGTAAACGTGTTCGCGCCCGGCGCTTCCCGCCAGTGGGGCAGCGCAAGCGTCGGCCGCATCGTGCCGTTTCCTGCGGAAACTTTCAAATCCAAGCGCGGCAGCGTTATAATGGGCCTAGGAGGCGAACGCTCATGGCCCACAGACATGCAGCAGCGGCGCTCTCCGTCCTGACGTTCGTGTTCGCCGGCCTGTTAACGGCGCCGGTACACGCGGCGGGCGGCACCAGCAATCTCTTGGCCGCTGTCAAAAACGTCTCGAGCGAATCGGACAAGTTCCGCTCGATGATGAGCAACATCAACGCGAATCAAATTCATATGGTCAGCGCGCAAAGCGTCATGTCGGCGAGCGAGGCATCGGCATATAAAACGGCGCTGCGCAAGAACGCATCAGATATTTCCGACCTGCGCGACACGCTGAATCATACGACAGTCACCGGTACGGACGGCGTGCTCGTAACGCTGCCCAGGCTGCTCAAACGGCAGAACATTACGATCGACCAAATCGTCGGCGTCTATGTCGGCGGCGACGGTCAGATCACGCTGTTCTACCAGTAGCGCGTTACCAGTACGACCACTGCCCGCGCAGGTCGCGTTCGGCACCGTCGCGCGTTTGTGAAATGAGCGTCGACGTGAGCGTGCTCACATGCGCGGGCGGCTGCAGCGAACGCATGATGCGATAACCTTCCGCCAACAGGCGGTTGGCGCGATGCTGCTGCGATGCTTGGTGCGCCAGTTCCGCCGCGACGACCAGCGCGTTCGCGCCACGCCAGCGATCGCCGAATCCCTGCGATTTGGATCGTTCCTGCGACGCGCACGCGAGCGAGATGCGTGCCGCGCGTTCCGCAGCGCGTGACGCGGCAGCGTACTGGTGCGACGTTATCGCGTTGACGTTCTGCGCGATGATGTGTACCGCGCGGTCGCCGCACGGCGTCTGCACCGCTGCAGTGCGGTGCTGCACGGCTGTTGCCGCGCACCCGGGCAATACTGCGGCAGCAGCAAT
Source organism: Vulcanimicrobiota bacterium (assembly GCA_046732415.1). Taxonomy (GTDB): domain Bacteria; phylum Vulcanimicrobiota; class Vulcanimicrobiia; order Vulcanimicrobiales; family Vulcanimicrobiaceae; genus DATGJX01. The sequence goes on from JBKPMZ010000058.1 coordinate 4,379, forward strand.
AACTGCAGCAATGCGCAGTGCCCGGCTTTGCGTATTCACTCGCTTAGCCTCCCCTCCGGCTCCGGCGCCGGTTTTAAGGATTCCCGGACGCTTGCTCGGGTAAACCCTGAGCGGGCCGTGCGAGGAACAGATAATAAATTGGCACAGCGCTGAGCAGCGCGCCGAGCGACCAGGCTGCGCCCTGGGGCGATGAAATGTACGTCGTGAGCACGACAGCGACGGTTATCACGAAGAACAGCGCGGTCGTTACCGGATGCAGCGGTACGCGATACCCCGCCTCCGCTTTTCCGGCGCGCCGGTCGCGCGCGCGAAACACGAAAAGCGCGATTGCGGAAAGCGCGAAGAACACGTAATCGATGCCGATGACGTAATTCAAAATCTGCCCGTAGCCTTTGAGCAGCGTAATTGCGATGGCGAACGCGCCTTGCAAGGCAATGGCGACCACCGGCACGCGCGTTTTCGGGTGCAGCCATGCGATCTGCCGGAAGAACAAGCCGTCTTCCGCCATCGCATGATACACGCGTGGTGATGTAAGGATCTGATTGCTCAAAAATCCAAGCGTCGACAGCGCGATGAGCGCAGCGATGATCTGCGCGCCGCGCGCGCCCATGAATGCACGCAGTACCTCGGATGCCGGTGCGTCCGTATGCATCAGGCCCGCCGGCCCGAGCACGCGCAAGCAGACGATGTTGACCAGCACGTACAAGGCGATGACGCCGCCGACACCCCACAGCATGCCCAGCGGCAGCGTGCGCGTGGGGTTTTTCAGCTCTCCGGTCATGAAACTCGACGTTTGCCAGCCGCTGTACGCAAAAAGCACGGCGATCATGGAAACCGCCATCGCGCCGAACAAACTCAGCGACGCACCGATGGTTGGAGCTGCGGCCGTGGCGCTCGCGCTCGGATGCGCGAACAATCCCACGCCGATCAGCGCGGCAATTGCGGCAATCTTCAATACCATGAACGCGTTTTGCACGTTGCTGCCCTGGCGCACGCCCAAACAATTGACGATGGTAAAAATCGCCAGCACGACGAAGGCGAGCAGCGTCGGATTGACGCTGATACCGGTGAGCGGTGCGAAATAGCCGGCGAACGTGAGTGCGGCGGCGGCCATACCGCCGCTCTGCGAAGCGAGCAGCAGCGTCCATCCGTACATGAAGGCGACGACCGGATGAAACGCCTCGCGCATGTACGCGTACAAACCGCCGTCGCTGGGCCGCCGTGCGGCAAGTTCGGCAAACACGAACGCGCCGAGCAGTGCTACGACGCCGCCCCCGACCCATACCGCCATGATCGCCCAGCCCGCATGCACGCTTTGCGCCACCACGGACGGATTACGAAAAATGCCCGTGCCGATGATGCCGCCCATGACGATGAGGCCGGCATCAAAAGCACCCAACCGCCGGGCAAGCTTTGCCATGCAGAAGACTGGTTCGCACGAGGCTGGGATTCCTGTATTGAGCGGATACTCCGCGAACGGGGTACGACCGAATTGACTATTCAGCAAAGGAGAACCGCAATGCGCATACTTCGAAGCCTGCCGGTCCTCGTACTCATCGCCGCTATCCTCGCGCCGCAACTGGCGATGGCCGGTAAAACGAACAACTTCTACGGCGAAGTCGTGCACGTCTCGATGAACAACGTCAAGGTGTACGATCCGCACTCCAAGCAGACGCTGAGTTTTATCGTCACGCCGGAGTTCGATCAGATATTTTCAATGAACGGCAAGGAAACGTTTCAGATGAAAGATCTCAAGCACGGCCAGTACGTGCGCGTCGTGTACGATCAGAAGGCGCTGGGCATCCGGCACGCCGACAAGATCTTCATTCTGAACAGCGCGAACGACCTCAAGCCGAACCAGATACCGCACTGAGCGCGTACTCGGCCAGCTGTCTGCGCATCCGGTAGAGATGATCGACGACCAGATCGACGAGCGGTGTCGCGGGTAGTTCGCGCACCGCTCCCGGATATGCGGCGGTAAAAAACAGGTGCCCGAACGGTAAACCCAGCGAGGCGAGTTCCTGGTGGTAGCCGTCGATTTCACGCGCGCGCCGGAACGCGTACTCGCGATCGAAAGAGTCGCAGGCCTCTTCGCCCAGTAATCGCGCACGCGCCGCTGCGGCGGCGTTCGCGTTGGAGCCGGCATGAAGCCGTGCACGCATTACCTCGTCAAAGCGGGTGAACGCCTGCGATAGCGCGCTCCACGCCGCGCGAACGGATTCGGCGTGGTCGCGGCCCTCGTGGAAAAACGCGTGCGCAAGCGCCGTGATTTCGCCGGCATAGCTGCCGTTTTCGGCTTCGGGTATCACGGATGCGGCGGTGGCGATGACGCCGCCGAATGCCAGCGCCGCAGCAATCGTGGTTCGTCCCGGCAACGTTTGCGAATCGCGGACGCGGTCGGTAAAAGCCGCGTATTCGCAGTACGCTTCGAGCGTGCGGCACCAGCGTTCGTCCGGCTCGCCCGCGCACACGTATGGTTGCAGAACGTCGCGCCCCGCGGCCAGGTGAAGATCGTTGTGCCGCGTGTAGCCCATGACACGCAGCGACCAGACCGGCAGAACGAAAGGCTCGTGCAAAAAGAGGCGGTGATAGCGCTGCGGCAAGCGCGCCAGAACGGAAAAGAAGCAGCGGTTATCCACGCCGGTGCGATCGGTGACGACCAGCAGCCGGATCGGCGAAAGTCCGGCATATCCTACGCTGCCGACGCGGTGAACGGCCACCGCCCGGTGTTTGACCATGCGCGTGTAGTGCGAGACGGCTTCGTCGTAAAGCTCCTCGCCGGCCGGCTGCGGGATGTCGATGACGTTCATGCCGCCACACTAGCAAAGCGCGCGACCGAACGCGCGAGGCTTTCAACCGGCTGCGCTTTAGGCCGTTCGTCCTTGAATCGTGGTACTGCAGCCGAAGACGCTTCGCGCGAACTCGCGCACGATACTCGAAAACTGCTCGGGGTCGCGAAGCGGCGCGACGTGATCCGAACCCGGCATCACCACCAGGCGGGCGCCTGCAGCATCGGCATATGCGTGTTCGTCACGGCGAAAGAGTACGTCCCATCTCCCGTTCACGAGCGTCACCGGTTTTCCGTACCGCCGCAGCCGCTCGCTGTAGCGGACACCGCCCGCGATGTGCAAACTCTGCTCGAAGACGTCGTGATTGAAGCGGAACGGAATGATGACGTCGGCAACGCGCGGCGGAAGCGTGACGCGAAAAAATACCGCGAGCATGTTCTGGATCAGCTGCGGCGGAATGTGTCCCGTCACACGAACCGCTGCATCGTACAGGATGCGGCGATAGCCGATGATATCGGTGCTCGACCCCGTGAGCAGCAGGCCGCTGGTGTGATCGGGCAGATCGCATGCGTACCGCATCGCCACGTATCCGCCGAGTGAGTAGCCCACGATAAGCGGCGGCCGCGATACGACGTTGTCCGCAATATAGGCCAGAAACGCATCGAGCGTCGGCGCGTCGAACGGCAAGTCCGCGAGCGCGCCGTGGCCCGGCAAATCGGGGGTGACGATGAAAAAGTCGCGGCTCAGATCCCGTGCGTGGCGCTCCCAAATGCGCCCGCCCAAGCGAATGCCGTGAAGAAAAACGATCGGCGGATTGCCGGGGTCTCCGTGCGTCGTGATGCCGCGCGCAAATCCGCCTTCGTTCATGCTTACGATACCGTGAGCAGCACTTTGATCGCGCGGCGCTCGTCCATTGCCGCATAGCCGTCCGCCACGCGGCTGAGCGGCAGCGCGAGATCGAAAACCGGTGCCGGATCGATCCGCCCTGCTTCAAGGCTCGCGAGCAGTTGCGGCAGATACGCGCGCGCCGGCGCAAGCGCACCGCGCAGCGAGAGATTGTTCAAGAAGATCTCGCGCATCGGCAGACTCTTGACGTTGTGAGGAACGCCGACGAAACTGACGGTGCCGCCGGCGCGCGCGACGTTGATCGCCAAATCCATGCTCGCCTGATTGCCGACCGCTTCCACGACGTGCGGCGCGCCGCCGGAAGTCAGATCGCGAATCTGCTCTTGGATCTGCTCGTCGTGCGAATTGAACGTGTGGGTCGCGCCGAAACGCTTGGCGATTTCCAGGCGCTGTTCGTTATGCCCGACCGCGATGATGCGTTCGGCGCGGATCTCTTTTGCTGCCGAAAGTACGCCGCACAACCCGACGGCGCCGTCGCCGACGATGACGATCGTCGATCCCGGTGCGGTTTGAGCGCTCACGACGCCGTGATGGCCGGTGGCCATCACGTCGCACAATGTCACGCTCGCGTCGTGCTTGGCGCGATCGAACGCAATTGCTTCAGGCATCTTCACGAGCGTGCCGTCGGCATACGGAACCAGCACGAATTCGGCTTGTCCGCCGTTCTGCTCGTCTCCAAAATTCGTCATGTGCACGCATGACGTTTGTAAACCCGCGCGGCAGAACTCGCACGTGCCGTCGCTCGAAACGAACGGTGCGATGACCGCATCGCCGGGCCGCACGGTGCGTACACCGCTGCCGATTTCTTCGACGATGCCGACGAACTCGTGTCCGGTGCGATCGCCGGGCGTCCATTCCGTTACGCCGCGGTAGAACCAAAGATCGGAACCGCAAATTGCCGCGCGCGTTACGCGCACGATCGCCGCGTGTTCGGCGGTGATGCGCGGATCGGGAACGCTTTCGAGGCGCACGTCATGCGCGCCGTGATAGACTGTGGCTTTCATAGGCGTTTCAACCATCTACCCCGAACGAGCGTTGCATGCTGACGTTTGTGCTAGCCGCTTTGACCGTGCTCAACAATGGCGCATGCTTGGATTCCGCGAAGGCCGTACCGCAAGGCTTGTTCGGGACGATGCAGAGCAACGCCATCATCAAGATCGACAAGGTTGTTTCCACGGCCACGATGACCGACGGCGAGGTCATCGGATTTTTGTATACCCGTCAAGACGGGACGACGTGGCTCGGTCAGCGCTCGCAGAAATACATGTCCGGGGCCGACAGCGCACAAATCAATCAGGTCCTCTCCTCCACGCACATGCCGAACTCCGACGTCTTTGCCTTCCCGCCGGTCCGGAAATATGGGGTAAAGACCAATTACACGGAGATCTTCCAGGTGCACATTCCCGTGACGGCGATGGACCCGCTGCACATTCGCCTGGACACCTGTGTGGCGTGGCCTGACGGCTCGCCCTTGCCCAGCCCGATTACCGACTAGCCCTCGGGCGGGTCCCCCCAGCGGGGAGGCGAATTAGCAGACTTCGCATCCGATTGCTAACCGCGGGGGTTATACGGACCGATGGACTTGGTGATACTGCGCTCGCGCGCGGTGTGGGAGCCGAACGCCGACGTCGTCATTGACGACGAAACGCGCTCGCTCGTCGTGCGCGTCGAATTGGCGGGCGCCGACAGTGAGAGCTTGCGTGTGTTCGTGGACGAACGGGATCTCTTTATTTCCGGGCGGCGCGCCGACACGGCGCGGCTGCGTCGCGGATCGTTTTTGCAAAAAGAGATCGCCGACGGCGAGTTCGTCAAAAAAATTGCGCTGCCCGTGGGCGTGCAGTACGGCGAGGTGACCGCCACCTATGCCGACGGCATGCTGACTATCGCGCTGCCCGTTGCGGCGCCGGAGTATCTGCCGGCGAGCCGCACCGAAATTCGTATGATTGTAAAGAGGATTCTCGCGTAGAATGACCGCGCACGAGCAACAGATCTCACCCGTCGTCCCCGCCAGCCTGGTCGGCATTCTGCCGCTTCAGGACGCGGTGCTGTTTCCCAACACCGTCATCCCGCTCGCGGTCGTCAAAAAACCCGGCATTCAACTGGTCGAAGAGGCGCTGCGCGAAGGCAAGCCCATCGGCCTGACCGTGCTCAAGGATCGCGAGATCGAAAATCCGGGCCCGAAAGACGTGCACCGCATCGGCACGATCGGTACCGTGCAGAAGATGCTCAAGGTGCCGGACGGTACGCTTCGCTGCATCGTCGCCGGCCAGCAAGTGTTCAAAATCGAAGAGTTCACGCAGACCGATCCGTACATGGTCGCCGCGTACACCGAACTGCCCGACGTCACGCAGCAGACGGAAGAACTCGTCGCGATGCAGCGCAATCTCGCGGGACTATTCCAGAAACTGCTCGGCTATTTGCCGCAAGCGCCGCGCGAAATGGAGATGGAAGTCCAGAACATCACGGACCCCAATCTCCTGTCGTACTTCGTTGCCTCGACGATGCGCTTGGAAACGGCGGATCGCCAAGCGCTGCTGGAAGAACGCAGCACGATGAAGCGCATGCGCAAACTCACCATGCTGCTCACCAAAGAACTGGAAGTGGTCGAACTGGGGCACAAGATCCAGTCCGACATCCAGCGCGAGATGGAGAAAAACCAGCGCGAATTCTATCTGCGCCAGCAACTGCGTGCGATTCAGGAAGAACTCGGCGAAGTCGACCCGCAGCAGGCCGAAACGAACGAACTGCGCCAGAAAATCGAAGAAGCGCAGATGCCCGAAGATGTGCGCAAGGCAGCGGATCGCGAACTGGATCGCCTCTCGAAAGTGCCGCAGGCAAGCCCTGAATACAGCGTTATCCGCACGTATTTGGATTGGCTCGTGCAGCTGCCGTGGGGCAAGGAAACTTCAGATCATTTGGACATCGCGCAAGCGCGCAAGATTCTCGACGAAGATCACTACGATCTCGAAAAAATCAAAGACCGCATTATCGAATATCTTGCGGTCGGAAAACTGAAAAACCGGCTCACGGGTCCGATTCTGTGCTTCGTCGGTCCGCCGGGCGTGGGCAAAACCTCGCTCGGGCAATCGATTGCGCGCGCCATGGGCCGCAAGTTCGTGCGGTTGTCCGTGGGCGGCGTTCGCGACGAGGCCGAAATTCGCGGTCACCGGCGCACGTACATCGGGTCGATGCCCGGTACGATCCTCCGCGCGATCCGCGACGCGGGCACGCGCAACCCCGTGATGATGATCGACGAGATCGACAAAGTCGGTGCGGATTTCCGCGGCGACCCGCAATCGGCGCTGCTCGAAGTGCTCGATCCGGAGCAGAACAACACGTTCCGCGATCACTATCTCGATCTGCCGTTCGATCTCTCGCAAGTCCTGTTCGTGTGCACGGCCAATACGCTCGACACGATCAGCGGGCCGCTGCGCGACCGCATGGAGATCATCCAACTCTCCGGCTACACCGAACTCGAGAAAGTGCAGATCGCCAAACGCTACTTGATTCCGAAGCAGCGCAAGGCCAACGGCTTGAAGGAAACGCAAGCGCAGATCAACGACGCCGCGCTGCGCCTCGTGATTTCCGACTATACGCGGGAAGCCGGCGTACGCAATCTGGAGCGTGAGATCGGTACGGTGTTCCGCAAGATCGCGCGGCAGATTGCGGAGAAACCGCGCTATAAAGGCCGCGTGAAACCGGAAAATCTGCACGAATTCCTGAGCAAGCCGCGGTTCTACAGCGAAGTGAAGAAACGCGTCGCCTCGGTCGGCGTGTCGACCGGCATGTTCTGGACACCCGTCGGCGGCGACATTCTCTTCATCGAAACGACCGTGATGCCGGGCACCGGTAAACTGGTGTTGACCGGGCAACTCGGCGACGTGATGAAGGAAAGCGCGCAGGCCGCGGTTTCGTTCTTGCGCTCGCGTTCGGGAGAACTCGGTTTACCGGAAGACTACTTCGCCAAGCACGATCTGCACATCCACGTGCCGGCCGGTGCGACGCCGAAAGACGGACCGTCCGCGGGCATCGCGCTCGCAACGGCGATTACCTCGCTGCTCACCGGCCTCAAGGTGGATCCGGACGTCGCCATGACGGGCGAGATCACGCTGACCGGACAAGTGCTGCCCATCGGCGGATTGAAAGAAAAAGTGCTCGGCGCAAAGCGCGCGGGCATCAAGAAAGTCATTCTGCCCAAGCGCAACGAGATCGACATCGAGGACATTCCGAAAGAAGTACGCGATACGATGACGTTCGTGGCGGTGGAAGAACTTTCCGAAGTGCTGTATCACGCGCTCGGCAAACGCATCATCACGCCCGTCGAACTGGGCGAAGGCGGCCGGGCGAACAACGTCGTGCCGATGCGCCGCCGCAACGGGATCGCCAAACGCGTGCGCGTCACCGAACGCAAGCGCTCCCGCACCCGCCGGTAACGCAGCGTATGTCACCCCTCAGCATGACACGCTTGTTGACGCTCGGTCCAGGTATACGGCTAGCGCTCGCAAAACGTGCCGTACAGGAATGGCTGACGGACGCGTATTGATCTCAGGCGGCGGTATTGCCGGCCTCACGCTGGCATACTGGCTGCGGCGAAACGGCATGACGCCCCTGGTGATCGAACGAGCGCCGCATTTACGTACCGGCGGTTATGCAATTGACTTCGCCGGAACGGGTTTTGACGTTGTCGACCGCATGGGCATCCTGTCGGCGCTCCAGCGCAATCAGGTACCGGTGGACGAAGTGCTTTACGTCGATTCCAAAGGGCGCCGCGTCGCAGCGCTCTCGATGGAACGGATGCGCCAACTCGTCGTGGGCGGCCGCTATTTGGCGCTGGCGCATCGAACCCTTGAAAGCACGTTGTACGACACCGTCAAGGACGACGTCGAGATTCGCTTCGGTACCTCCGTTGATGCGATGCAGCAGGACGAAAACGGCGTGCACGTGCGCCTGAGCGACGGCTCGGATGAAACGTTTTCGCTCGCCTTCGGAGCAGACGGCATCCACTCGAGGCTGCGCGAGCTCCTTGTTGGTCCCGAAGCGCAGTTCCGGCAATTCATGGGCTACGCGATCGCCAGCTATCAGGTTCCCAACGCGTACGGGACCGATCGTACGTGGGTGATGAACGTGGAGCCCGGCCGCATTGCTGCGGTTTACGCGAGCGACGATCCGAATAGCGTCTTCGCGTTCCTCATGTGGAGATGCGCGAGCGCCGACCACGTAGCGCGCGAAGACCGGATTGCCCAGCTCCATCGCGCATTCGATGGAATGGGTTGGATCGCGGCCGACTTGCTCGCCCAGGCCGAAAGCGCCAGCGACATCTTCATGGATATCGTCGCGCAGATCAAGATGCCGTCATGGAATATCGGCCGCACCGCGTTCGTCGGCGACGCTTGCGCCTGCCCGACGCTTGCGTCCGGCCAGGGTGCCTCGCTGGCAATGGGCGGCGCGTATATTCTTGCCGAGTCCCTGCGCGAGTGCGGCGGCGACTACGCCGCGGCGTTCGCGCGCTATGAAAACCGCACGCGGCCGTACGTAGAAGAACAACAAAAGGCGGCACGTTCATTTATGAAGCAGTTGATTCCGGGAACGCCGGCGGGAGTCGCACTGCAACGCCTGGTCATGCGCATTCTGTTCCGCGAGCCCTTCGTCACGTTGTTTCGCAAGCAATTCAACGTGCGCAGCCTGCTCGCGACCGGTTAACCAGTCAAAATCGCGTCGTACGTCGACGTCATTTCGAAACAGCGGTTCGCGCGTTCGTCGAAGCCGTGAAAGCGTTCGATGGGGTGCGCGTATACATGCAGCGTTACGGTTTCGCAATCGCGCGCCATACAGCGATGCAAATGGACGTCGTCTTGCCGGTAGTCGATCGCGCCGGGCGTGAGTTCTTCGCGCCCCTCGAGCGCGATTGCGGCGTAACCCGGCGTGTCGCCGGTATCCGTGCGCAGATAGTTCTCGACGCCCATAGCGCCGCGTGCGACACTGAGCCAGCAGAGGGCGCCGCCGTGATCGTGAATCGTGCTCACACAGTTCGGCTTCCAATGCAGCGCAAGAACCTCGAACACGTCGTTCTTGAACAGCAGCGTGCGCGTGTAGTTGCGGTGCGGATCGCAGGCCGCGGGGCGCGGGATTGATGCCGCCGCATCGGTTGACGCTCGCAGCCACTGGACGATTTCCCCGGTCGTGCCTTGTCCTTCCCGCACGCGCCGCAGAGACTCGGCCAGTTGAACGATCGGCTCGCGCGCAATCATCAGGCGGTAGCCTTCGGCGCTGGATAGCGATCGCCCACCGGGGCCGGCAGCAAATTGAGTTCGTCCATGTCGGCGCGGCTCAAACGTACGGCCGCGGCACCGGCGTTTTCCCGCAGATGCTCCACGTGCGTCGTTCCGGGAATCGGAATGACGTTCGGGGCTTTCGCGAGCAGCCAGGCAAGCGCGACTTGCCCCGCGCTCGCACCGGCGCGTTCGGCGATTGCTTCGATGCGCGCGACGATCGCGCGATTGTGATCGAACGTTTCTTGCTGATAGCGCGGAAGCGTCGCGCGAAAGTCATCCGCGCCGATGTCGGATCGGCGCAAACGTCCGGTCAACATCCCGCGCCCGAGCGGTGAGTACGCCAACAGTGTGACGTTGTGTTCCAGGCACCATGGCAGAATGTGTGCTTCGACGTTGCGTTCGAACAGCGAGTATTCGGATTGCAGCGTCGCGATCGGGTGCACGCGCATCGCGCGTTCGAGCGTTGGCACGTCGACTTCGGAAAGACCGATCGCCCGTACTTTACCTGCGTGTACGAGTTCCGCCATCGCGCCGACGCTTTCTTCCACCGGAACGTTCGGATCGACGCGGTGCAGTTGGTAGAGATCGATCACGTCCACGCGCAGCCGCTCGAGCGATGCGTCGCACGCCGCGCGAATGTGCTGCGGCGAACCGTTGCGCGTGAGATTGTACTGGCTGCGCTCGCCTTCAACCACAATGCCGCACTTGGTTGCGATGGTGAGTTCGGCACGCCGCCCGGAGAGTGCTTCGCCGACGAGTTCTTCGTTGGTGAACGGTCCGTACATATCGGCCGTGTCGAACAGCGTAATGCCAAGGTCCGCTGCCGTGTTGAGCACGCCGGCGCCGTTGCGCGTATCCGGCTGCGACATGGCCGAAGCATAGGCCCACGTCAATCCCATACAGCCGTAGCCTATTTCGGAAACGCTCATCCCCGACGAGCCGAGAACGCGGTCTTGCACTACCTCAATCCTCTGTAGCGGCTGGCGAGCAGGTCAAAGGCGCGTAATTGTTCCTTTTCCCATGCCGTGCCGCGACCCAACCTGCGCGCCAGCGCAAACGCGACCGCAGGCGCTTGGTCGCGTGCCGCTTTTGCGTCCACGAAGAGCGCACGCGTGCGGCGCGCCAGCACGTCCTCCACGGTGCGCGCCATCTCTTCGTCCGCTGCCAAGGTCACGCGCCCCTCCAGAGATACCAGCAACGGTACTTCGTACGGCCGTAGCGCTATCGTCTGCGTGCTGCATTGCACGGGCGTGAGCCGCGCGTAGGACGCCGCCGCGTCGACCGCGTCCTGCGCCATCTTTCGGTACGTCGTCCACTTTCCGCCGGTAACGGTGACGAGGCCGCGCGGTGACACGTCGATGACATGCTCGCGTGAAAGCCGCGCAGTCGCAGCCGCGCTGCGTTTCACCAGCGGACGCAGCCCGGCCCATGCGGAAAGAACGTCGTTTTCCGAAACGGGCCGCTGCAGATAACGATTGAGCGTTGAAATGATGAAGCCGATCTCCGCGTCGCTGGCGCGCGGTTCGAATTCCGCATGCTCCGTCGCGATCTCCGTCGTACCGACAAGCGTGTGATCGTTCCATGGAATCGCGAAAAGCACGCGTCCGTCGGGCGTGCGCGGTACGAGCAGCGCCGTGGATGCCTCGCCGAGCACCGACGACGAAAGGACGATGTGCGATCCGCGGCTGAACGTGAGCAGCGGCTGCGCACCGGGATCGGCCATGCGCCGTATGCCGTCGGCGAAAATGCCGCACGCGTTGATGACGGCGCGAGCCGAAATCGTGAACCGCTCACCGCTCTCCGTATCCGTCGCAATGATACCCGTGACGCGATTGGCGTCTAGCACGAGCGCCTCCGCGCGCACGTAGTTCGCAAGCGCGGCCCCGTGATCGGTTGCGGTGCGCGCCAGCGCGAGCGCCAGGCGCGCATCGTCGAATTGTGCGTCGGTATACATGACCGCGGCGCGCATGCGCGTGAGGTTCAACGTGGGAATATGCGTGCGCGCCGTGCGCGGCGAGATCAAACGGCTCGGCGAAAAAGGCGATGCGCCGGCGAGTACGTCGTATGCTTTCAATCCCGACGAGTACAGCATGAGGTCGAGCGTGCCGTACGCCGGTACGATGAACGGGAGCTCCTGCACGATGTCGGGCGCGTTGCGCAGCAGCACTGTTCGTTCGTGCAGCGCCTCGCGCACGAGCGCGATATTGCCCTGGCGTAAATAGCGCACGCCGCCGTGGATGAGTTTGGTCGACCGGCTGGACGTGCCTTTTGCAAAATCCCACGCTTCGATGAGCGCGGTGCGGTAGCCGCGCGCGGCCGAATCAAGCGCCGCGCCAAGCCCCGTCGCGCCGCCGCCGATAATTGCTACGTCGAACGATTCGCCGCGTAAGCGTTCCAGCGAGCGTTCGCGGTTCACGGCTGCGCCCAGCCGCGCGCACATTGCACGGCATGGTGCCAATCGTGCAGCAGCCGGCCGCGCTGCACGCCGTCCATCGCGGGCGTAAAGCACATGTCTTGCCGCCAGTGCGTGCGAATCGCGTCGATACTGCTCCAGTAACCGCTCTGTAATCCCGCGAGATACGCCGCGCCGAGCGCGGTCGTTTCAACGACCGCCGGACGCACCACCGGAACGTCGAGAATATCGGCTTGAAACTGCATGGCGAGCGCGTTGCGCGAAGCGCCGCCGTCCACGCGCAGCTCGTGCAGCAAGAGCGCCGAATCGCGCTGCATCGCAGCGATGACGTCCGCTGACTGATACGCCATTGCTTCAAGCGCTGCGCGGGCAATGTGAGCGCGCGTCGTGCCCCGCGTCATCCCGACGATCGTTCCGCGCGCGTACGGATCCCAGTACGGCGCGCCCATTCCGGCAAACGCGGGCACGAAGTAGACGCCGCCGTTGTCCGCCGCTTCGCGTGCAAGCGCTTCTACCTGCGAGGAGTCGGAAACGATCTGGAGACCGTCGCGCAGCCATTGCACCGCCGCACCGGTGATGAACACGGAGCCCTCGAGTGCATACGTCGCGGCGCCGGGTGCAAATGCGTAGGCAATTGTGGAGAGCAACCCTTCTTTGCTGCGCACGACGCGATCGCCGGTATTGAGCATCAGGAACGATCCGGTGCCGTACGTGTTTTTTGCAATGCCCTCATCGAAGCCGGCTTGTCCCAGCAGCGCCGCCTGCTGATCGCCCGCCACACCGGCTATGCGGATTGCATCGCCGAACAGTGTGGTCGTCCCGAAATCGCCGGTGCACGGTAAAACTTCCGGAAGGACGCTCTGCGGTATGTCGAACGCGCGCAGCAACTCCGGGCTCCATTGCAGCGCGTGAATGTCGAACAGCATCGTGCGCGATGCGTTGGTTACGTCGGTAACGTGCCGTTTGCCGCCGGTGAGTTTCCAAATGAGCCACGAGTCGACGGTGCCGAATGCGAGTTCACCGCGCGCCGCGCGTTCGCGCGCGCCGTCGAGACGGTCGAGCATCCACGCGAGTTTCGTCGCCGAAAAATACGGATCGAGCACCAGACCGGTACGTTGCGCGACAACGTCACCCAAGCGGCGTTCGCGAAGCGCCTCGCACTGCGCAGCGGTACGCCGGTCTTGCCACACGATGGCGTTGCACAGCGGCTCACCGCTTGCACGATCCCATAGCAGCGCCGTTTCACGTTGATTGGTGATGCCGATTGCGGCTACATCCTTCGCCGTAACGCCGGCGTCGCGCAGCGCTTGCGCGGCGGTGGCAAATTGCGAGTCCCACAAATCGCGCGGATCGTGTTCCACCCAGCCGGGCTGCGGGAAGTGCTGCGGAAATTCGCGCTGTGCAAAGGCCAGCGCGTTCGCATGGTCGTCGAAGACGATAGCACGCGAACTGGTCGTGCCTTGATCGAGCGCCAGAATAACGGCCAAGTTTAGCTGACGGTGATGCCTTCGCCGCTGCGCACTTCGCCGATGACCGCACAGAGTGCATGCGCGTCCGCAAGCGCTTCGCGGAACAGCGGCAGGCGGTGCGCCGGCAGGCTTACCAGCAATCCGCCGGACGTCTGCGCGTCGGAAAGTGCGAGGCGAACGTTGTCCGGAACGGACTGCGCGAACGTCGTGAATTCGGCATGCACTTTGGCGTTGTCACGTGTGCCGCCGGGTACGACGTCGCGGTCGATCAGGTCGAGCACTCGGCTCATGACGGGCACGTCCTTGGCCGTCAGGTGCAGCGATACGCCGGAACCGCGCGCCATTTCGTGCGCATGTCCGAGCAAGCCGAAACCGGTAATGTCGGTCGCCGCGTTCGCGTGCGCCGATTGCACGGCGGAACCGGCGCGGTCGTTGAGCGATGCCATCCAACCGATTGCTTCGCTCATCGTTTCCTCGGAAATTTCGCCGCGTTTGAGCGCGGTGGAGAGAATGCCCGTCCCGAGTGGCTTGGTAAGAACGAGAATGTCGCCGGGGCGGGCATTCGCGTTCGTAACGATGCGCTGCGGGTGAATGGTTCCGACGACCGCCAAACCGTACTTGGGCTCGCTGTCTTTTATTGTGTGTCCGCCGAGGATCGCAACGCCGGCCTGGCGCGCGATTACGGCACCGCCTTCGAGAATGCGTCCGAGAATCGACGGATCGAGCGTATCCATTGGAAACGTCGCGATGTTGAGCGCGCTGATCGGCGTGCCGCCCATTGCGTACACGTCGGAAAGCGCATTTGCCGCCGCAATACGCCCAAAATCGTACGGATCGTCCACGATAGGCGTGAAGAAATCGACGGTTTGGACGAGCGCCAAATCGTCGCGCAGTTTGTAGACGCCCGCATCGTCGGCGGTGCCGTACCCGACGAGGACGTTTGCGTTCCCGGTAGGCGGCAAGTGGCGCAAGACCTGCGCCAGATCGGCGGAGCCGACTTTACTTGCTCAACCCGCGCAGGATGAAAGTTCGGTCAGCCTGACGTTCTTTACCAGGGGGGCTTGCTTCGACACGTCGAAGCAAGCCCCCGTGAAAAAGAATTTGCTGTTCATCCCGGGACCCGTGACGGTGTCCGAGCAGGTGCTCGCGGCGATGAGCAAGCCGCTGATCGATCATCGCGGCCCGCAATTCGCCGCGCTCGTGCAGCGCATCGACGAAGGTCTTCGGCCAATTTTCGGAACGCGCGACGCCGACATCATGCTGCTTGGATCGTCCGGTACCGGCGGATTGGAAGCGGCGATCGCGAGCACATTTTCACCCGGCGACACCGTGCTGGCTGCGCCCGTCGGCGTGTTCGGACGGCGCCTGATTGCGATTGCGCAAACGTATGGCATCAACGTCGACGTACTCGATACGGATCTCGGTTTCGCGCTCGATCCCCAGGCCCTGGGGCAGCGGCTGCAAGCGGACACGCAGCGCCGGTACAAAGGCATTTTCCTGACGCACAACGAGACGTCGACCGGCGTGCAGAACGACATGGCCGCGATTTCTCCGATCGTGCGCGAGCATGGCGCGATCACCATTGTCGATTCCGTGAGCGGCATGGGCGCCACGGAATTCTTGATGGATGAGTGGGGATACGACGTCGTCATTTCCGCTTCGCAAAAAGTGTTTGCCGCACCGCCGGGTATGGCGATGGTCGCGGTCAGCCCACGCGCGTGGAAAGCGATGGAAGCGGCGAAAACGCCGCGCTTCTATTTTGATTTGATGAAAGCGCGGGAGTTCGCGCGCGTTGGCCAGACGCCGTGGACGCCGCCGGTATCGGTGTTATTCGCGCTGGATGCGGCGCTCGCGCATTATCATGCCGAAGGCGCGCAGCACGTGTGGCACCGTCACGCGATGTATGCGCAAGCGATTCGCGCGGCGTTCACTGCGTTGGGACTTGGCGTGTTTTCTCAGCCTGGCGCGCATTCCGTGACCGTCGTTGCCGGCAACGTGCCAAGCGGCGTCGAGGCGGCGACGCTGCTGCGCAAACTGCGCGAAGAGCGCGGCGTTTCGCTTTCGGGCGGCCAACTCGAACTCAAAGGCAAAATCGTGCGCATGGGCACGATGGGCGACGTGTCGCAAACGGACGTGCTCGGCGCGCTGGGCGCGCTCGAAATGGCGCTGCTCGAGTACGACGTTCCGGTGCATGTCGGCGCGGGGGTGCAAGCCGCGCTGCGTGTCTTCTTGGATTTGGCGGGCGGCTCTAGACCCGATGCCGTCCAAACACCGGCTGCAGCACCGGTCTAGCAAACGCGGGCAGCGTTCCGAGTATCGCATCATCCACGCGCGCGTTGGGCTGCGTGATGATCTGCGCGAGCACAGACCGATGCAAGTCGGCGCGGATGTCGCGCGTAAGCGGAAAAAACAGCGCGATGTACAGCACCACCCATACCGCGGCGGCACCTTTCAGTAATCCCACCGCTCCGCCGGCCAGCGCATTGCCCAGGCCCAGAATCGGTAATTTTGAAACGATGTTTACCGCGCGCGCGAGCAGCATGATCGCGATGTACGTGAGCACGCCCACCGCGAACATGCCGACGATGTGCGCCGAACCCGCACTTAAATGCGCCCACTTCTGCAGTGGCGCGTCGAACACGCCGCCGTAAAACCACGGCGTAATGAACGAGAGCAGCAACGCGATGGCGCCCGCCAACTCCATGATGAATCCGCGCTTGTACCCTTTGAGTAGTGCGATCAGGAGTATCGCGCCGATGACGATGTCCGGCCAGACCAAATGCACGGCTACGTGCGCATCGCGACGCCGAGTCGATCTTGCAGCGCGCGCAAGGCGAGGTCGATTGCGGCGTCCGCTTCGTCGTCGGTAATCGTGCTGTCGCGCTTACGCAGCGTTACCCTGACCGCCAAACTCTTCTTATCCGACGCGATCTGCGAGCCGCGGTATTCATCGAACGTCCGAACGCCGGTACACAGTTCACCGATGGCGGTCGCGATGACGCTTTCCACGCTTGCGGCCGGCAAATCGAGATCGCACAGCAGCGCGAGATCGCGGTACGTGGACGGATATTTCGAGGGCGGCCGATAGAACTCCGTACGGTATTCGGGGACGTTTTCCAAATAAATGCCGCACGCATAGACCGGCAGCCGCACGTCGAACGCGGTGGTAATGCGCGGATCGGTTTGGCCCATGAACGCGATCTCGCGCCCGTCGAGCAGAATAGCCGCCGTCTTGCCCGGATGTAAGCCGTTTCGCTTGTCTGCCGTGAATTCGAAGTCGCGCCGGCCGGTGAGCGCGTGCAGCAGCGCCTCGACATCGCCTTTCAGGCGCAGGAAATGCGAATCGCGGTGCGCCGGCTCATCCAACGGCTGAGCGCTGAAGGTAAACGCGACCATCGGCAGTTCGAGCGGTTCCCCGTTTTCGAGATAGAAGATATGCCCGAGTTCGAAAATTTTCATCGGAGCATCGACGCGCGCCAAGTATTCCAAATGCGCGCTGCCCAACGCGAAGCGCAGGTAGCGCTGATCTTCCGAGAGCGGGTTGAGCACCTCGACCGGCGGAAACGTTGGAATCGTCGCGCCGCGCGCGAGCCGATCGAACACTTGCGCGCCGTGCAGCGCGTACGTCATGATCTCGTGATAGCCCAGCGCGCTGAGCGCGTGCGCGATGCGCTCCTCGAGCTCGTACGCGTTGCTGCGAATGTAGTGCTGCGCCACCGCGGGAATCTGCGCTTCGATGCGCTCGTAACCGGCCATTCGCGCAATTTCCTCGACAACGTCGGCGGAAATGGCGACGTCGCGCCGCCACGGCGGCGGCGTAACGGCGAGCGTTGTTTCATCTGCGCTCGCGACGGTGAAGCCCAAGCGGTCGAGATACTCGCGTATCTGCTCGGCGGTCAATTCGAATCCGAGTAAGCGTTTGACGTCACGTATCGGAAAAGCAATCGGAGTTGGCTCATCCTGCGAGCCCTCTACGACCAGCGGTCCGGCTGCGGCGCCCGAAGCGACGAGCAATTCGGCAGCGCGCCGCGCGCCGCTTAGCGCAAGCGTCGTGGGCAGCGACTTCTCGTGACGCGAACTTGCCTCGGACCGAAATCCGTGACGCGCGCTCATGCGCCGCACGCGCGCACCCGTGAAGATTGCCGCTTCAAGCAGAATACCCGTTGTCGTTTCGGTCACTTCGCTGCGAGCGCCGCCCATGAGTCCGGCAAAGCCTTCCGGGCCGTGTTCGCTCGCAATCACGAGATCTTTTTGCGAGAGTTCGTGCTGCGCGCCGTCGAGCGTCATCAATTGTTCACCGGCGCGGCCGTCGCGCACGATGAGCTGTTTATCCGCGATCTTCGCGGCGTCGTAGAAATGCGTGGGCTGCCCGGTTTCGAGCATCACATAGTTCGAGATGTCTACCAGGTTATTGATTGGGCGCTGACCCGCGAGCGCCAAACGAATGCGCATCCATAAAGGGGACGGCCCGACGCGCACGTCGCCGAACTCTTGCAGCGCGAAGAATGTGCAATCCGGTGATTGCACGCTAACGCGTGCCGTTGATTGCAATGTGACGGGCACGTCGCGCGCCGGCGGCACGCGCAGAGTAACGCCCTGATACGCCGCCAGCTCGCGCGCCAACCCGATCATCGACATCGCGTCGACGCGGTTACTCGTAATGTCTACGTCGAGCACCGCCTCGCTCAGGCGAAAATACTCGACGACGTCGGTGCCCGGCTCGATATCGGGTTCGAGTTGCATGATGCCGTCTTCGAACCACTCCGGCGGCAGCGCCAGCTCGTCCGCCGAGACCATCATGCCTTCGGATTCCAGGCCGCGCATTTTGCGTCGCTCGATTTTGAGGTGCGGCAGCTGCGCGCCGATGACGGCCACGGGAATCGTTTGGCCTTGCGCGACGTTTGTTGCCGCTGTCGCGATCGTCAACAGCGAACCGTTGCCGACGGAAATCTTTCCGACTTGCAGACGATCGGCGTTCGGATGCTTTTCCAGTTGCTTGATGCGCCCGACGACAACGCCCGTAACGACGGGGCGCTCTTCCACCGCATCGACGGGAAAGCCAATCTGCGCGAGCATCTCCGCAACTTTTTGCGGGCTCGACGGCAAATCGACGTACTCACGCAACCATGCTAGGGGGACGCGCATTAACTAAAACCTACCTTTGCGGCGCCCTCGGGGAGCGCTCGAGTTAGCAATGACATTGAGGCGCCATGAGGTTTGGGGGCCCCACGCAGTGGGGGGCGCGCAGGCTGGGCCGAAGCGCCTTCAAGTGGAGGGCAAAGTTGCGAGCGGTTTTCGGACGGAGCGTTGACCGGGCGAACAAGGCAGAGAGTCATGCTAGTTGATACAAGAAGTCGGGATCGTTTTCGTAAAAGCGGCGAATGTCGTCGATGTCGTATCGCACCAGCGCCATGCGTTCGATACCGAAACCGAACGCCCACCCCGAATACACCGCCGGATCGTACTCCATGTTGCGCAGCACGTTCGGATGCACCATGCCGGAGCCGCCGAGTTCGATCCAACCCGATCCGCCGCACATACGGCACTGCGAGTCGTCGGCGCTCACGCCTTCTCCGCGACACAATGGACACGTCGTGTCCACTTCCGCGCTGGGCTCGGTGAACGGAAAGAACGACGGACGAAACCGTACTTGCTGCTCGGGACCGAACAGTTCGCGGCACATACCGGTCAGCATACCTTTGAGGTGCGCCATGGTCACGTCTTCGCCGACGAGCAATCCTTCGAGCTGATGAAATTGAAAGAGATGCCGCGCGTCGACCGCGTCGCGACGGTAACACTTGCCGGGCGTCACGATGGCCACCGGCGGCCGATGCTGCTGCATCGTGCGGATCTGCATCGGCGAGGTATGCGGGCGCAGCAGCAGCGTATCGGTCAGGAAGAAGGAATCGAATCCTTCGCGTGCGGGGTGATCGGCCGGAATGTTGAGCGCATCGAAGTTGTAGTATTCGGGCTCGATTTCCGGGCCGAGTACGACGGCGAAACCGTGCTGCTGAAAGTACCGGCACGCATCTTCGAGCACGCGCCGCACCGGATGGATCGAACCGGTTTGCGGCTCGATTGCCGGAAACGTGACGTCGATGCGCTGCGAGAGCTGCGCTTCGAATTTGCGTGATTCGAGTGTTGCTTGCGCTTGAGCGAGCGCTGCCTCCATTTGCGCAACCGCCTCGTTGATGATCTTTCCGGCGGTTGGCCGCTCATCGGCGGCAAGTTGCCCGATGCCGCGGCGCAGCGCGGTGATCTCGCCGCTGCGTCCCAAAAAGCGCACGCGCAACGCGTCGAGCGCGGTTTCATCGCCTGCGGCGGAGAGCGCTGCGTCAAACCGCGCGCGCAGTTCGGTAAGTTGATCGGATAACATAAAGCGCCCGGAGATATTCCGGGCGCTTATCGACATTCTTCTTCGTGGGCGGTCAGGTAGCTGGAGCCGGGCTGGGATGCAACTGCCGGTATATCAAATAGGCGCTGATCGATCCCGTGTCTTTGAAGAGTTTCCAGAAGAATTCGGAGGTCGCCATTGGGTCCGCGTGTCTCCTTCTCTATGACGTTTGGCTCTGCACGCCCGTGCGAATGGATGCAGTATAGCATGCGACTTTTCCACAGGGTAGTCTTGACTTTTTGCCCCGGGAACGCTGCCTTGACAAGCCGATAAAAAAGGGTTTTCCGCTCAAGCGTGACGGTGCTTGGTCGCTTCGTAGAGCGCGATCGAGCCCGCCACGGCGGCGTTGAGACTCTCGGCGTTTCCGCTCATCGGAATGGCCGCCTGGCGCGTGCACAGGGCTTGCCAACGTCCAAGTCCATGGCGCTCGTTGCCGACCGCCAGCACGGCGCCCGTGGCCCATTCCAGGCCTTCCAGCGGCTCGCCGGCCGCGGCCAGGCCCGTCACTTGGCGGCCGCGCAGGTGCGGAGCGGCGGCTTCCGGGTCCGCCGTGGCAATGGGCAGCCGGAAGACCGCCCCCATGGCCGCGCGCACCACCTTCGGCAGGTGCGGCTCGGCGCCGAGCGTTCCGGCGATGACGCCGCGGACTCCAAAAGCCTCTGCTGTTCGCAAAAGCGTCCCGGCGTTGCCAGGGTCGTTCACATCGGCCAGCAGCAGCACCACGCCGTCTGCGCCGAGGACGCTTTCGATCGACGCTAGCCGTACCGGTGCCACCACGACGATGCCCGCCGGCGTCTCGACGTCGGAAAGGCGTTTCATCGCGCGGTCGTCGACCAGGTAGACCGGAACACCGTCTGCATCGAGCTGCTGCGCCAGCGGCGTACGTTCGTACGCGTCGCGCGTTACGTACAGCGTTTCAATCGGCACGCCGGCGCGGTGCGCTTCTTCGAGCAGCGTTACGCCTTCGAACGAATAACGGCCGTGCTGTTTTCGGCCCTTCTTCGTGAGAAGATCGCGCGCGGCGTCTATGCGCGCGTTATGCGCGCCGAGAGACGTAGGCACGCAGCAAAATCATCGCGAGGCCGGAAACGATACCGGAGATCATGACGGCGATGCGATCGTTGAAGTGGTGCGGCACCACGAATTTGAGCAGCAGTACGGTGATGACGATAAAGATCACCAGCCACAGCAGCAGCCAAAATAGTTCCTGGCCAATCGAGGATCGCGAACGTTGCACGGTTGCTTCTACGAGGCCCGCACACGGTATTCCGTTAATCTTGGCGCCATGAACGATCAACCGCGCCTCCTGGAATCGCAGGAACTCTATCGCGGCCGCGTATTCCGTCTACGCAAGGACACGGTCGAGGATAGCGAGGGACGCCGCCATCAACTCGACATCGTCGAACACCCCGGGTCGTATGCCATCGCCGCGCTGCCTGCGGCCGACCGCCTGGTGCTCGTGCGTCAATACCGGCATGCGGCAAAGCAGGCGCTCTGGGAAATACCGGCCGGAACGGCCGAAGCGGATGAATCGTGCGAAGACGGCGCACTGCGCGAGCTGCGCGAGGAAACCGGCTATACGGCTGATTCGTTGGACCTACTATGCTCGGTGTATCCGACGCCGGGGTATTGCACCGAGCGCGTGCGCATCTACGCGGCGCGCGGTTTGCATGCCGGGCCGCAGCAACTGGAAGACGACGAGCGCATCGACGTGCGCGAAGTCACGTTTGCCGAGGCGTTAAGCATGCAAGCAAGCGGCGAGATCATCGACATGAAAACGGTGCTGGCGCTTCTCTGGTTTACGGGCGGCCATATAAATTAGTTTTTTTAAGAGTCGATAATCCATCTACGAAGCTGCCACGGAATGCGCTATTGTAGCGTTTAGTGACTGTGGCGTTTCGCCATGGAGGTAAGTAGCGCGTGGATACCCCGCGGGATATAAATGCGGTTTTAAAATATTTGCTCAGCGATGGCAAGGAAGCCGGAGTACCGTCCGTGTTGGCACCTGAGGATGAAGCCTACCTAAACAAGCTCATTGCTGCGGTGCGCGCGGGCAAACGTGCCGTGTTGATCGTCGAAGATTCCGACGACAAGCTGAAATACATGTTCAGTAATGCTTCACGCGCGGAAGCCGTAAGCATGCTGGGCAAAGTTATCGAAGCAACGGGCCGCCGTTTAGCGAACGGCGACGACTAACCGTACGGCTGCAAAAACAGCCCGTCGATCTTTCCGTCCGGCGTCATCACGAAGTTATAGCGATATGCGCCGTGCCGGAATTTAACGTCGAACACGTACACCGTATTTCCTGACCGCTGGTAGCTTTCGATCGGAACGAGCGAAAGCACCGGCCCCAAAGAACCGACATCAGCTCGGTGTACGACCTGATCGCTTAAGTATTGGCTGAACGCGCCCGTGAGCTGCGTGCGGTCGATGTCCAAACGCGCCAGCCGGCCGAGCCATTCGCTCGCGCGTGTCGTGATGAGATTGCCGAAATGCGCGGGCGGCAGCGGCGCGATAATATCCAGAATGCGGTTGGCCAGCCGCTCCGGCTGCACCGTGGTTTCTCCACTGCTCGAATCCGCGTTCGCCAGCACGATCACCGCCAAATGCATGTCGGGAAGCAGCGCGTTTACCGCGCGAAAACCGCCTACCTCACCGTCTTGCCAGAAGTATCGCTGACCGCCGCGCTGATCGACGACCCAGCCCATTCCGTACGGTACCGCGCCGGGAAGCCCGCTCGGCGTCCACATCTCGCGAACCGAATCGACATTGAGCAGCAGCGGCAAGCCGATGTCCCACTTTGCAAGGTCTTGCACCGTCGTCACCAGGTCGCTGTTGCCAAGCAGCCAGGACGCATCCCACGGACGAACGCGCACAAACTTTCCGCGCGATCGCGTGTAGCCGAGCGCGTGCTGCGCCGAGATGCCTTGATCGCCCGCGACGAAACTCGAGGTCATGATCAGCGGCTGAAAGATCTGCGTCGAGTAGAAACTCGAGAGCGGAATACCGCTCACGCGCTGCACTACCAAACCGGCGACGAAATAGTTGAAGTTGTTGTCGTCGAACGCGGTCCCGGACGCGAAGAGCGGCGGTAAAGCGTTCGCGGCTTTCAACAAATCAGCGATCTTCACCGGATGCGTGAGGTCGTGCGGAATTCCGCTCGCATCCCGCGCGTGCGGCAGACCCGAGGTTTGCAAGAGCAATTGGCGCAGCGTGGTATTGCGCGCGATGGTTAGTTCTGGAACGTATTTGGTGACCTTGTCGTCGAGCGACAATTTCTTTTGCTGCGCGAGCAACAGCACGCAAGCGGCGGTGAACTGCCGGCTGAGCGAACCCGCGTAAAACTCGGTGCTCGCACTCGCGAGCCGCTTCGGCTGCAGGCTCGCATAGCCGAAGCCACGCGCGTACACGAGTAAACCGTCCTCGACCACGCCGACGGCGATTCCCGGCGTGCTTCCCGAATGCACTTCCGCGCGAGCCGCGGCGTCAATCGCATGCGCCGCGGTATCAGAGAACGGCGGTGCCGTCGGCGGCGTTTGGGGCGGTGTAGGCGCCGCTTGCTGCGCCGATGCATGCGAGCCCAGCAGAAGAGCGGCAGCAATGAACCAGGCGAGCGCGATTCGCATAGCGCGCACTTCGGTCCTGTAAACTGGTCGGCCTTCGCTTGGACAACCGCCACCGAAGGCGGACGCGCATGAACCGGCACGCGCTTTCCGAAGTACATAGCGCATGCTTGGCAGTGGCATGTGGCAAGGCTTGCGATCGACGAGCGTTCGCGTCGGCATCTTACTGGTCGCGTTCTTCGGCGTCCCCATGTGCGCGCGTTCTGCAGCCGCCGGATTACCGGTGTGGCCGAATGCACGCGTGAGCGCGGTGCGCGGATTTGTCGCTGGAGCCTGCACTCGGTCTCGTTCCGCCGAGGTCACTTCCGAATTACGGCTGCTGACCGCCGGCGACTTTCAACAGTTCGCGCACGTCTGTAAATGCGGGATTGCTACCATAAAGACGCTCGAAGAGACGCGCAGAAGCACCGGCGTCTCGCGAGCGGCTCATGGCGAGCGCTGGATTTTCATGAAATTGGAACATCCGCTCAGCAATCCGGTGCACGTACCCCGCGAACGATCGAGCAAAATCTATTCGTTCGTGGCGCACTTCCGGCCGTCGTATAAGAAGCCGAGCACGGTGTTATGGTTTGGGCTGCGCCGGCCGTGGCTTTCGGGTGCCTTCGGTAAAGGTACGACGTTCGAAGCGTGGATTTTGAACGGTGATCCGTTCGATCTATCGCGAGGCGAGTGTTAATACGCTAAATGCGCGTCTGCGACGACCGTGCCGCCCTGCACGAGCGCGAGTTCGTCCATCTTGTGATTGACCGGTAGATACAGCGTGCCGCTCTCGCCGTGCATCGCCACGGTGCCGAGCATTTCCATTCGTCCCTCGTGCACGTACGCGACTTGCATATTCGGACGCGGATGCATGACGACGACGTAATACCAGTCGCCGTGCGGGCCGTAGAGCACCTTCGCGTTCATCGGCTCATTCTTCGGCGACATGAATTGCGCGTGATCGATTTGCGTACCGGCGCTTGCCAGACGCGCGAGCGCGCGTTCGTCCTGGCGCATCGCCTGCAGCGCGCTGTTGCGATCGACCGCGACCCACGTGGGGATGAGCGCGAGCACGATGGCAGCCGCGACGGCTGCCGCAAACGGGCGCCACGCAAGCACGAAGCGATTGCGCTGCTTCAGCGAGTGTCGCAGCCGCGTTTGCAGCTGCGCGGACGGTTGACGCAGCGGTACGGCTTGCGCTTGGGCGAGCGAGGCGATCGCGATCTCCGCTTCGTGCAGCCGTGCCGCGCACGTCGCGCACTGCGCGGCGTGCCGCTCTACGCGCGCGCTTTCCAGTTCGTCGAGCGACCCGACGGCATAGAGTTCCGCCAACTCGTCGATGTGATCGATCATCCGCGCGTCCCCGCGTTCAGCACCGCACCCAATTTGCGTAGCCCCAAGGCGATCCGGCTTTTCACCGTTCCCAGCGGTTGATCCAGGTGCCGCGCAATCTCGACGTGCGTTTTTCCGCCGAAGTAGGCGAGAACGACTGCCATTCGCTGCTCGTCGGGGAGTTGCGCCAGCGCATCGCGCACGCGCTGCTCTTCCACGAAGTCCGTGATGTGCAATTCCTCGGTCGTCTCGCTTTCACGTCCGACGCGCTGCGTCAGCCGTTCGCGGCGCGCCGCCGACCGCGTACGCGAAATCGCATCGTTGCGCACGCATACGACCAAGAAGGCGCGCACCGACCCGCGATCGACGGTATACGTGCGTGGGTTATTCCAAACGCGGACGAGCACGTCGTGCACGCAGTCCTCGGCATCTTCGGCGCTATGGAGCACGTTGTAGGCAACCGTGTAGAGCAGCGATGCAAAGCGGCGGTAGGCTTCGTCGAACGCCCAGCGCTCGCGGTGCGCGAATGCCTGCGCCAACGTGGCCTCGTCAACCCCTTCGTGGGGCGTCGCCGCGGTTGCCATGGCTGGCGCTCACTTCGTTCACATACGGAGTACGCCTGCGCTGCCCGCGCGGTTCACCGCGGCGCCGGCACGCTGCCGCCGGAAAGGCGGCTAGGCCGCCATGCGGGCGTCGCTGCTTGCCGTTCTGCGCGGCAACAATCCCGCGAGCCGCCCGTAGAGCGCGATGGTTTCGCGTCGATGCCCGGTGCGGCGCTCGATTTCGCGCAGACTGTGCCCTTCACGAATCAGAGCGAGCAAACGCCGCTGCTGCTTAACCGTGATCTGATTCATGCGTGCTACTACGCACGGTTGCGCGCGGCAACCTGCGGTGCGCTGGCCGCTTTTGAACGGTATCTGCTGGCGCGGCGGCAACCAGCGTGGTATACGAACGGCATGGGGCATCTCATACCAACGGTTGTCGAAAACACCGCGCTCGGCGAACGGGCGTACGACATCTACTCGCGCTTGCTCAAGGATCGTATCGTTTTCGTCGGCGGACAAATCGACGACGGCTTGGCCAACATCGTCATCGCTCAATTACTGTTTCTCGAAAAAGAGAATCCGGACGGCGACATCGACCTGTACATCAACAGCCCCGGCGGTTCGCTCACTGCCGGGCTCGCCATCTACGACACGATGCAGTACATCAAGCCCGACGTCGCAACGATTTGCGCCGGTTTTGCGGCATCCGCTGCGTCGGTGCTCCTGGTCGGCGGGGCGCCCGGCAAACGCATGGCGTTACCCTACAGCAAGATTCTGATTCATCAACCGTGGATCGGACAAATCGGCGGGCAAGCGACGGATATCGAGATTCACGCGCGCGACCTCATCGCCACACGGCGCGCCGTTGCCGAACTCTATGCGGAGCGCACCGGCAAACCGGCGGAAGAAATTCTCAAGGACATGGAGCGCGATTTCAATATGACCGCGCGCGAGGCGCAAGCATACGGCATCGTCGATACGGTGCTCGAAACGAACGGGCGGAAAAGCGCTTAGGTTTCCACGACCATGACGGCGATGTCGTCGCGCTGCGGTGCGTCCAGAACGCCGTCGATGATTGCTTGCGCGGGATTCTCCGCTTGCAGAAACGCGCGCGCCGACAAAACCGCGTGCAATCGCTGCTCCGCGCGCAGTACGTCGCGCGCGTACTCGATGAGGCCGTCGGTGAAGAAGATGAGCGCGGTGCCCGGCGGCAGCGTACTGCGCTGCTGCACAAGCAGAACGTCGTCGAACGCATCGCCCATCGGCGGGCCGCTGCCCGTAAGCGTGTCGATCGTGCCGTCGGGTTGCAACACTGCCGGCGGCGGATGGCCGGCGATGCTGTACACGAATTCGCGCGTGTGCGGATTATAGACGCCGAAGAGGGCCGTGATCATCGGATGCGCGTGTTCGAGCATGACGACGCGATTTGCGCGTGCGAGTACGTCTTTGGGGCCGTGCGATTCCAGCGCCGCTGCGCGGATCGCCTGACGTACGACGCCCATCGTGACGGCTGCGTCGACGCCGTGCCCGGCAACGTCGCCCATCGACACGGCGATGCGTCCGCCTTCGAGCGGAAACGCATCGTACCAATCGCCCCCGACGGCTTCGCCCTGCTGCGATGCTGCTGCGGCATACGCCGACGAGAAGCGGACGTGTTCGTTGCTCTGCAGCGAGGCCGGAAGCAACGCTTTTTGCAGCGTCGTTGCCACGCGGTGTTCCCTGGCGAACGACTGCGCGTTCTCCAAGGCAATCGCGCTGCGCCGCCCCAGTTCCAGCGCGGTCGTTACGTCAAAGTCCGTGTAAAGGCGCGACGGATCTTCGGATGCGATGCCCAGCACGCCCAGCACGCGATCGCGAATGCGCAGCGGCACCATCATTCCCGACACGTAACCGACCGCGCGATATACGTCGCGATGCTTTTTTTCCGGAATGACGTGCGCGACCGCGGCTTCGTCGACGCTCGGCAGCAATTGCGGCTTGAGAAAGCGGTACACAGCCGGCGGACCAATCGACGCGTCGTCGTTGTAAATCCGTTCGCCGATGATGTCCGAGAGCAGCCGCTCTTTTTCGGCGTCCTGATGCGCGACGATTTGCGGACGTAAATGGCCTTGCGCATCGGGCAAATCGATCTGGCACCATGTGCCTAGCGCGGCGATTGCGAGCCGGGCGATGCGTTCCAGGGTCGTCGTAACGTCGAGCGTCGATCCGAGCACGTCGCTGGCGAGCGCGAAAAATGCTTGCTGCGCTTCGGCGCGTTTCTGCTTGTCGATGTCCGTGGCCGTTCCCAGCCAACTGGTGATGATGCCGTTCTCGTCGTGAACCGGAATCGAACGGAAGAGGAACCAGCGGTATTTGCCGTCTTTTCCGCGGTAGCGGCATTCGTCTTCAAACGCTTCGCCGGTGAGCAGCGTGCGCTCGCGCTCGTTTTGCAAGCGCGTCGCATCGTCGGGATGCACGACGACTTCCCAGCCGTGCCCGAGATTTTGTTCCTCGGTCAGACCCGTGTACTCGAGCCAGCGCCGATTCGCGTATTGCGCACTGCCGTCGGGCGCGTCGAGCCACACGAACGACGGAATTGCTTCCGCGATCAATTCGTAGCGCCACTGCAATTCGCGGCTCTGCGTAACGTCGACGAAAACGCCGATGCTGCCCTCGACGGCGTCCTCGGTGTTGCGCAGCGGCCATGCCGATGCGATGAGATCGAATCTGCCGCCGCGTTCGCGAACGAGTTGCACGTTCACGTCGAGCACTTCAACGCCGTCGCGCGCGGCGCGGCTGAGCGGAAGGTCCGTGGCGGCGATTTCTTCGCCGCCGGAGAAGTAGCGGTACTCTGCCGAGCCGATCAGATCGCGAAACGCACGGTTGCCTTGAATGCGCTCGCAGTCGCGGTCGAACGCGATTGCGATGGGAATCGGCAACCGTTCGAGGACGCCTAATAGGCCGAGGAGATACACCTCGAACCCGCGGGTCTGGCTCTGCACCTTCTTAGGGTTCGGTATTCGTTGCCAAAAGTCGTTTTTATTGGATTGCGTAAACGGGAACTTTGCCCTTGATGAGCGAGACCTTAATGGTCTGGTTCGCTTTGACTTTGGCAAACGATACGGTTCCCGTTGCCGTCAGCGTGGTTTCCATGCCGTTGTCCATTTTGACCGTCAGGTGCTGCGCGTCGTTGACTTGCTCCACTTTGACGACGTACGTGCCGTCGGGAATGAGCGAGGCGTTTACGGGTGCCGCACTAGCAGCGGCGGGCGTCGCTAAGACGGCGAGTGCGAGAAAAAGCGTGCGCGTGTTCATATTGCGCAAGTCTATCGGGAGCGCTCGCTTCTCTGTAATACGAAAACGGCAGCTGCAAGGCAGCTGCCGTTTTATTTTCGTAAAGAAGCGGCGTTATTTGCCGGTCGCTTGTTTTGCTGCTTTGAGCAACGATCCGAACGCTGCGGAATCCGACACGGCGAGTTCCGCAAGCGCTTTGCGGTTGAGCGTCACGCCCGATTTCTTCAGCCCATTCATGAAGACCGAATACGTCAGACCCTCTTTGCGAACCGCCGCGTTGATGCGGCTGATCCACAGCGAACGGAAGTCGCGCTTGCGAACGCGGCGATCGCGGAATGCGTACGCCAGCGAGTGCAGCAGCGCTTCGTTCGCAACGCGATAGTTGCGGCGGCGCGCAGCGCGGAAGCCCTTGACGAGCTTCATCACCTTACGACGATGTTTGAGGCCGTGAAGACCGCGTTTGATACGTGCCATTTTCTCGGACCCTCCTTACACCAAATACGGGATCGTCGGTGCCAAGCGTTTGAGGTCGCCCTTGAACACCGGCTGATCTTTGCGGAACTTGCGTTTACGCTTGCGCGTGCGCTTGCTCATGATGTGGCCGCAACCGCTGAACTGATGGCGGTGCTGAACGACGCCGTTCGCACTGACCTTCACGCGCTTTGCGGTACCACGATGGGTACGAATCTTAGGCACTGGTTGGCTCCTCCGTCTTCGCGACTTCGTCCGCCGGCGGCTTGTGGGTGTCGCGTTCCTTTTCGTGTTGTGACAGGAACTTCGGCGGACCCGTGGGCACCGGACGAGGCGCGAGGATCATAAACATGTTTTTTCCTTCGAGCTTCGGATCGCGCTCGACCGTGGCGATCGGCGCCATGTCGACGGCCATACGATCGAGAAGTCTGCGACCGAAACTCGTATATGTAATTTCACGTCCGCGGAACATGATCGTGACTTTGATTTTGCTGCCGTCCAGCAGCAGACGTTCGGCCATGCGAGCCTTGGTCTCGTAATCGTGCGTCTCGATCTTCGGGCGCAGCTTCACTTCTTTTAACTCAAAGTTCTTCTGCTTTTTGCGGGCGTCTTTGTCTTTCTTCGACTGCTCGTATTTCAGGCGTCCGTAATCGGCGATTTTACACACCGGCGGCTGGGCCGTCGGCGATACTTCGATCAGATCGAGGCCCGCGCCGCGCGCGCGCGCCAATGCATCTTCGGTCAGCATGACGCCGAGCTGACTTCCGTCCTCGTCGATCACGCGCACCTGACGAATGCGGATCTGGTCGTTTATTCTGAGCGGTCGAGCTATGGCAAGTACTCCTGATGAAAACAAAAAATGGCGCAACCGAAGTTACCCCATCTGGCGGCACCGGCCGGCGGCACCTCAGGTGAAGACCGGATCGCCCGCAGGCATCCGGTGAGGACCCTGCGCCGTAGCTCAGGACCCTACTTCGGCTCAGGGATA
This sequence comes from Vulcanimicrobiota bacterium, assembly GCA_046732415.1. Classification (GTDB taxonomy): domain Bacteria; phylum Vulcanimicrobiota; class Vulcanimicrobiia; order Vulcanimicrobiales; family Vulcanimicrobiaceae; genus DATGJX01. The sequence continues at coordinate 34,833 of JBKPMZ010000058.1, forward strand.
GTACCACAGGGTCCGGGATAGACGCAACTCGCCGTGTCACCGTGACTCGCCGCCCTGTCACCCTGATGCTTCGATACCTCAGCACAGGGCTACGCCCTGCGGGCTCGTCGAAGGGTCGCCGAGGCATCGAGGCGGATTCGGTCTCCATGCCCACGTACCGCCGCGGAACCGACCACGATATCCCGGTCCTGGCCCAGTTTTGGCACGACATGCTGGTCGAGTCGAAGGTCGCGGGCTCCGGGCTCGTCGCTGATTGGCGGCCCCGGACCGAGCGGCATTTCGCCGAGCAGATGGCCGAAGGAGCGATGGCCTGGTTCGTCGCCGAGGAGGATGGCCACATCGTTGGAACGGCGGCGGCGTTCCTCAGTTCGGGACGATCAAACGTATTGCTCGACGTGACCGCTACGCTTGCCGGAATTTACGTCGTCCCGGGTTACCGGCGCCGCGGAATCGCGCGCGAAGTGACGCTTGCGGCAATGGCGTGGTGTAAGGAGCGCGGCTGCGTCAGCATTCGGTTGCAGGCGTCGGAGGCCGGACGCCCGTTGTATGAATCGCTCGGCTTCCGCACGTTTCGTGAAATGATGAAACTGGATTTGCGGTAGGGGCTTGCTACGTTTGGGGCGTTTCTTCCTCGAACAGCACCTTGCCGCTCTTCGGATCGATCTTGCGCTGGCACTGATCTTCCGTCACGCCTACGACGATGCCGACTTCGTCGCGAATCGACGTGTATTTGTTGTGCGGGCCTTTTGAAGGGCGCGGCTCTATTTGCCACAGGATGTCGCCCTTTGCGCTCACGCCGAAAATGTTCTGCGGGTAGTCCTGGTCCGGCGGAACGCTCAGCAGCAACACGTTGACGCCGTCGATTTCCAGACGCTGCTTTATCGGATAAGCGGGCAGGCTGGGGAACTGGCCGGTACTCATGCGGGAATGGTACCCGCCTGCGGTGCGCCTATTCGGCGGCGGGATCGAAGACGACGCGAAACAGCGTTTGGCCGGGCTTCGGTTTGCAGTGCACCATCGCGGGCGAGTAGCGGCTGGCGTAGGCGGAGCGCACGGCTGCGCTGTCCAGATCGCGGTTCTTCGCGGGTTGCAGTACCTTGACGAACGTCACTTGTCCGCGCGCATCGACGAGCACTTCGAGCAGCACCTCGCGGCGCGTGCGTACCTTCAGTCCTTCGAGCGTGCCGGGCAATTGCGCTGCGGCTTGCATGACGATCGCCGCCGGGTGATTACACTGATCGGCAAACGCAACATATGCCGCGATGTTGGCATGCATGATGCCGTGATTCGCAAGGCGTAGCAACGTTCCTATGATGTTCGCTGCCGCTCTGTTAGCCGCCGCGGTTAGCGGCGGTCCTATTACGCTCGTCGTCGACGCCTCGCAAGCGCCCACGCAAAACATCGTGCGCACGCACGAAGTGATTCCGGTGGCGCCGGGACCGCTCACGCTGTACTATCCGCAGTGGATTCCGGGAGAGCATTCGCCCGCCGGACCGATTCAAAACGTTGCGGAACTGGTGATCACCGCGAACGGTAAACGCCTGCAATGGCATCGCGATCCGGTGAACCTATTCGCCTTCAAGGTCGACGTGCCGCAAGGCGCGAGCAGCATCACGACGGACTTCACGTATCTCGGTGCGACGTTTGGAAACTATTCCTCGAACCGCCTTTCGACGCCGAACATGTTCGTCATCGACTGGAATCAGAACGTGCTCTATCCGTCGTCGGGAACGAACGAGGGCACGCAATTCAATCCGTCGCTGATTTTGCCCGGCAGCGATTGGAAGTTCGCGACGGCGCTGTACGACCAAAAACGTACCGGCAATACGGTGACGTGGAGTACGACGCCGCTCGGCCGTCTGCTCGACTCGCCGCTCGACGCGTGCGTCAATTTCCGGCAATGGGATTTGTGGAACGACACCGGTTCGTTTCCCGGCGAGGCGACGCTGAACGTGTGCGCCGATACGCCCGACGAACTGGACGCGAGCGATAAAACGATCGATCACTACCGCGCGCTGGTGAAAGAAATGATCGCGATGTACGGTGCGCGGCATTGGCACAACTATCATTTCCTGCTGACGCTTTCCGACGTGATGCCCGGTGAAGGCGTGGAGCATCACGAGTCCAGCGACGACGGCGAGGGCGGCGACTATCTCATCGACGACAAGGCGCTCCAGCGCGGCGGCGACTTGCTCTCGCACGAATTCAATCACTCTTGGGACGGCAAGTACCGCATGCCGGACGGGCTGATTCGCACGAACCCGAACATTCCGTACGACGATTCGTTGCTCTGGGTGTACGAGGGAATGACGCAATACTACGGCGACGTGATGTCGTATCGCGACGGCATACGCGATGCGAAAAACTGGCCCGACCACATCGCTGCCGTGTACGCGAATTACGACAACGAACAAGGCCGGCAATGGCGTCCGCTCGGCGACACGGCTACGTCGGGACCGTTCTTGTACGGCGCGCCCCGCGGGTATTATTCGGAACGGCGCGGCGTCGATTTCTACTCCGAAGGCGAACTGATGTGGCTGCTCGCCGATGCGACCATTCGCGAGAAGACCAGCGGCAAAGCATCGCTCGATACGTTCGCGCGCGAGTTTTTCGGCCAGCACAACACCGGCCCGATAACGGTCGGGTACGATCGCGCTCAGGTCATCGCCGGTTTGAACAAAGTTGTGCCGTACGACTGGACGGCGTTCTTTGCGCGCTGGATAGACGACATCGCGGTGCATCCGCCGGCCGGTTTCGAGATGGACGGCTGGAAACTGGTCTACACGGCCGAGCCGTCGCACGACGTGCAGAAGAACAACTTCGTGTACTCGCTCGGATTTACACCCGGACGCGGCGCTGAGGGTGTCGTCGGCGACGTGCACTTCGGCTCGCCGGCGTGGAAAGCGGGACTGGGGATCGGCGACAAACTCATCGCCGTGAACGGCCGCGACTACAGCGCCGATCTGCTCTACGACGCGGTCAAGTCAGCCCAGCAAACGCACAAACCGATTCAACTGCTCGTGGAAAAAGACGAGATGTTCCGCACGATCAGCATTCCGTACTACGGCGGCTTGCGTTATCCGCATCTGGAGCGCGTCGAAGGCACACCGGATCGCTTGTCGGAAGTCGTGAAGCCGCTGCGTAAGCAGTAAGCAGCGTTACGATTGCGGCCGCGCAGGCGCGGCGTCGGGCGCGAGCGGAACGCCGAACGCTTGCGTCCACTGTTCCCGCAGCAATTCATCGAAGCCCTCGCCCAGTACGGCGCACTTGCGTAGACGCGGCATTTTGAAGCGAGACGGTTCGGGCACGGCGAGCTGCGCGTGATACTCCTCGGCGCGCTGCAGCAGAATCGTCACGGAGAGTTCGCGGATGAGATCCAAGCGTTCGCGCGCGTCGAATCCGCCGTTGTGCACCACGGCGGCGGCCCCGCAAAGCCACGGCCGCGCGACGGCTTGAACGAACCAGTCGCGGTCTTCGATGTGAAGCGCGCACCAGACCGTATCGGTGGCAACCGCTCCCAAGTGTGCGCGCGCTGCCTCGCGCGCATCTTGCAGCACCGGCGGCTCGTCATCCGTTGCCGGCGGCGGCACGGCGGGAGCACGCTGTGCCAGCGTGTCGAAGCGCGCCCAGCCTTCGCATTCTTCGCCGATGAGCAGGTAGCGCGCATCGGGCGAAAAGCGGTCGCGGTTTGCATCGATCCCGGCGCGGTACACGCGGTTGGAGACGATCGCCGTTGCTCCGGCGGCTTGTGCTTCGTCTAGAATCGCAGGGGCGCCGACGCGATCCAGCGCCAGCAGCGTAAACACGCACTTCGCAGCGGTGGAGCAGCAGACGTACACCCGATCCTGTTCGTGAATACCGAACGCGCGCAGCACGGCGGCATACTGTAACGCGTGCTTTACGACTTCCGCGAACGTGTAGTCGCGCCGGTGCCCGTATTCGTCGACGAAAATCAGGCCCGTGCGATCGTCACCGGCGAAGCGATCGGTCAGATCAGAGAGTTGCCAGTGCATCTCCGAACACACGCAGCAGCATATCGATTTCCTCGTCGTCGATGACGAGCGGCGGTGCGATGCGTAAGACGTTCTCATGCGTGTCTTTCGCAACGACCCCGCGCGCCAGCATCGCCTCGGAGAGCCGCCGTGCCGGAATCGTCAGCTCGATACCGATGAGCAATCCGCGCCCGCGTACTTCCTTGATGAACGGCGAACTGAACGAACGCAGTCCGCGCATGATCTTCGCACCTGCGTAGCGCGCGCGCGATGCAAGATTCTCCTCGATGATGACGTCGAGCGACGCGATTGCGACCGCCGACCCGAGCGGATTTCCGCCGAAGGTGCTGCCGTGCTCGCCCGGGCGGAACAGCAGCAGCAGTTCGCGCGCCGCGAGCACCGCGGAAACCGGATAGTAGCCGCCGCCGAGCGCCTTGCCCACGACGAGTACATCGGGTTTGACGCTTTCGTGATCGCAGGCGAAGAGATCGCCCGTGCGTCCGAACCCGGTTTGAATTTCGTCCGCGACGAACAGCACGCGATGTTCGCGGCACAGCCCCCACGCGCGCTTGAGAAAACCGTCCGGCGGCACGACGACGCCGCCTTCGCCTTGAATCGGCTCGATGAGAATGGCGCAGGTGTTGTCGTTCACCGCGGCGCTGAGCGCTTCGTAATTCCCGTACGGAACCTGCACGAAGCCGGGCGTGAACGGACCGAAACCGCGCCGGTATTCTTCGGTCGAACTCGCGCTGATCGCTGCGGTCGTGCGCCCGTGAAAGTTGTTGGTGAAGACGATGATCTCGGCGCGGTCCTGTGCGATGCCTTTGACTTCGTAGCCGTATCTGCGCGCGAGTTTGATCGCCGTTTCGACCGCTTCGACACCGCTGTTCATGGGCAGCGCCATGTCGTATCCGCAGATTTGCGTGAGTTTCTCGAGGAAGAACGGCATGCGATCATTGCGCATCGCGCGCGAGGTGAGCGTCACCTTTTTCGCCTGTTCGGTGAGCGCGGCCATGATGCGCGGATGGCAATGCCCCTGATTGACCGCGGAGTACGCGCTCACGCAATCAAGATAACGGTTGCCGGCGACGTCGTAGAGCCACACGCCTTCGGCGCGCTCGACGACGAGATCGAGCGGATGGTAGTTGTGAGCCCCATAGCGATCCTCGAGCGCTATGAGTTCATCGGCAGTCAACATGATGTTCCAACGGGCGCCGCGTGTGTTTACTTCGGCGACGCGTCGCATCGGCCGAAGGACCGCAGGGGCGCGAACGCCTGCGTTCCAGGAACACTTCCACATTTGAGTTAAGGACGATACGCTCGCCTACCTCTTTTATGAACGACACCGCCTATTCGCACGCGCAGGAGCGTCTGCAGTGGTTTTACCGCCGGGACGAGGCATCGCACGTGGCCGCATGGGGGCGCACGCTCGTCTTCGACCATGGCCGCCGCATGGAGCGCGCGACGGTGCTGCTGCACGGGCTGTCCGCAAGTCCGCGGCAGTTTGTGACGGTTGCGCGGGCGCTGCACGAACGCGGACATAACGTCTTCGTTCCGCGTTTGCCGCGGCACGGCTACCGCAACCGGTTGTCGGAAGCGCTCGCGACGATGAACGCGGGGCAACTGGAAGCGTGCGCCAACGATTCGCTTGCGATTGCACGCGGCTTGGGCGAACGCGTCGCGGTTGCGGGCTTTTCACTGGGCGGATTGCTCACCACATACCTCGCGCAATTTCACCACGTACAGCGTGCCGTCGCGGTGTCGCCATTTTTAGGTGTCTCGTGGATTCCGAATCCGTTGCGTTTGGCGGTTGCGCGTCTGGTGCTCAGCCGGCCGAATCGCTTTTATTGGTGGGATCCGATCCTGCGCGAACGGCAACTGCCCGAGCACGGCTATCCGCGTTTTGCGACGCATGCCATCGGCCATGGTCTCACGCTCGCGCACGAAGTTTTGGAAGCGGCGCGTTCCAATGCGCCGAAAGCGGACGAAGTGGTGCTCGTGATCAATCCGCGAGACTCGGCGGTCAACAAAGGCGCAATAGTGCGTCTGGGCGAGCGCTGGCGGCGTATGAAACCGGAAGCGGTTACCATACGGCGTTTGCAGGGGCTTCCGCCGTTCGTGCACGACATCATCGAGCCCAAACGCTACCCGAAGGTCGCGCAGCGGGTTACGCCGCTGCTCGTGGAACTGATCGACGCGTGAGTACGCCGCGCCGCTGCGATTGGCCCAAGAACGATCTCGCCATCGCCTATCACGACAACGAATGGGGTGTGCCGGCGCACGACGACGCCGTGCTGTTCGAGTTTCTTACGCTCGAAGGCGCGCAAGCGGGCCTGAGTTGGGACACCGTGCTGCGAAAGCGCGAGCGTTATCGCACGGTGTTCGCGCATTTCGACCCGCATCGCGTTGCACGATTCGGCGACGCGCGCTGCGAGCGCATTCTCCAGGACCCCGGCATTATCCGCAACCGCGCCAAGGTGTACGGCGCTGTCGCAAACGCGCGCGCGTTCGTCGGCGTGCAGGACGAGTTCGGCAGCTTCGACGCGTACGTGTGGCGTTTCGTCGACGGCACGCCGGTACGCAAGCGCCGCCGCAGCAGCGCGGAGATTCCGGTGAGCACGCCGCTCTCGGACGCGCTCAGCAAGGATTTGCGCAAGCGCGGCTTCACGTTCGTCGGCACCACGATCTGCTATTCGTTCATGCAGGCCGTAGGCATGGTCGACGACCATCTCGACGTATGCTTCAAGCGCCGGCGGTAGATCCCGCGCGTTCGTACGCGCAGGCGTTGGAACGCGTGCGCGACCTGCAGGCGCTCGACGACGAGCGCATCTTGCCGCAGGCGCGTACCGCGCTGCTCGATCACGGCGAGCGTACGCCGCTCGCGATCGTGCTTCTGCACGGCTTCACGAATCACCCCGGGCAGTACCGAGAGTTCGCCCCGCTCGTGCACGCGCGCGGTGCGAACGTGCTCGTGCCGCGCATGCCCGAGCAAGGCGATCGCGATCGTCTCACCAAGCGCATGTCGCGATTGACGGCGGAATCGCTGCTCGCGCGCGCGTCGCAGGCCGTGGACATCGCGTGCGGCCTTGGCGAACGCGTCTGCGTTGCCGGCATTTCGTCCAGCGGTCTGCTGTGCGCGTATTTCGCGCAATACCGGGCCGATATTGCGCGTGCGATCTGCATCGCTCCGGTGTTCGCGATGCTCCAACTTCCGTACATCGGCAGTTATGCGCTCACGCGCCTCATGCTGGCGCTGCCCGACTTCTATTTGTGGTGGGATCCGCGGCTGCAAGAACGCCAGCACCCATCCAGCGCGTATCCGTGGTTTTCCACGCACGCACTCGCCCAGACGATGCGCATCGGCGAGAACGTGTACGCGCAGGCCAGGCGCGCGGCGCCGGCAGCGCCATCGATCGTGCTGCTCACCAACGCGCTGGACCCGGCGGTGAATAATGCCGTGACACACGCCGTCTCTCTCGATTGGGAGAACCGCCGACCGGGATGCGTGCAAGAATTCGCGTTCGCGAATCTGCCGCGTAACCACGACATCATCGAGCCGGACAATCCGCACGCGCGTACCGATATCGTGTATCCGCGCCTGCTCCGGTTCATTACCGAGACGCCATAAGGCGCTCTTAAGGCACTCATAACCTTTTGCGGGTAATACTGATAGTTGTCCGTGTTTTTCTCGCTTTTCCGCAGGAGTTGAACGTACTGAATGTTGCGTAAGATCGGTCTTGCCGCGATCGCCGCGGCGTTGCTGCTGCCAATCACGGCGTGCGGCGGCGGAAATTCGTCGTCGGCATCGTCGTCCTCGCCGGCGCCGTCGAATTCCATCACCGCGGCCGGCTCCACGGCGCTGCTGCCGCTCGTCAAACAAGCCGCCGTCGATTATCAGGCAAAACATCCCGAAGTGAAAATCAGCGTGTCGGGCGGCGGATCGCGCGTCGGAATCACGCAGGCCGCACAGAAGGCCGTGGATTTGGGCAACTCCGACATTCCGGCCATCAACGAGCCGAGTTTGGTCGATCATCGCGTCGCCGTCGTGAGTTTCGGCGTCGTGGTCAACCCGAAAGCCGGCATCAAAAATCTTACGGCGCAGCAGATACGCGACATCTTCAGCGGAAGCGTGAGCAATTTCAAACAAGTCGGCGGCGCTGACCAGGAGATTACCATTATCAACCGCCCGCGCAGTTCCGGCACGCGCGCAGTGTTCGTTAAAAATCTACTCGATGACCGGCAGCCGACGGAAAGCGGCCTAACGCAAGACTCATCCGGAACCGTGGCAACGATGGTCGCTCAAACGCCCGGCGCGATATCCTATGTCGCCATGGGCTATGTCAAGCCGGGCCAGCAGATTGCCGTTTCCATCGGCGGTGTCGCGCCGACCGACGCAAACGTCGAGAGCGGCAAATATCCCTATTGGTCCTACGAGCATATGTTCACCAACGGGCAGCCCAGCGCTCAGGTCGCCGATTTCATCAACTTCATCAAAACCGATACGACGTTGCTGCGCCAACTGCATTTCATTCCCGTCAGCGCGATGAAGGTGAAGTAAGGCGCGTCTAGTTGTAATCTTTGACGAGCGGCCAGATCTGCGCTAGCGGCTTCTTGATGCCGCGGCACAGCATGATCGGCATGCCGTCCTCGTACGGCATCACGTAGGGTGCGGTAAACGTCGCGGCGCGCTGCGTGCGGTGAAACAAGTGCAGGTCTGCGCCACAATCGCCGTGGACGTCGATGAGCACGTCTCCGCTCGCGCCGTGCGTGCCCCACAGAAAATACTGGTTGTGTCCGCTGATCACCGGCGGCAACGTGCGTCCGGCGAAAAACTCGATGGCCGCGGCTTCGCCGTAATTTGACGCCGCGATCACGGCGCGTGCGCGTTCTGCGGGCGGGAGCGAATCATAGACCGTAACGACGGTTTGCGCAAGCTTGGGCCATCCGTACATATCCGCATAGGTTTGCGGCAGCACCGACTGCTTATGGTGCTCTGTTGCCGTCGCGTTGAGCGGCAGCACCGACGATAACGCGTTGTTGTATGCGATGAACTGCGGTACGGGGAGAAGCGGCACGACGAGCGGCAACAGTAGCGCGCCGGCGGCGGCCGCAATGGCGATCAGTGCAGGACGTGCGATGCGCGCGCGCGCGGTCCATTGTTCGAACGCCGCGCCGCCGGCAGCGAACAACAGCGGGTAGAAGTCGGCCGGATAGTAGTGCTTCGCGTGCAAAGCGATCATCATCGAGATGAGCACGACGTAGGCGATACC
>JBKPMZ010000059.1:0-1311 GCA_046732415.1 Vulcanimicrobiota bacterium
CGCGTATCTGCTCTCACTGTTCTCACATCTGCTCGTGCGCTGCATTCAAGGCGCGCACGAAGCATGCGAGTATCTCGAACGCCTCTACGCCGAAGTTTCCGCGGCGTTCATCGTGCAGCAGCCGCAGTGCGCCGCACAGGCGCTCGCCGTTCGTGCCGGAAGCGCCAGGTTCAAACGCCCGCCCCCGATTGGATAGCCGTCTCTTCCTTATATAGCCGGCTCTTTCACCAATCGGAGGTTTTTCTTGAAGCAACTGGTGACCGCGGGTGCACGCGTCGCGTGCGTACTCGCACTTGGATTTTTGGCGATGTCGGCTCGCGCCGACGCAATTCCCGTGTTCGCAAACGGACAAGGCCTCTCGTGCGAAACGTGCCACACCACGTTCCCGGGCATGACGCCGTACGGCATGATGACGATGATGACCAACTTCCAGAATTTGGACTGGAAGAAACAGCATCAGGCGTTTCCGTTTGCCGTCCGCTCGCAAATCGTCTCGTTCCTTGGCAACAGCGATCATCCGCAGCAGACGGTCGTGGGCGACCTCTCGCTTCTGGGCGGCGGCTTTCTCGGCAAAAACTTCACGTGGTACGCGGAGCAGCCGTTCGTCGACGACGGTGACGCCGGCATCACGGAGCAGGCGTGGATTTCGTGGAACGGCTTGCTCGGCGGCACGAACTCGCTGCAAATCGGCAAGGCGCACGCGTGGTTTCCGTTCATGCCCGCGCACGGGTGGACGCTTAGCGATTATCTGCTCGCGACGCAAGACAACGGCCAGAACGATTTCGAGCCGAACGAAGCGCGCTGGGGCGCCACGTTCAACGGCATGTCGAACGAGTTCATGTACAGCTTCGGCTACACGACCGGCGTCGACCCCGTTCAGCACGCATTCGACTTCAATAAAGAAGATGCGAACCGCATCGTCGATTTCAACGTGTCGTACGGCGGCATGACCAAGCCGTGGACGGTCGGCATCGTCGGCATTCGCGGAACCGCGCCGCTGTTCGACGCGAACGACAGTTTCGCGGACACCGACTTGTTCTCGCGTGAAGGTCTGTACTACAGCTATCAGACGCCGAAGTGGCTCATCCAAACCATGTATTACCACGGCTACGACAACCAGCCCGACGTGGGTGCGCCGGGTGCGCCGTTCAACGGCGCGATGTTCGAAGTGCAGCGCAGTCTCACTCGCAAAGACTTCCTGCTCGCGCGTTACGATGTCGCCAGCAGCGACGAATTGAACCGCCAATACATACTGGATTACGCGCACAACTTCGTACCGAATCTCAAAGCGACGATCGAACTGGGCATGAG
>JBKPMZ010000060.1:0-9113 GCA_046732415.1 Vulcanimicrobiota bacterium
TGGCGGAACTCGACCGCGTCGACAACCTGGTGAAACACCGGTCGCGCTGGCCAGTGACTGACGTCAGCCGGACGGGCCAGTTCGTTCGAGTGCCTGTACGCCCCGGCGTGACGACCCTGCGGCTATCACGAAGCATCGGAACGGCAGATGCCGCAAAGCACGTGCGGCTTCAGATTAGCGGGCCGTACGTAACGTTTTCTCTTGCTGACCTGCTCCCGATATGCCTAATCGTTCTTTTGGTGCTCAGTTTTGGCGCGGCGGAGCATAATAAGTACGACGTGCACGCGTATCCGCGCGGATTGCATCCGGCTATTGTCACGGGGCAGATGCTGACGTTGGCGCTTTTCGCTTGTTTCTTGATAACTTATGCGCGAGCAGGGCTGCCCGAATCGCGCCTGGGCCTACTCGTGCTGGATGGCGCGGTTGGGCTCAGTATAAGCCGTTGGCTATGGATTACGGAAAGTGGATGGAAGAGTGAACCGCGATTAACATACGCGCACCGCTCCGTCATTTCACTGACGGTGCTCTTGGCTATCGCGGGGCTTCTCATCGCCTTTTGGGGCGGAGTGTACTGAACCTAAGTCATGATGATTGCAGCGCTTTTCGCGGCTATGGTTTCGAACCAGCCCGTTATCGGCCCGTCGTATTTTCCACCGACTTGTGGCTACTACATCATCGCAAGCAGCAACAAGATCAAGGTGGCGGAAATATTACGCCTGACTTATCGGATATCAAGACGATTGCCACCTCGACCACATCGACGCAAACGGTAATGCGTATCGCCTAAGGCTCCGGGCACTTTTTGATCCAAGCACGCACAACCTCCGGGAGCTTTGGATAGACACTCAAAACTACAGTAGTCGTTCGCGCTGTAATCGAGGGAAAGTACCGGCTTAGGAGTGATCACGTGTTAGAGGATACGCAGGTCAGCGAAGACTTCGGAGAAGTCGGAGGCTACTGGCTGGTAATACATACGGCCTGGGCCTACGCCCGCCCGTTCTCAGGAATAACGTATCGTTTCGACTTCACCTCTTTGAGCATGCAATTTCCACCTTCAGTTTCCGCGTGGTTATTTTGACGCCAGAGCGTTTGCCGCGCATGCCTTCAACGGAAGCGATCCCTTATTCTACTGAACGTTACGTCTTGCCGATGCGGCGGTTGATCTCCGCGGCGATTGCGTCGGGGTCCTGATCGCGATCGGGCTGCACGATGACACGCGTGAACGTTTCGTGCTGCGTCTCGAGCACCAGACAGTTGTTGCCGTCGGCATAATCCAGAAACGCCAGACCACCCGGCAGAAAAAACGTGCCTGCCATTTTCAGGCCGGGCGCGTTCGTTCCGATGACCTTGCGCCACAAGTGCTGCCAGCCATTTTCGTCCTCGACGCGCGCGAGGGTGATGTGCGCGAGCGGAATGGTCAGCGAACCGTGCATCGACCACACTTTGTCGACGGTGGACAACTGCAGTTGAACGTTGTTGCTTTCAATCGCAATGCGTGCCATATGTCGTTGCTACCCACATGGCGCGCGCAGGTTACGCCGGCCGCGACGCCGTTAGGAGGATCACCGGCGCATCGCCATCGCGTCCGGCCAGTTCTTCTTCCGCCAGAGCAACGGCTTGCTCGGCGGATGCCAGACCGCTGAAATCGGCAATGCGCGCACCATGCAGCACGTAGATGTCGGGAAGCGCACGCCCCACGTCGCCGAACGCAGTCGCGTCTTCAACGGCCTGCCGGAGATCCGCAACCGCATCGGCACCGCGGCTCTGCCGTACGAACGCATCACGCAGTGCGAGCCGTCCAACGCCGCTGCGATCCAGCACGCGCAGATCGCGCACGATGCTCGTGCGTCCAAATCGCCCGCGCGTCGCGCGCGTACGTTCGAACACCGACAAGCCGTCGGTCTGCGCGACGCGGCGCACACCGTCCGTATCCGTGCGCAGCAGTGCCGCAGCCATGCTAAGGAGCGATGCTTCGTCTTCAACTATATGCGCGGCACTCTCGGCGAGTTCGCTCGCACCCGACGCGGTAGCGCGGACAAGGTTGCGCTGCGTGTCGATTTCCACCGCAACCTCCACCCGCTCGGGCGAGGCTCCCGCTGCGACGACCGCATCCTGCGCTTCGCGGCGAATACGTACGATGTCGTCGGGCGTGGGATCGACGATGGTGCGTTCGACGACTTCTCGCACGAGCGCCAGCGCCACGCCAATGGGCGAAATCACTTCGGCGTCGCGCGCCAAACGAAACTCGAGCCCGGTGCGCTGCGCGGTATACGGCACGAGCGCCGCGGCGCCCCCGCCTCCGCCCACCACGACGAGCGTTTCGCGATCCAATTCGTAGTCCGCGATCAGTTCGTTGACCGCAGCAATCACTTTCGTGGAAGCGATGTCGAGCAGATCGCGTGCAAGTTGTTCCGCATCGCTGCCCAAATGCGCGGCCAGCACCTCGAAGCCGCGACGCGCGGCAAGCGCATTACCCTGCGCGAACGCGTTGTCCGGTACGAAGCCGAGCAGGTTGGACGCGCACGTCGGTGTGAGCGCGATGCGCGTACCGTCGCGTGCGACGATCGCCGCATAGTCGGGCGTGTCGTGTTCGGTCGGGCGAATACGCTCTACACGCGCGCCGTCGAATAGTTCGGGATCGACGAAACTGGCATACTTCAATCCGGCGATGTGCGCTGACCGCGGGCCGACGTCGACGATGTTGCGCTCGTTGACGCGAATCATGCTGCCGCCCGCGATGCCCAGCGTACGCACGTCCAACGTGCGCAGCATCGTGCGGTGTCCGCCGACGCGCGCCGGGCGCATCTGCGGCATGCCTGCGCGAATCGCCGAACAATCGGCGCTCGTCCCGCCGACTTCGATGAAAATGCCGTCGGTGACGTTTTCGTGCAGCAGCGCGCCGGCAACGCCCGCCGCGGGACCCGACAACAGCGTGAGAATGGGGCGGCGCTCCATTTCACGCACGTCCATCACGCCGCCGTCGCTGCGCATCACCATCAGCGGCGCGGAAATCGCCGCGCGCTTCACGGCATCGTCGGTCATGCGCGCCGTGCGCACCATTTTCGGCAGAATCGCGGCGTTGAGCGCTGCCGTGCGCGTACGCGCGCGCAAACCGTACATCGAACTCACCTCGTGGCCGGAAGTCGCGTATAACCCGAGTGCGCGCGCTTCCGCCACGACGGCGCCTTCGGCGTCGGGCCGGTCGACGCCGAACGCTTGCGATACGGCAATCGCTTGTGCGCCGTCGCCGCGCAAACGCTCGAGCGCCGTGTGTGCGGCATCGCCGGTGCGTGCAAAGGCAAAGCGCGCGTGAAACGGGACGCCTGGAGCGAGATCCAAACGCGGGAAACGCATCTGCAAACGCGCGAGCGGCGCAAAGCCGTCAAGCAAACCGAGAACGCCGACGTCCGCGACATCGCCTTCGAGCAGCGCGTTCGTTGCCTGCGTCGTGGAGTGAGCGATGAATGCCACTTCAGCCGACGAAACACCGCTTTGTGCGAAGATCGCTTCGATCCCGGCGATGATGCCCGCCGCGACTCCTTCGGGCGCGGTGTGCGTCGTGGGAAGTTTTACGCGCGCTACAACGGTGCGCATCTGCGCATCGACGGCGACGACATCCGTGAACGTCCCCCCAACGTCGATGCCCAGGCGAAGCTTACGTGACATCCGCCGCGAGGACGTAGACGTTCATCGCCATCTCGACGTTGCCGTCGCGCGCGAAGCGATCGACCAGATCGTGCATCTCTTTGCGCAGCGCTTCGCCCGCCTCGCCGTCGCGCGGCAGATACGAGGACGAGTCGACGCGCCCGATGACGCCTTGCAGCGTCAGGCGCTGCTTGAACGGAACCACTGCGCGCCGCAAACCGCTGCCGGCAAGCGTACTGAACGTTTCAAGCGTGCGCATCCGCAGCGCTTCGGTGTCGTCGGTGGCATAGCGCCGCACGATAGCGGCGTACGCAGCGGAGAACGGCTGCATTTCATCGCGCTCGTACTGCAGCAGCGCGACGCGCCTGCGCGCGACACGTGCAAATTGCGCGAATGCACGCAGCGGATCGAACCAGTGAAAGGCTTGGAACGCAGCCGCAACGTCGACGCTCTTGTCCGGCAACGGCAGCGCTTCCGCCGTGCCGTTTTCCCAATGCACGTTCGGACGCCGCTCGGCGCGCTCGCGCATGTTCGCGTTCGGTTCCACCGCGACGACCGTTCCGACGCGCTGCGCCAGCATGTTCGCGGAGATACCGGTGCCTGCGCCCACGTCGGCGACGATGAGGTGCTCCTCGGGCCCAAGTCCGCGCAGCAACGCATCGATCGCGGCCTTCGGATACCCGGGGCGATGCTGCGCGTAGGACTGCGCGCGGTCGGAGAATCGTTGCGTCACATCGCTGCTCACACGCGCACCTTCGCGATTTCGTCGTACAGCGCGCACATCGTCTTGATGCCTCCGAAGAACTGCGAGAGCGTGAATTTTTCGTTCGGCGCGTGGATGCGGTCGTCGGGCAATCCCACGCCGATGAGCACTTGCGGCAATTTTAGAATCCGATCGAAACTCGCGACCGGCCCAATCGTTCCGCCCGTTCCGATAAACACCGGTTTCTTGCCGAAGCCCGCTTCCATGGCGCAAGCCGCGGCCGCGACGGCGGGGTGATCGCGCGAAGTGGTGACCGCACGCACGTCGCCGCTCGCTTCAACTTCGACGCGCACGCCGCTCGGCGCGCTTTGCACGATGTGGGCGCGCACCGCATCCTTGATGTGCTGCGGGTCCTGCTCACCCACGAGACGCGCGGAAATTTTCGCCTTCGCCCAACTGGGAATAATCGTCTTGCTGCCCGGGCCCTGATAGCCGCCCCAGATGCCGTTGCATTCGAGCGTCGGCCGGAACCATTGCCGCTCCAGCGGTGCGCGATCGCGTTCGCCGCCAAGTTCCGGGACGCCGTGCGTGCGGGCTTCCTGCCCTTCGTCGAAAGGCAAGCCCCGCAATTCATCGAGCGCGGCGGGAGCGAGATCGTGCACGCCGTCGTAAAAACCGGGCACGGTTACGCGGCCGTCCGCATCTTTCAAACCGGCGATGATCTTCGCGAGCGCTTCAATCGGATTGACGATCA
The DNA here is from genome assembly GCA_046732415.1 of Vulcanimicrobiota bacterium. Lineage (GTDB taxonomy): Bacteria > Vulcanimicrobiota > Vulcanimicrobiia > Vulcanimicrobiales > Vulcanimicrobiaceae > DATGJX01. The sequence goes on from JBKPMZ010000060.1 coordinate 5,103, forward strand.
GCCCGCCGAAATAGCCCGAGTGCAAGTCTTCGTTTGGGCCGTGGACGGCGATTTCCCAATGCACCAGCCCGCGAATTGACGTCGTAAGCGACGGCACGTCTTCCGCATATACTGCGGTGTCCGATATCACGGCGAGATCGGCGCGAAACTTGTCTTCGTAGCGCGCGAGCGCCGCTTCGAAATTCGGCGAACCGATCTCTTCTTCGCCTTCGACGACAACTTTTACGTTGATCGGCAGCGTGCCGCGCGTGCGCAGATGCGCCTCAATGGCCGCAAGATGCATCAGCACTTGGCCTTTGTCGTCCACGGTCCCGCGTCCGTAGATGTTGCCGTCGCGCACGGTTGCCTCAAACGGCGGCGACTGCCACAACTCCACCGGATCGACGGGCTGCACGTCGTAGTGGCCGTACATCACGATTGTCGGCTTTCCAGGCGCGCGCAGCCACTCACCATACGCAAGCGGATTTCCGCCGGTTTCCAGCACCTGCGCGTCGAGGCCGATCTCGCTCATGCGCTGCACCAAACGTTCGCAGCAACGCCGTACGTCGTCGCGATGATCGGGATCGGCGGATATCGAGGGGATCGCCACCCAGGCTTTGAGTTCGTCCAGATACTGCGCTTCGTGCTGGTTGCAGTACTCGGCGAGTTGCGGATCGATGGCGGTCATGTCGTGAACGGTTCTCCTAATTGAATGGTAACGGTTGCGCTGCCGCGCTGTAACTCGAAACTGTGCGCTTTGCCGTCATAGGCGCGAGCCTGGGTTTGATACGTGCCGTACTCCCACCAAAACAGCCCGTCGAGTTTGTTGACGATATCGTTCGTGCGCATTCCGGCTTCGTACGCCGGTCCACCCGCGCGTACGTATGTACGCATGTTGCCGTCGACGGTTTTGAACAGCGCGTAATAAAAGGTCGGCGGATCGCCCGGTGCGTAGGCAAGGCCTTGCGTAAGCAAATGATTCCACCGCGCGCCGTTCTGCGCGCCCCACTGCTGCATGCGCTGCGCGCCTTGCACCGCCAGCGATTCAACGTCGGCCGCCGTCGGTTTGGCGAAAACGGCGTGGTCGTGCCACTCGTTCACGACCCAGCCGCCGCAGTCGAACAGACGCACGCCGATGTCGACGTCCGTTCCTTCGAGCAATTGAAAGCGCGACGAAAGCGTTTCGACGTAGGCGGCATATGGCTTGCGCGAACAATCGCTCGCGTTGGGATCGGTTTTGAACGCATACGCGCGCGTCGCACCGGCATTTAGGGTGCGTACCACCGCGCCGGTGGCAATCTTCGCATCCGCGCTGCCGTCGTCGCCAACGGCGATGCGGTTGCTCGCACCTGCCGAAACGAACATGCCCGCGGGCGGCAACTCGGCCGCTGCGGCGGCCGGTATGGCGGCGACGAAGGGACGTACGCCGAAAAAACTTTGAGCGCCCACGGCAACGGCAATACACGCGGCTATCGCGACCGCCGTTTGATACGGCAGCGTACGCCGGGTGATTTCTTCGATGTGCACGCCCGTGTAGTTGGCCACCCACACGTTCGCGGTATTGGTGGGATCGCAGACGTTCTGCACTTGCACGACCGCCATGATCGCCGCGACCAGGACGACGGCTGGCAACGCATGTGCCGAGAGCAGCACCGTGAAAATCGCGATGCCGACGCCGAACGGATTGAGGGGTCCGCGATACAGCGTGAGCGGACTGAGCACGCCGAAGATGGCGACGAACACGAACGGGTTGTGCAGCGCTTGCGCGTTCGCCAACGGCTGCATGGCGGAAACGAATGCCGGCTCTTTCGTCGCGGTGAGCAGCATGCCGATGCCGATGAACAGGATAACCGCAGGTGCAACGTCTTCGACGCCTTTGATTGCGGCAGCAACCAGCGTGCCGATGGCGCGCGACGGTCGCGTGGTGACCGCACCGTACACCGCGGAAACGCTGAACGAGAGCACCGGGTCCCAATGCAGCGTGTAGAACAGCACGATGGGGAGCACGGGTGTGATGAGTGAGAACCATGGCACGCGCGGCGCGGCAGGCCGCTCACCGCGCACCGCCCAAGTCGCGTACGCGCGCGAACGGCTGAACGACACCACCGCGTACGCAACAAGCGCCACGAGATCGATGGCTGCCAGCACGAGCGCGTAGCCATACATCTGCTGCTGGCTCACGCCGAACAATTGGATGTAAAACTTCCAATTGACCAGATTGAAGATGAAGCCGAGGGCGAACGCCATCAAAAACAGCGTTGCGGCGATTTTGCGCGGCACGCCGGTCGTCATCATGATCGGCAGCACGATCGAACCGACCATGATGATCGCGCCCAGTCCGCTCAGCGAGACGAACAGCACCGCGACCACGGCGCAGAGGAGCAGCGCAACGACCATCGGCTGTTCTCCGCCGAATTCCGCGGCGAAATTCACGATGGCCTTCGCGATACCGGTATCGAGCGTCACGCGCCCGAGCAGCGCGCCCAATATCACCGTGACGTAGACGCCGGCCAGCGCCGACGCGCCTTTCACGACGATATCTCCGACGCCCGCGGCCGGTACGCCGGCGACGAACGCCATGACGATCGCCATCGCCGGAACCGCGAGCAGCGCCGGCATCGCGCGCGTGTACATCAGGCCCGCGAAGACCAGGAAGACCGCGAGGATTGCGATGGCCAGGATCACCTCAGCGTGACACCCGCGTTCAGCATGTCAGACAATGGCGGGAGCGATTTGCCGGCGTAGTAGTCGAGCGTGGCGGCGTAAACCGCGTCGGCGCGCTCGATGTTGCGCTGCGCGTTCAGATGATAGCGTTCCAAGTTCGAGGCGAGATGGCTTTCTCGATCTTCATAGCGCCATGCCTGCGCGTACAGCGGAGCAAGTTCTTCGTAACCGTCGCGCAATTCCCAGAACCAATACTTCGTCCACAGCAGGTCGCGCCCGGACGGACTGCCCTTTTGATGCGCGTGCCCGGCGGCGTCGGCATACATGTCGGCAATCTCTTTGGCCGCTTGAAATTTTCGCCCGATAAAATCGTACTTGCGCGACGCCAGGAACATCACTCGCGCCGCGTTGCGATGCAGCGGCGGCCCGGTGCCGAGCAGATGCGTCTCCACGGCTTCTGCATCGAGGCGCACTTGCCGAACGTCGACTTTGTCCATGTGCGCGGACGCACGTTCGTCGAACGGATCCGCCCACATCAGATAATCGCTGCTGTACTGATAGGCGTCGGCCATGCGCGTTTGGATGTCCGCCAACTTGGCAACGTCGCTGCCATACCGCGCATCGCTGCTCCCGAAAAACGCCAACGGAAAATCCGCTTGATAACGCGCCGGATCGACATCGCCGGTTTCCCACGCACTCACACCGGCGTAGAGCACCGGATACCACGTCGCTTCGAAGAGCGATTCGCCGTCGTCATGCCACACCGTTTGGAACAAACCGAAGACGTGCGCGCGCTTGCCTTCGTTGATGAACGTGCGCTCGTTCTGCAGCGCCGTGCTCACGTTGGGAAAGATTTGATTCCAGTTGCTGTCGCCCGGCGAAACCATCTGGTCGAAGCCGCCCTTGGCGAGCAGCGAAATGTACGGCATGAACGTCTTTTCCGCGCCGTAATGCCAATTCACGATGACGGCATTGCGCGGGATCAATTTCATGATCGCCGGATCGTTTTCGATGCCGTCGTCCCACAGCATGATGCGCGCGCCCGACGGCTTGACGATCGCATTCATGCGGTTGATATGCTCCGCATACACTTGCGTGAGTCCGCGCTGCGCGACCATGGGCGCGCTCTGCCCTTTGCCGAGCGACGACGTTTCGTCCGAACCGATGTGAAAGAACGGCGGATGCGGCACGGCGGCCAGTTCGTCTTTGATGAGGCGGCCGATGTACGCAGCGGAGATTGCCGATGCGGGGCTCAGCAAAAACGCATGCGGCAGTTCGGCGGCGGGCGCGTACGTTTCGTAACGCAGCGTGTTGTGCATGTGCGCGAACGTCTGCTGCTCGGGGATGAACGTGACGTGGAACCGGCGC
>JBKPMZ010000061.1:0-3436 GCA_046732415.1 Vulcanimicrobiota bacterium
CACCGAAAAGTTGCGTTTGCAGTTCATACATGCGCAGTCGGCCAAAGGGCTGAACGTGACGAAATGCGCCGGTACGTTCAAACTGCCGCCCTTCGCAACGTCGATGAAAGGCTGGCCGTAGAGCGCTACGCGCGCACCAAGCGTTTGCGCACTTGCGCATAGACGAGCCAGAACAGCGCGGCTGCGAGCAGCACGTACGGGACGAACACCGCGATCCATAGCAGCAGCGCTACGATACCGATTGTCGTTTGCGTCAGTGATGCTATCGCCGTGTGCCAAGCGTTCGAGATTTGCGATGCTGCCGTCGGCTGTACCGGCATGTTTGCTGCTTCGGCTTGCAGATCGACGTCGATGGTGGCATACGCTACGCGAGAGCGCATGTAACTCAGATCCGACTCTTGCGTTTCGATCTGCTCGCGCACCTGTGAGAGTTGGTTCTCCGCATCCATAATCTGCGCGACGTTGCCCGAACGGTTCATGATGCGCCGGATGTCCTCTTCCGTTTGCCGCAGGTTGCGCAGGCGAGCAGCGGTGTCGGTAATGTCGCCGGATTCATCTTCCGCGCTCGTCGATTGTTCGCGCACCTTGCCGGCGCGGCCGACCGCGGCCATGGCAGCGTCGAATCGGCTGGCGGGAACGCGAATCGTCATGTTGCCGGCGGCTTCCCCGGCAGAACCGTCGCCCGAGGCGATGTCGGAAGAAAATACATCGCCGCCATTACCTTTTGCAGCGGCTACAACCGCGCGCGCCGCTTTATCGACGCTCTGCACGTACAGGCTGACCTTTGCCGTTCTAGCGATCAACGGCTCGGCCGACGACGAAGCGGACGACGTGTTGGAAGACGCGGCTGGCACGCCGCTCGAGGACTGCCCCGCTGCAACGTGCATGTGAGGTACGTTGAGCTTCAGCGGCACCGATATGTGCTTGGTTATCGCCACACGTTCGACAGTCGGCTTACCCTTGAGCGCGACGTCAGGGCCGCGCGTGGTCAGAAACGACGATCCGAACGCGGCCGCTACGATGACAATGACGACCGCAATCGCGACGGCGGCCAGCGGATGAGCAATGGAGCGCGTGGATGCAATCATACGTTCATAACGCACGGCGCACCGCACGCTGTGACGACAACGAAGCAATCGCGTGCTTTGCATTTAGAGTTTTTTCATACATGCGGCATAGATTGCCAGCACCATGAAACCCCCACTCACCTTTATCGCCGGCACGGCGATAGCTCTCACACTGGCCGCCTGCGGCGGCTACGGCGGCGGAAGCGCAAATTATTCGCCGCCGGGTACTTCACCGGGCGGCGGGCCCGCGCCGGTTGGCGCCATGACGATCGGATTCGCATTACCGAGCGGTGCAATCGGCACGATCAACACGCCGTTCGGGCTAATCGGCGGTTACACGCAAAACACGTACTCGCAAGTCATCGCGTTTCCGCCGGGCACCACCGTTACGCTCAAAAACCTTTCTTCGAACACACCGCACACCCTCAACGTTTTGAGCACCAGCAGTTTTCCGGCAAATCCGTCGCTGCCCTCAACGGCCGCCGGAGGGAGTACGCTGGCCGCCGGATATCGCAGCGGCTCGATCAATCCCGGCGGTACGGCAACCCTGTCACTCTCGACGCCGGGCACGTACTTTATCGGTTGCGCATTCGATTATATGGATGCGCTCAGTATGCGCGGCGTCATTGAAGTAAGTTCGAATGCGACACCCGGTCCGCAAGCAACACCGCCACCGGGAAGCGGCGGCGGCGGCGGTTCGTCGGGCGGAGGATACTGATGCTCAAGGCCGCGCTCTTTGCCGCCGCGCTCGGCGCGCTCGCGTACATGTTCGTTCTTTTACACATGATGGCATCGACGCTGGGATCGATGCATGCCGATCTCGGCGACATGCGCGGCCAACTGCATCGCACTACAGCCGCCCTGCATCTGACCAATACGCGCTTGCAAACCGTCAACACGCATTTGGTGTTCACCAATCGCGAACTGCTCACCACCAACGGAAAGCTCAGCGGCACCAATCGCGCGCTGGACACGACGATTTGGCATTTGTCGCGCACGGATTCAGGCGTGACCCGCATGCAGGGCGGCATCTTCGGCATGCTCGGAGATATCCATCAGATGACGCACCGCATCGTCCACGCGAAGTTGCTGTTCTAAGGCTCCTTTGGGAACATTTCGCGACGTTGCCGCCGTTTACGGTGCACTCTCGAAAGGAGTCAACACCAACATGAATCGTCTTGCTGTCGGTTGCCTTGCTCTGCTCATGGCATGCGGTGCCGCGTGGTCCGCAGCCGATGCACAGCAGCAAACCAACAACGGCCATCACTACGGCTGGCGCAACCGCGACCGCCATCAGTATAACAACGCCTGCGGTTCTTACGGCGGGCAGTACAACCAACACGGACAATACCAGCGCACGCACCGGGGCGACAACGACGGCGACAACGATCGCGACGACAACGGCAATCGCAACGGCCGCTACGGCGGACAGTACGGCCAGTACGGGAACTGTGCGGGACAGTACGGCAACACGCGCGGGAACGCGGTCATCCGCGGAACGATCGTCGCCGTCAACGGCAACCAAGTAACGATCGATCCGAACGGCAACACCGGCCAGTATGGCCAGTATGGCCAGTACGGCGGGCAGTACGGACAGTACGGACAGACGATTACGATCAACGATCAGCCGGCACTGGACAACCGCGCGTCGGGGCGCGTCGCCACCGGCCGCCACGTGACGGCCTACGGCTACTGGCAGAACGGCGTCTTCTATGCAACGCAGATGAACTAGATTAAGCCTCCGTCCGGCTTCCGCGGGCGGTTTTAACTATTTTCTTAGTTGACGTTGGTGAAACATCCGCGTATACTCCTAGTAAATTAGTTGAGACCGCTCGCAGACGCCCAAAGGAGACCCCATGAAAGCCCTGCCGTTCGCCCCTCGACCCAATCCCGAAGTACGCCGCCCCACCGTCGCCCAACCGAACGCTCCCGTTCTGATTTTCGCCGGCTGGGGTCCGCGCCTCGGCTAACGCGGTGCCTTGACCCGCTCGAGCCCAAGCCAGCGCGCCATCTTCTGCAAATCCTCGTTCAGGCGCGCTTTGACGGCTCGGCGATCTACGCCGGGTTCGTAGTGGACCGCATGCACGGTCAGCGCTCCGCCGGCGCGATCGGCCTTGAGGTCGACGCGCGCAACCAGCGCCTCGTCCAGCAGATACGGAAGCACGTAATAGCCGTGAACCCGTTTGTGCGAAGGCGTGTAGATCTCGATCCGATAGTGGAAATCGAATAACCGTTTGGTGCGCTCGCGGTTCCACACGAGCGAATCGAACGGAGAAATGAGTGCACTCGTTTCTATCCGGCGCGCAAAACGCGCATCCGCATGCAGATACGCCTGCTGCTTCCATCCCTCCACTTGCACTGGTATCAAC
>JBKPMZ010000062.1:0-1872 GCA_046732415.1 Vulcanimicrobiota bacterium
CTACTGATCCGAGCGCTGCAGCACGCATCGGACGATGGCGCGGCCGGCATGTTCCTGGAAACGGCGCACGACAACGTTGCCGCGCAGGCGCTGTACGAAAAATCCGGCTGGAAGCGCGAGACGCGCTTCATCAAATACAACGCGCCGCTTCCCTGATTAGGGCCGCGCCGAAGGGGAAAACTGCGGCCATGGACCTGACCCGTGACTATCCGCGCGGTCCGCGCGAGCAGCTTGCCGGCATGATGCTCTTGCCGCGCGCGATCGACAAAGCGCGCGCACAGCTCGAAGGAAAACTGGGCGAATACGTCTATTACGGCTGCCGTTTCAATCGCCGCCTGTTCGATACGCTCGGCGTCACGGACGACGAGTTTCTCGACGCGGTGCGCCGCTCGCCCGACGACGATGCCGTGGTCGAGTGGATCAGCGACTACGTGCGTCCCGAACGCGACAAGATCGAGAAGATGCACCAGTGGGTACTGCACAACGAGCCGTCGGCGGACGAGCGCCAAGCATTTTGCGACGAACTGGAAAAAATCGATCCGGGCAACGACTACGTGAACACTTGGACGCAGTTGCTCGACCTCGAAGAGGGGCGGCTCAAGAAAGAAAGCTCGACGGCGACGTAACGCCGCACGTGTGAAAAGGCCCCGTTGCAACGGGGCCTTTCGTGCGTTCATGCGTGTTTTTATTTGACGACGTGCCAGTCTTCAATCTGGTACGCTTGTCCGCTCGCGGCGACGAGCACCGTTCCGTCCCCGAACGCGTCGACGTTGAACGTAGCGATCGTGGCGCCGGCTTTCGAGAGCGTGCCGGAAATGAAGTGCGGATCGCTCGGCGAGACACCCGCATTGGTCTGAATGCCGAGCGTATCGCCGTTGGAGAGCGTTGCGTCACTGACCGTCAGATTCGTTAGCACGCCATGGTTGAACGTGGCTGCAATCGGAATGTTGTAGGTGCCTTTGAGGGTGCCGCCTGCAAGCGTGTACATCGGCGTTGAGATTGGGCAAGCGGTGTTCTGCGCGCCGGCAGCGATCGACAAACCGCCGATTGCGCCCGTATACGTATTGCCTTGGTACGTGAGGTTCCACGTAACGCTTCCGTCCGGGTTCATGGTGCGGGTACCGCTCGGAATCACGCCCGCCCAGCCGAACGTCTCGCCGAGTGACGCGTTGCCCGTCGCGTTGAATCCGGCGGAGTCGGCGCAAAACGTCGAAGTGTTGTTACTGTACGGCAGTAGAACGAATTCGCCGTCTGTGTCGATGTTTTTCACGCCGTTTACGTCGAGTTCTCCGGTATGCGTGCGATCGAAGCCGTTCTTGTATTCCGGATAGCCGAATTGGTCGAAGGCGGCATTCGTATAGTCTACGGTGTCGCTCCGGACGGATGCAGGCGTGCTGCCGTTCAAAGTATAGCGTGAAACGGTGCGCGCAATGCTCTCCGATGCGGCGCCCGTCGAGCTATAGATGCGGACGGCGTCGCTCTGAATTTTGCTGCAGCCGTTGTCGTAAAACACGATGCGTTCGGTCGAATTTGCGTCGCCGTTTTTATCAGGCGCGAAGAATTCCACGCCGTTGCTGCACGCGCCGTCGCCAAGAGCGGCGATGGAAGCGGCGTCCGTGCGCCGGCCTACGGCTTGCAGCGGCGACCCCGTCGCTTCGTCGTAGGAACTGATATCTTTGATCGGTGTGCCGATGTCGTTGGCGGTGTCGATGGAGTCCTCGGTTTGCGCCGCGACCGATTGCGTATTGCTGCCGCTTCCGCCGGAAGCCGGCGGTGTAAGCGAACCGGAGGCGCCGCCGCCTCCGCAGGCAGTGAGCGAGAATGCCGCGAGTAATGCGGCCGAGGATGCGAGTGTGCGTGCGTTCATTGCAA
>JBKPMZ010000063.1:0-5027 GCA_046732415.1 Vulcanimicrobiota bacterium
GATTTACGCGGAGCAAACCTTCGCGGAGCACAAATTTGTGATTACGCCGGGCGCAACCAGCCGCGTCGCTGCAGCGCACTGGATGCAGCCACGCTTCGAAGCCTCGGACACGCGAATCTCGATGGAGCCGAGGGTCCATGAGCGTACTGCTCGCAGTCGTTCAAGCCGTGTCGCTCGCGGTGCCGCTGGTGCACGCGGGGCCGCCAATCGACGGTTCGCTCGCGCACCCCGAATGGAAGGCCGCCCAGAGTGTGACGCTCGATTGGGACTTACAAGGACATAAGCACGCACCGCAGCAGACGACGGCGTGGGTCGAAACCGACGGCAAATACTTGTACGTTGGATTCGACGCAAAACAGCAAGGCCGCATCGTCGCCGCGCAACATACCGACGACGCGGGGCAAGGCACCGATGACGACGTGGAGATCGATTTGTGGCCCGGCGGATCGAACGGATTCCTCTATCAATTCATAGCGAATCCTATCGGCACGCACTATCAGTATTCGTCGGAAAATTCGGGTTATCGCCCGGAGTGGTGGTCGGCGGGCAGTGTTCACGACGGCGAGTACGTCGTGACGATGAAGATTCCGCTGGCCGCAATTCACGGTGCAAACGCGAAGACGTGGCTCGTGCAGTTCGCGCGAAAAGTGGAAACCACCGGCGATATCGACGTGTGGTCCTACGATCCAAACGCAACCGATACGACGTCATCGGTGTACGCGGGCAGCATGACTGGCGTGCAAACCGTCGCGGTGCGGCCGCAGCCGCGCGTGGAGCTCTACGGGCTGGGGCTTGCGGGCGGCAAATCCGTCGGCGGCTCGACCTCTCGTGCGGGCGTTGATTTCTCAATCCCGTATACGGCAACGTCGTCGTTTTACGCGACGATTCATCCGGACTATTCGAACGTCGAACGCGATCAGCAATCCATCTCGCCGACGGCGTTTCGCCGGTATCTGAGCGAAGTGCGTCCGTTCTTCACGCAGGCGAACGCACCGTACAACAACTTCAACTGCGACTTGTGCAGCGGCATCACGACGCTCTACACACCGGCGATACCGACGCCGCGCGACGGGTATGCCGTCGAAGGCAAACAAGGCAGTATCACCTACGGCGCGTTCGATGCAATCGGCGCGGGCCGCACCGATACGGCACAAGCGTTCGACTGGTCCAATCAGTCGCGTACGCTGCGGGTTTCGGCGCAGCGCGTCGGTGCATACACCGGCAGCGTGACGGACAATTCGCAAGAGTTCGGCATCGACTACTCCGACCTCAAGCACGCGTCGGTGTGGTTCAACTATGGCACGGACAGCGGTTCCAACGTGGCGGATGCATCGCGCTCCGCATTGTACGACTTCGGTGCGGTGTGGAGTTCGGCGACGTTCGTCGAGGCGCTCGCAGTGCGGCACATCGGCCAATACTTCAATCCCGTCGACGGATTCGTGTGGCATCCGGACATCGCCGGCTGGGGAAATTACAACGCCAAGGCGTGGCTCTTTCCGTCAGGCGCACCGCTGCGCAGCGTCACAGTGGGTGCCTTTATCGATCGCTATCACGATCATACGGGAGAGCTCGATCAGACCGATCAGAGTATCAGCGCCGATTTCCTTACACGCGGCCTGATCGACGTGAACGTTCAGACCGGCGCGTCGTACGTGCGCCTCGAGCCGAACGGCACGTTCCATCCGGTTACGCAGAACGGACTCTTCGTGACGTTCGGCAGCGGCGCGGACAATTCCAACGTCAACAATGGTGCGCAGCATGGCTCGAGCGCGACGCCGACGACCATCGGCTTCTCGACCGGACGCTTCGGCCCCGGACGCCTCAACTCGTGGACGCTCAGCTCCACGATGCGCGCGATGCGCCTTGGCCTGCTCACGTTCGAACTGGACGGCAATATTCAGCAATTGGACGCGGGACCGCGTTACAGTCAGTGGCTCGAACGCGTTTCCTATACGTATCAGGCGAATCGCGACACGTCGTTTGCCCTGGGTGCGCGGCGGATTATCGGGACGCCGCCCATGCTGGACGCCATTCCGCAGTACCAGCAAGGGTGGAACCTTTCGGCCGCTTACCACCGTACATTCAACGGGGTGAACGAGATTTACGCCGTCTACGGAGATGCCAGTGCCTTTTCGACCGTCCCGCAGTTCATCGTCAAGTGGATCCGCTATTTCGGAGCCGGGAAAGGCACCTAGCCGCCCCGGCCCTAAGATAGCGGGGATGTTCCACCGCCTAACCGCCCTTTTCGCACTGGGTGCGCTCGTCGCGCTTGCCGCAAGTCCCGCCGCTGCGGGTTCCGCCAAACCGTCTCCGGCCGCGACCCCGCTCAAGACGATCGAGCACATCCACATCTCACCGATGTGCACGGCGCTCGGTAAAGTGATCGGTCCGGCGATTGCCAAGGTGCTGCAGAACGACAAGATCATCGCCAACAGCAAGCCGTACTTCCACGATTTCGTCAAAGCGACGGCCGCCGGACAAAGCAGTGCGGCCAAGGACATGGCGGTCGAGCGTTTGGAAACGCTCATCGGGCCGCTGGTCAAGAATACGCAGGCCGTCGACAAACTGCTCAGCGATCCATTCGCGTTCCCGAGAGTCGCGTACTCGGACGACGATCAGAAGCTGCTGCAGATGCGCGAACAATTGCGCGCGGTGAATGCGCAGCAGAAGAAGGCGCTGGACGTCATCAGCGGTTTCGTCGACACGCAGCAACTCGGCGAATTGCAGGCGGCGGGGCACGAATACGACGCCGCGCTGTCCTCCAAGCCCACGAACTCGGGGCAGACGCCGAATCCGGCGCCGACCGCGCCGCCCGCCGACGTGCTCAATGCCGGCGTGACGAACGACAGAAACGATCCGGCGCGCGCGATCGACCCGACGTATAAAAACACCGGAAGTTTAGTCGGCGCGAACCCGCTCAACGTGTTCGAGAACGCCATCTCGAGCTACCAGCAAGACATTCAAAGCAGCGAGCAAGAGGCCGCGAAAACCGTCGTTTCGGCGGTGCCGCGCTGCGGTGGTCACGTGCCCGGCGGCCCGGTTCCTTCGCCGACGCCTTCACCGTAAGCACCGCCTCCGGGCGTTTGTACGACGAGCGTTTGCCCGACGGCGAACGCTCGAGTCGTTTTAGCGGGCAGTTGCTGTGCTTGCTGCGCGTTCGTATCGAGCAGCGCATGTTTGCCGGTCGCACCGTTGCCGCCGCCTTGCGCGCCGCGCGGCGCGACCGCATGGCGTTCGGCAAGCAATGAGATGCGCGCGTCTCCTTCGACGAGCGTGAGCGCCCGGATCAGCCCGTCGCCGCCGCGGAAACGGCCGCTTCCGCCGGTGCCGTCCGCGAATTCGTACCGCGAAACGCGCATCGGATAGTCGCGCTCGATCGCTTCAATCGGCGTGTTGAGCGTGTTGGTCATGTGACATTGAATGCCGTCGATTCCGTCCATCGTTGGACGCCCGCCCATGCCGCAGCCGTTCGTTTCGTAGAAAGCCCACGTGCCCCCGTCGGCGCGCGTGCCGCCGATCATCACGTTGCTCATCGTACCGCCGCTTTGTGCGGGTACGCGAGCGGGCGCAGCTTGCGCGAGCGCGCCTAGCACGACGTCGGCATTGCGTGTACTGGTTTCGACGTTGCCGCCCGAAACGGGCGCGGGCCTGCGCGGGTTGAGCAGCGTTCCTTCCGGTACGTCGACGGTGACCGGACGAAAACAGCCCTCGTTCATCGGAATCTCCGGATCCGTGACGGCGCGCAAGGCATAATACACGCCGGAAAGCGTCACACCGTAAACTGCATTCATCGGAAACGGGAGTTGCGCGGCGGTGCCGGCGTAGTCGAAATGCGCGCTGCCGCCGCGCAGCGTAAGGCGCAGACGGATTGGGATCGACGGCTTGCCCTCGCGGTCTTCCAATACGTCTTCATAGCAAAACTCGCCCTCGCCGAGCGCTGCTAGTGCGCTTCGCATGCGTATTTCGCTATCGTCGAGCAGGCGGTCTACCGCAGCGTCCACCGTGTCGCGTCCGTAGCGTTCGTACAGTTCGAGCAGACGGCGTTCGCCCGTCGCGTTTCCCGCAGTTTGCGCGCGAAGATCGCCGCTGCGCGCGTCGGGCGTGCGCGAGTTCGCGCGCAGCAGCGCGACGGTCGATTCAACGACGCGATCCTGCTGCACCAAACGCATCGGCGGCACGACCACACCTTCGGCGAAGAGATCGGGCGCGTCGGCCGACATCGAACCGGGCACCATACCGCCGACGTCCGTGTGATGTGCTTTGTTGGCTGCAAAGCCGACGAGATCGCCGTGGAAAAATACCGGGCGGATCACGGTAACGTCGTTCAGGTGCGTCCCCGAAACGTACGGATCGTTGACGACCCACATGTCGCCCTCGCGCACGCCGCCGTGCTGCCGGTCGATCACGTCTAGCGTCGCGCGAAGCCCCCAGGGAAGCGATCCCAAATGCACCGGAATATGCTCGGCCTGTGCGATGAGCCTGCCGGTGCGGTCGAACAGGGCGCATGAATGATCCAAACGCTCTTTGATATTCGGCGAGTAGGCGCTGTTTCGCACCGCGATGCCCATCTCTTCGCTGGCGTGGATCAGCGAACTCTTGATGATCTCGGCGGTGACGGGATCGATGCTCACGATACACTCCACGTAAAACCGGCGTACTGCGCAAGTGCAGCGAATTCGCCCGACGAGCGAAAGGCATGTCGCCAGAGACGCCGCGCACGCAGGACATAGCGATCACGGTCGCGCCGCGCGCGCACCGCGACGAGCGGCGCAGCGCATTCAAGCGCAATCTGCGCAAGTTGCGTGCAGTCGTGCGCCCAGCCCAATTCATCCGTGAGGCGCGAGAGCAGCGCCATCGCGCGCTCCATGCCGGGTGGCTGCGGATCCAGCCGTTCGAGCGCGAAGCGCAGCCGTTTGCATGCCAGACGAAACGCGTGTACGCGTTCGTCGTCGTGCGAATCGAGCGCAGACTGCCGATGCAGTGTCTCCGCAAAGCGCACGCGCACGATATGCCCCTGCGCCTCTTGC
>JBKPMZ010000064.1:0-11106 GCA_046732415.1 Vulcanimicrobiota bacterium
GGCAGTTCGTGCAGCGTCGCGTAGATCGCGTCGCCTTGTTCGCGCAGTGCTTCGCGTTTTTCGCTTTCGCGCAGTTTGCCATCCACCTGTGCGAGTTCCGCGCGCAGCTTTTTCTCGCGGCCCGAGAGCGCGCGGTCGAGCGCGTTGCGCCGCTTCACGATGAGATCGCTTTGCTGCGCGTGTGCGTGCGTTTTGCGCGCTTCGGCAAGCACTGCGAGCAGCGATGCGGCGCGTTCGTGCTGCAACTCCGCAAACTGCGGCAGCGGCACCACGTGCGCTTGCACCAGCGCGCCGTCTCGGCGGTACACGTGCAGATCGCCATCAGGCGCGCGATCTGCAAATTGCGCGACTTGCTCTTCGCTCAGCAGCGGACTGGATTTGCCCGGGCGCAGCGGCGGCGGTTCGTACGCGTCGCCTGCCTGAATCGAGCGCACGGCGTTTTCGGAAGGCGCGAATTCTTTCGCCGCTGCTACAATCGTGTCGTTTTTGAGCAGCACGATATTGCCGAAACGCGGCACCAGTTCGAAGACCAGCGCAAGGCGTTCTTCGATGCCGAACCGCGAACGCGAACCGAACTCCATGCGCAGCAGGCGATCTCCGCGCCGTGAAAGCACCGCCGCCAGCGTTGTGCCGCGCAGCGCCGCACCGGCGGAACGCACGAATCCGGGCTCGACGCCGATGGGCAGTTCGCCGCTCTCCACGGTGATGACCGGAGTCGGCGCAAAGACGTCGGCGCACACCAAATGCTCCTCGCCGCGCTTCCAGAGCGCCAGCGCGAAGCGTCCGTCCTGCAGCTGGCCCACGTCACGAACGCGCGCGCCTTTGAAGCGCTGGGAGAGCTCCAGCGCCAGCCGGCGAATGAGGACCCAATCGGTGTACACGCCGGCCACTTTCGCGAGCGGGTATCAGTCAAACATGCGAGTAGGTGAAAAGATCGTTGCGGTGCTGCTTTGCGCCACGGCGCTGTGTTCGTGCGGCGGCTCCGGTGCGCAGCATTTTACCGCGCGGCCGGGCGAACAGTTCAGCGTTACGCGCAAACCCACGTCGAACGGTACGCTGAGCGATCTCGCCTCGCAAGTCACCATGGATACGCTGCTCGGCCACAAAGGCGCGAAGCTGCTCAAGGCCGAGCCGTTCAAAGCCTGTCCCGGCGAGGCCGGCGAGCAGACGTTTCGCCTGCCGGCGCCCGGCGGTCCGGCTCTGCTGCACGTAGGCTTCACGCAGTGGAACGGCAAGACGACCATCGTCTCGTATCAGCGGCCTGTCAGCGGCAGCGACGACCCGCAGGCCATGGAGGCGATGCGCCGTGAGCTGTGCAGTAATCCGCTCTAAGAGGGCTGCGGCCGTCATCTTCTGAACATAGGACCCTTTGCCCACGAGAGCCCAGGAGGCTAATGCTCGGTCCCGGTCTGCTGTTCGTCGTGTCTGGGCCCTCAGGCGCCGGTAAAGACACGCTGGTGGACGCGCTTCGCAAGCGTCTGCCCCGTCTGCGGTATTCAGTGTCATCGACGACGCGCGAGCCGCGGCCCGGCGAACTGGAGGGCGAGCACTATTTTTTCCTGAGCAGGGAAGAATTCGAACGGCGAAAGGCCGCCGCCGGCTTTCTGGAGTGGCGGGAATACAACGACAACCTGTACGGCACGCCCCGCGACTTCGTGGAACGCACGCTGACGCAAGGCTACGACCTCATCATGAAACCCGAGGTCAACGGCGCGCTCGCCATCAAGCGAGCGTTTCCGGACGCGGTGCTCATCTTTCTAGCGCCGGACCGGTTTTCGAATCTTCGTACGCGGCTGCTGGCGCGGCGCACGGAGACCACTGAAGAAATTGCGCGCCGGCTCGAAATCGCACACGAGGAGTTCAACTTCGTACGCGAGTTCGACTACATCGTCATCAACGCGGAATCGCGTTCGGACGAAGCGGTGCTCGATCTGCAAGCGATTCTGCAGGCGGAACGGTTCCGCATCCATAGATACAGCGACGACTCGATAAGGGAATTGGAACACTCATAATGAGCAACGGCAAATCGGTATTCGGCGACCTGGACCGGCTTCTGGACCACGTCGACTCAAAATTCAGCCTGGTAAACGTGGTGACGAAGCGGGCCAAGCAGCTCAATAACGGCGCACCGCCGCTCACCGAGCAGATCAACCCGAACAAGCCCGTCTCGACGGCACTGAACGAAGTGGCGGTCGGGAAGATTCAGTACCACCGCACGCGGGAAGGTATAAAGTAAAAACGGGGGAGCGCCTTTAAAATGTGCGGGATCGTCGGCTATATCGGTGAACGCGACAGCGTTCCCATCATTCTCGACTCGCTGCAGCGCTTGGAATACCGCGGGTACGACAGCGCGGGCATTGCGGTCATCGACGCCGGCGGCGGGCTGACCGGCACCAAAGCGGAAGGCAAACTCGCGCGATTGGCCGAGCGGCTGCGCAACGGCGGACGAATCGCCGGCCGCGTCGGCGTCGGTCACACGCGCTGGGCGACGCACGGGCGCCCCTCGGACGCGAATGCGCATCCGCACATGGACTGCAGCGGCAAAATCGCCGTCGTGCACAACGGCATCATCGAAAACTATGCCGGTTTGCGCGCGCGCCTCATCGCCGGCGGACACACGTTCAAGAGCGAGACGGATACTGAAGTGCTCGCGCATCTGATCGAGGCGCATTACAACGGCAATCTGGAACAAGCCGTTCGTGAAACGCTCAAGGAAGTGACGGGCGCATACGCGCTCGGTATCATTAGTTCCGACGATCCGGAGCATCTGGTGTTCGCGCGCAACGGCGCAAGCCCGCTCGTCGTCGGCATCGGCGACGGCGAGATGTTTGTCGCGTCCGATACGCCAGCGATTCTGCAATACACGCGCAAAGAAATCATCCTGCAAGAAGGCGAGATGGTGATCGTCGGGCGCGACGGCTGGAAACTGACGGATTACGAAGGCCGGCCCATCGAGCGTGACATCATGCAGGTGACGTGGGATGCGACGTCCGCCGAAAAGAGCGGATTCAAGCATTTCATGCTCAAGGAGATTTACGAGCAGCCCAACGTCATCAAAGAAACGCTGACCGGCCGCATAGACGAGAGCAACGACGTACAACTCACGTCGGAAATCGGTATTCCGGAAGAGAAACTGCGCGGTCTTTCCAAGATTGCGATCACCGGATGCGGTACCGCGTATCACGCGGGCATGGTCGGCATGTATCTGCTGCGCTCGCTCGTGCACGTCCCCGTGGAGATGGAATTGGCGAGCGAATTCCGCTACGGCGATCCGGTAATCGATCCCACGGCGCTCACGATTGCGATGTCGCAGTCCGGCGAAACTGCCGACACGATCGAGGCCGTGCGCATCGCCAAACAAGCCGGTTCGACGGTGTTGGGCATTTGCAACGTGCTCGGATCGCACCTCACGCGCATCGACGACGGCACGCTCTTTACGCGCGGCGGGCCCGAAATCGGGGTGGCGGCGACGAAAACGTACGTTTCACAGGCGACCGCGATGACGCTGTTTGCGCTGTATCTCGCGCGTTTGCGCGGCAGCGCGCCGATCGAGCGTTTGCGCGAGATTGCGGACAACACCAAACTGCTGCCCGCGGCCGTGGACGTCGTGCTCAACACGTCCGACGACATCAAGAAAGTCGCGAAAAAGATTCGCAAATCGAAGTCCGTGCTCTTTATCGGGCGATACGTAAACTTTCCGACGGCATTGGAAGGCGCGCTCAAACTCAAAGAGATTTCGTACATTCATGCCGAGGGCTACGCCGCGGGCGAAATGAAGCACGGCCCGATCGCGCTGCTCGACTCGAACGTGCCGGTCGTCGGTGTGATGACCGATGGCCGCGTGCGCGACAAGATTCTCTCCAATCTCGCGGAGTCCAAGGCGCGTGAGGCGCCGGTCATCGTGGTTGCGAATCACGGCGATGAAGAAGCCAAGGCGATTGCCGACCACGTCTTCTGGGTGCCGAAAGTTGACGAACTGCTCTCGCCGATTGTCAACATCATCCCGCTGCAGCTGCTCGCGTATCACATCGCCGACATCGAAGGCAAGGACGTCGACCAGCCGCGGAATCTGGCAAAGACGGTAACGGTAGAATGAAAGAAGAGCGCCGCAAAGCGCTCTTCTTTGTGCGGCCGGAGCACTATTGGCGGTAGCGGCTTTGCTGCTGCCCTTGCTGTTGCTGGCTACTGCCGTAGCTGGGCGGGCGGCCGTATTGTGCGCCGCCGCCACCGTATTGTGCTCCGCCGCCACCACCGTATTGTGCTCCGCCGCCGCCGCCGTCGCGGCCCTGTTGCTGGCGGGTCTGCAAATCGACTTTGGCGACGAATGCCTGCACGTTCGCGGGGAAGAACCGGTGAAGCGGCTTTTCACCAGCGCGCACCATATCGACAATGGCGTTCGCGGTCGGATCGGCCTCGCGATTTTTCAACTCCGTCCAAATCTGAAGTTCCGCGGAGAGCGACGGGTTGAAAGAGGCGGAAGCGGGCGATTTAAGCGACTCGAGTATATCGTCAACGATCTGTTGGCACTCTACGGGCGAAAGTGGTCCGGTAAGTTGCGTTTGATCGATAGTTCCGGTTTCCGCGCGGGACATTTCTTGTGAAACGGTCATTGCAGCACGTCTCCTTTTACTGTGCTTGGAGTGCGCGAGCATCCTACGCCGCCGCACGGTAAAAGTCGATAGTCGAAAGGGAGGTCGCTCAGCCGCAGAGTATCAGCGCGGCGAGCGCCAGTTCGACGAGCGCATCACCTAAATAGATCGGGCGAATGCGGCGGCGGGCGCTGTAGAAAACGTCGATGCCCGCGAACGAGAGCGCCGACAAGACCGCAAGCGTTCGCATTGCGGCTGCATCGCGCTCTTGACGCGTACCCACGGCAAGTGTTGCGCCGATCGTCGCCGCGAGCAGGCCAACCATTTGAACGAGCCACCAATCCGCTTTCGGACCCGTCACGGCTTCAAACGCTTTTCGGCTGGCCAGCGGCCACACACCCGTACCGATGTAGTAATATGCCTGGAACTGCAGGGCGGCGCGTCGCAAGTTGGGCATACTGGCAACGTACCCATGGCCAGCAAAAAGCAAGTCGAGGATGCCATTTTCGAACGCGAAGGATTTCGCGTCGACTTAGAGCTTCTGAACGGGAAGAAGAGTTCGTTGCCGCCGTACGAGTGGGGCGTGATGGCGCCGCAACATTGGAAGATTTCCGACTGGAAAAACGTGCGCCTGGAAGCCTACCGTCTTCTGGTCAAGAGCGCCACCGTGTATCGTGGCGACGGCACTCCCGTTCCGCGTGACATGCAGCTGGGCAACCTGCGCGATACGTATTACGAAGCGGAATACGGGCCGATAAAGGCCGCCCAAGAGGAAGAAGGCGAGAAGGTCGTAGACTTGGGCGCGCGCCGGAAGAAGAACGCGCGCAAGCATGCGGCTCGAGATTGAAGGGCACTGCATAGAGCTCGAACGTCCCGAAAAATGGGTGTGGTACGACGCTCAGCTCACAATTCTCGATCTCGCCAAATATTACGTCGCCGTGTCGCCGTGGCTTTTGCCGTATTTGCAGCGGCGGCCGCTCGTGTACGAACGCTATCCCGGCACGATCAACGGGCCGAATACTTTCGAGCAAGATCCGCCGGCGCAAACGCCGCGGTGGGTCAAGCGCACGAAGATTCGCGGACACGAGCGGGTGGTTACGTACGTCGTTGCAGATAGTGCCGCGACACTCGTGTATCTCGTTTCGCTCTTCATGGTAACGGTGCACGTGTGGCAATCAACCATACTCGACGTGGAACGCCCGGATTTTCTTCTCGTCGATCTCGACCCGTCCGAAGGCAGCACCCTCGCGCACCTCGCGCGGGCCGCGCTGCGCGTCCGAGACATGTTGGCCGAAATGGGCCTAGCCGACACACTCGTAAAAACGTCGGGCGCACGCGGACTGCACATCATGGTTTTTTGCGAGCCGGAGTACGACTACAAGACCATGCGGGCAGTATCGCACGCGCTTGCGCAGCAACTCGCGCGCCGGCATCCCGATCTCTTCACGATAGAACGCGATCCGCGAAGACGAGCGCACGGATCGGTATACGTCGATTGGGGACAGGTCGGCCGCGGTATGAGCATCGCACCGCCGTTCTCGCCGCGCGCGTGCGAAGGGGCGCCGGTCAGCATGCCGCTGGAATGGCGCGAGATCGAGCGCTGCGCGCTCTCACGCTCGAAGCGCCCGCCGATTGCATACTTTAGACGGTACAACGTGCGAAATGCCGTCGATATACTCAAGCATACCGGCGATCCCTGGGCGAGCGCGCGCCGGAGTTCGCTCACACCGCTGGTAGAAGCGTTGCTTCGCCCGGTTCCGGGGTAGAATGCGGGCGTATGGCTACTTCGTTTCGATTTCGCGGTAAGCGCGACGGCTATTTCGAGCACATGGATCGCGCGTTTTTCGATTGTACGGGTCTTCCGGAAGAACTGGTCTACCGGCAGCACGACGGATGGATGCAGGCCGTGCATCCCGACGATCTCGACCGCGCACGCGCGATGTGGGCGCTCGCGCCGGCGCATCTGGACGCGTACGATTTGGAACTGCGCGTGCGCCGCGCCGACGGAACGTACTGCATGCTGCGCGGCACCGCGGTTCCGGTTTGGGAGAATGGCGAACTCGTCGCTTGGGAGGGAAGTGCCCTCATTTACTAGGCGGAGTCGGCTGCACAAGCGGCAAACGTGCAGCCAGCGATGACCAGAAGCGATGGACGCCGCCCCGATCAGTTGCGGCCCGTAACGATTGAACCCCATTATCTCAAGTTTGCCGAAGGGAGTTGTCTCATCTCGGTCGGGCATACGCGTGTCTTGTGCGCAGCGACGATCGACGATCGAGTGCCGCAGTGGATGAAGGGCCGCGGCACCGGCTGGGTCACAGCCGAGTATGCGATGCTGCCGCGCGCGACGCAAGAACGCACGCAGCGCGAGGCCTCAAAGGGCCGAGTCGGCGGTCGAACGCACGAGATTCAGCGCATCATCGGGCGCGCGCTGCGCGCGGTGACCGACATGGCGAAACTCGGCGAACGCACCGTGTGGTTGGATTGTGACGTGCTGCAAGCCGACGGCGGAACGCGAACAGCGGCGGTGACCGGCGCTTGGGTCGCGCTAGCGCTGGCCTTGCGCCGCTCCTTCGACCCCAAGGATCGTTCGAAATGGCCGCTTCCCGGCCAAATCGCGGCGACCAGTGTGGGCATCGTAGCCGGACACCCGCTGCTCGACCTGGCGTACGACGAGGATAGTCGCGCCGAAGTGGATATGAACGTTTTCATGACCGATGCCGGCAAATTCACCGAGCTGCAAGGAACCGCAGAAGCCACACCTTTCAGCCGCGCCGAATTGGACTCGCTGCTCGCGCTCGCGGAGGGCGGCGTCCGTCAATTGCTCGATATTCAGCGATCGGTGGTCGATGGCGCACGATAGTCTGCGCGGGCTCGTCGAACGGGTTGGCGAGTTTTACGTAACGGACAAGACCCTCAAAGCCGCCCAGAAGAAGATCGAGGCCGCGCTGGACGCGGGAACGGTGGACGAAGCCGCGCAGCGCGAGTATCTGCGCGCCGTGGAACGCTACTTCAGCGGGTTCGAAAAGGAAGCGCGCGCGCATCTGCGCGACGTCGACAAGCGGTTGGAACACGTGAATCAAGTGCACTTCAATCTGACCGCGGAGCGCGGTGTGGCGGTGCGCCGCATCGAGGCAACGCAAAACGTGCTGCAGGAGCTGCGAACGTGTCGCGAACCCTGAACGAAGCCGAAAACGCCGCCGAGATCGTCGAGCGTGCGAGCGTTCGCGGCCTTGAAGGTTTGGGCCGCAAGGTCAACTCGTTTTTGGAGTACTTCGGCGGGCTCACGGCATTAGGCGGCGCGACCGCGGTAACCGTCGGGCGCTTGCGCATCCGCTTCGCCGAGACGGTGAACCAGTGTTATCTGCTGGGCTATCAGTCGCTGATCATCGTGATTCTTACCTCCCTGTTTACCGGCATGGTGTTCTCGCTGGAGTCGGCGGTACAGGCGGTCAATTACGGCTTTGCCAGTTTCGTGGGCGGCATCGTATCGTACACCAACGTACGCGAACTCGGGCCGATGCTCACGGCCGTCGTCGTCGCCGGCCGAGTCTGCGCGGCCATTGCTGCGGAAATCGGTTCGATGGTCGTCACCGAGCAGGTCGAAGCGCTGCAATCACTCGGCCTTGCGCCCGTGCGTTTTCTCGTCGTGCCCAGGCTGCTGGCGCTGATGATCATGCTGCCGCTGCTCACCGTTTTTGCGGACGTCGTGGGCGTCTACGGCGGTGCGTGGATCGCGCACGTGCAGGCGCACATCAGTTACGACGATTTCATGTCCTCCGCGCGGCAGACGATCGGGTTTGAAGACGTCGTGAAGGGCCTTTTCAAATCGGTGATCTTCGGCATCATCATCGCACTGGTCGGCTCGTATCAGGGCCTGACGACGACGGGCGGTGCCGCGGGCGTCGGCAAATCGACAACGGGTGCCGTCGTCATTTGCATCATCCTGATCTTCATTTTGAATTTCGGCATGTCGTATTTTCTGTACGGGGGCGGGTAGTGCCCAGCGTCATCGCAAAACTCGACGACGTCACCCTCAAATACGGCAACCGGGTCGTGCTGCGCAATTGCAGCCTCGATATTGTGGAAAACGCGATCACGTGCATCATCGGGTTGTCGGGCGCGGGCAAGTCGACGATTTTGCGGCTGCTCGACGGCTTGCGCAAGCCGGACGAGGGGCACGTCTATGTGCGCGGTCAAGACATCTGCCACATGCGCGAGAGCGCGCTCATCGAAATGCGCACGAAAATCGGCTTTTCGTTTCAGTTCGCCGCGCTCTTCGATAGCATGACCGTCGGCGACAACATCGCGCTTCCGCTGCGCGAGCACACCTCGCTGAGCGAAGACGAAATTCGCGAGGTGGTGATGCATACGCTCGCGAGCGTGGGGCTCGAGCACACGTACGACAACATGCCCTCGGAGCTCTCGGGCGGTATGCTGAAACGCGCCGGATTCGCGCGCGCCGTCGTGACCAATCCCGA
This sequence comes from Vulcanimicrobiota bacterium, assembly GCA_046732415.1. Classification (GTDB taxonomy): domain Bacteria; phylum Vulcanimicrobiota; class Vulcanimicrobiia; order Vulcanimicrobiales; family Vulcanimicrobiaceae; genus DATGJX01. The sequence goes on from JBKPMZ010000064.1 coordinate 9,068, forward strand.
CCTGGTGCTGTACGACGAACCGACGACGGGTCTCGACCCGATCGTCACGCATCTACTGACGGACACGATCAAACGGCTTCGCCAGCAGCTCAATGCCACTGCCGTCGTCATCTCGCACGACCTGCAGTCCATTTATCTGATGGCGGACTACATGGCGATGCTCTTTGAAGGCGCCATCATCGAGTATGGTACGGTCGAGCAGGTCCGGCGGTCCGCCAACCCCATCGTCCAGCAGTTCTTGCAAGGCTCCGAGGTAGGGCCGATCCCGTTATGAGGGAATACGCTCGCTAATGTCCAGACAAGCGCAACTCGGCCTGTTCGCAATCGTCGCGCTCGTGCTGCTCTTCGGAATCTTTTACGTCATTACGGATTTCGGCACACGGCACAGCGGCTATCGCGTGGGCGTGCACTTCGCGTCGGCTGCCGGCCTGCCCACGGGCGCGCAGGTGTTTTTCAGCGGCGTCACCGTCGGTACGGTGGACCAGGTGCAGCTCTTGCCGGACAACAGCGTGGACGTGATCCTCGCCATCCAGAACGGCATCAACATTCCCAAGGACTCGAAATTCCTGATTCAAGCGCCGCTTACCGGAACGCCGAACATGCTTATCGTTCCACCGGTGCCCAAGCCGTTGCCGACGGGCTATACTTCGACGCCGCTGCCGCCTGAAGCGGTGCTGCCGCATGAAGTGCTTCCGATCGCCGAGCAGCCCATCGGTATCGCATCGCCGACGATCGCCGATTTGCTGCAGCAAGGCCAAGGCGAGGTCCGGCGCCTGGATCAAATGCTGGCGACGCTGGAAGAACGCGAGCCGAAGCTGCTCAACACGCTGCAGACGGCGCTGACGAACGTCGACGACATGACAACGCAATTGCGCAGCACCGTGGCGGAAGTTTCGGGCACGATGGAATCGACGATGCAGCAAGCGGGCAATCACATCGTGAACATGACGGCGACGCTCGATTCGACCATGGGGCGTAATCAGTACAAGATCGACTCGCTGCTCACGACGCTGAACAGCACCGCGATCGCGCTGAACAAGTCGATGGACCAACTCGCGAACTTGGCCAGCGATCCGCGGCTGAAAACCAATTTAATCTCGACGACGAGCAACATCCGCGATCTCACCGGCAATATCGCCGGCCTGACGGGTGACCTTCGGACGGTGACCGGCAATCCGCAGACGCAAGCGCAACTGCGCGATACGGTCGCCAATCTCGACGCGACGATGCAAAAGGCGGATTCGCTGCTCGGCACGCTGGGCGGACGCAGCAGCGTCTACGGCGTGGACGCGGGCGCGACGCCGTATCCGGTGCCGCAAAGCGCGAACAGTTTGCCGCCGCCGGGCACGCAGACGCCCTCGCCCCGCGCACCGACGAGCCTGAAGGCCGGCTTGGGGAAAGTGCTCAGCAATCTCGCGCAAGCGCAGCTGCGCCTGAGTTATTTGAACAAGCAGAGCGTGGCCGGTCAAAGTCCGCTGCTCACAAACGATCGCGGGCCGCAGGCGGATTTCAATCTGATTCTGCTCCCGCGCGGAAGCGTCAGCGGCATGGTCGGCGCCAACGACATCGGCGGGAAGACCACCTGGAACCTCGCGGGCATCAAAAAGTACGGCTCGCTGCACGTGGGTGGCGGTATCTTGTATTCGCAGCTCGGCGTGCTCGGTTCGTACGATGCGGGCAAATTCGGCGCGGAGACGCGTATCTACGATTTGCGGCGACCCACCTTCGACATCTACGGCAACTTCAACGTGGCGCAGTGGGCCAAACTGTTTTTGGGACAACGCGATGCGACGCGCTCCGACCGGCGCACGGTCTTCGGTCTGCAACTGAGCTTCTGATGTGATCCCGTATAGCGACGAACGGCGCCCGGCGGTTTTTGCGGGTGCCGTTTGGCTGCTGATCGCGGCAAACGTCTACGGCTTTTATCTCGAACTCACCGCCGCCAATCCGCCGAAGTTCATCGAGTTCTTCGCGCTCATTCCCTACAACGTCACGCACGCGGTACAACTGCCGCCGCCATCGCCGCATCCGTACTGGCT
>JBKPMZ010000065.1:0-8359 GCA_046732415.1 Vulcanimicrobiota bacterium
GACTTCCACCTCCCCGCGGCCGACACTGACGCCTTGCCCGACCTGCTTCGCGAGCACGGGTTCGAATCTGTCGTCTGCGCGCCGGTGAACGGCCGCCGCGGCACGCTGGGCACGTTCGTGCTGGCCGCGCGTTCGCGTGCCTCGCTCAACGGCACAGCACAGAAACTCGCCAACGTCCTGGGCTTGCAACTAGCCGGTGCGATCGAGCAGGCCGTGCTGTTCGAGCGCACGCACCGCGTCGCCGATCGCCTGCAGCGGGCGCTGCTGCCGGACGCGTTCCCGCCCGTCCGCGGCAGCGAGTTTCACGCCGCATATCGTCCCGCCAGCGACGAAGCCGAGATCGGCGGCGACTGGTACGATGCATTCGCGCTGCCCGACGGCCGTATCGCCATTTCGATGGGCGACGTTGCCGGGCACGGACTCGAAGCGGCAACGGTGATGGGCGAGATTCGCCAGGCGATGCGCAGTTCAGCGGTGGGCGAAGCCTCACCGGCAGCCGTTCTCGATCACATCAACAGCGTCATCAACTTGCGCAAGGCGATCGGCATGGTGACGGCGATCTTCGGCTACTACAAGCCCGTCGAGCGCGAACTGACGTATGCGGTCGCGGGACATCCGCCGCCGGTTATCACCATCGCCGACGGATTTAGCGGATTCTTGCCGGGCGGGGGTATGCCGCTGGGCGTCGAGTCCCAGATCAATGCAAAGGATTGGACGATTACGCTGCCGCCGCGCAGCTGCGTCGTGTTCTACACGGACGGCATGACCGAATATTCGCGCGACGTCATTGCGGGCGAGCGGCAGTTGCTCGACGCCAGCGTGCGTGCGTTCGAAATGGATCCGGAAAACCCGGCGCTCGCGCTGCAAGAACGCATCTTCGACGCAGCCGCCAACCGCGACGACGCCGCAACACTTACGCTGTCATGTCACGACGGCGCACTTCCGCCGTTCATGCATTTCTCGGCCGTGCCGCTGGTCGCGCCGATCGTGCGCTCGTTTTTGCATCGTTTGTGCGATGAATACGCGGTGTCGACCGCACAGCGGTTCGCGCTCATCACCGCAGTTGGTGAAGCCGTCGCCAATGCCGTCGAACATGCGTATCGCGGCGAACCCGCGGGCGAGGTGATCATGCGCACGGAGGTCGACAATGAGACGATCAGCATCGAAGTCGAGGACCACGGCCGCTGGCGTCCGTTCCAGCGCCGCGACGAACGCGGACGCGGCATCGTGCTGATGCACGAACTGATGGATCACGTACGCATCACATCGGCGCAGAACAAGACTGTGATTCGCCTGGTGATGAACCGCGCTGCGCAGCTGGAGTGACCAGGCGCGCGACCTTCCGCGACCTTGCGTGGTTATTGCAGTTCGAAAATAAGCCGGAGCCGATCTGCGTTTGTCAATCCTTACGGCCCGCTAAAAGCGAGCCTTCACTGCCGTCGCGTATGCAGTTGCCCGCATACCGGGACCGTCTTTAGCAACTCTTTCGTGGCCCCAGACGTCTCCGACGTTTCGCACTTTACGCGGTCCTGCGTCACATGCTGGATGATACTACGTTGTGCGCAAGCGTACAGCCGATTGGCATGCCAATATGATACTTTTAGCCCGCCTACGGGTTCTTCTTGCTGTCCTCGAGGGCGACACAGTTGGGCGCTTCCGCCCAGAAAACGAAATCACAGCGTGCATACCGCGAACCCCGCCGAGCGCCGCATTGGAACCAATATCGTCGGAAACGTACCCGAGCCAACGCAGGCACAAGCCGTCGCCATGGAAGGCTTTCGGGAGTTGGCAGAGGCGCTTCCAGGCATGGTCTGGACGGGCGACGCGACCGGCGCTCCCTCGTGGTTCGACCACGACTTTCGGCGCTACACCGGCGTGACGGCGCGGGATGCAGGCGGCTGGATAGACTGCGTGCGCGACGACCAGCGGCCTGAAATGGCGGCGAAGTTCGCGCACTGCGTAGCGACCCAAACGACGCTCGATTCGATTGCGGCCGTGCGGGGAGCGGCAGGTGCGTATCGCTGGTTTTCCGTGCGCGCACGTCCGCTGCGCAATTCGGCCGGCGAAGTCGTGGCGTGGCTCGGCATACTTACGGACATCGACGCGAGCCAAACGAAACTTCGGTCCGACTCGCACGTTCTGAGCGCCCTAATGCAAGGTTATCTTCCGAAGAAGTTGCCGATTGCTAGCGGTCTCGCGTTCGACACATACTACGGGGCGTCGAATGTCCTGGAAAGGCTTGGCGGCGACTGGTACGATGTGTTCGAACTGAGGGACGGACGGATCGGCTTCTCGCTCGGAGACGTCTGCGGCCACGGAGTGGATGCCGCGGCGAAGATGGGCGAGGCAAAGCAGGCGATCTTCGTTGCCGCAAGCCTGCGGGATCCGGAGCCGCAAGCGGTATTGAACGAAGCGAACCAAGTCTTGTTTTTGAACAACCATCACGTTTCCATCACGACGGCCATCTACGGCGTCGTGGACTGCGTGCAAAAAACCGTTAGATACGCATCGGCGGGCCATCACCCGCCGATACTGGCGCGCCCAAACGCCGACGCCATCGTTCTGCCGAATCATGGATTTCCGCTGGGCGTCGAAGAGCGCATGCCCCCGCTCATCCAGACGCACGAATTCGAATACCAAGCAGGATCGACCATGGTCTTGTACACGGACGGATTGATCGAGTTTAATCGGGACTTGCTCGAAGGAGAGGGCCGCCTGCTGCGTGCAGCGCGCGAATCGGTGCGGCGCGAAATACACAACCCCGCGAAGTTCATTGCGGCGAGCGTTTTGCGTGGGGCTCTAACTAATGACGACGTGGCCGTCCTGACGATTTCTTTTCGCGACGAGTAGCCCTTGTGGCGCCGCACGCCGCGCGATCGTAGTCCTGAGGGAACGTGACACGAGCAGGGTCGCCGCCTGCGGTCGCCGGTGAACGCCGCGCATCGCCAGCAGCGTTCTTTAGCCAGTCCCACACGGCTCGGCGAGATTTTCGGCCCGTGGGAAACGGCGTATCTTTTTGAAGCCGCAAGCACGAAACTGCTCCTCAACCGATATCGCGTTTTCCGCGCTCGTGACGTAGGTAACGACACTGCGGCCCTCGTCAATCGCAATATTGTAATAGTGCGCCGCGTCGGGGTTTATCCCGATGCCTTTGAGGCGATCCATACCGGCGGCATCCGCCACATAGGCGTTCAGCGCCAATGTCGTTCCCATCCCCGGCACATTCGTGCCGTGCGATCCGGATGCGACCTGCACGTGGTCAGAAGGAATAAAATGCGTTCGTAAACGCGCGGGCACTTCGCGAGCGTAGTCTGTTCCAAACAGTGTTATGCAGCTGGCCTCCAGGCCAGTGCATCCTGTCAATAGATTTTCGAGTTCCGCATTGTCGGCTGTGCGCGCGATCGCGGCGATTATAATGTCCGTCACGCTGACGCTTTGGCTTTATCGGTGGTTCCCGCCAGTTGCACACGGCCGAGGAATTTCTCTCGAACGCTGTGCGGCGTTGTTTGGGTGAGATTCATGTATTCCATACTTTCAGAATTGTTATTCCACGTCACATGAACCGCGCGGCCGCAATTAAGTTGCTAAAACGAGAAATACGCCGGCGTCAGCGCAACGCACAGCATCGAACAGACCAGGCGTTATGGGGCCGGAGTAATCGTCCCGGGCGGGCGCATCTCGCCATCCGGAGGGGCCGCCGGCGTTATAATGCACCGGCTTAAGAGTCTACTCGAGGTGGGGGCTAATCCGAGCGGCGAGGCAGAACTTCAATGGCGACTCGAGTCCGCGTAGTAGGCAACAAGGCTCGCGAACTGAGCCTGCGCTCCTTGCGCGGCCAGTGCGCCGTCGACAAGGCCAAGCGCAACATCCACCGTAATCGCGGCGGCGTCGGTTCGTTCACTTGCTTGCGCTGACATTAGCTGCATCGACCATCCCGTATCACGCAACAATTTGCAGCGCCGTGCCGCCAGCAACGTTGAGATTTCGGCTGGTCAGGCTCGAAGAACCACCGCCGCGTTGATACCGCCGAATCCGGACGAATTCGATAAGACGACGCGCGGCGCCAGCACGCGTTCGTCGCTTCTGCAGTCGATGGCGCAACCGCAGTCGATCGCGTCGAGATTTACCGCACCAGGCAACACACCGTCGCGCATGCCGAGCAGCGCAATACCGATCTCCCAGGCTCCCGTTGCGCCCAGTGCATGTCCGTGCTGGCCTTTGGTCGCGCAAACCGGAATCGACGCAAGGCGCTCGCCAAACACGTGCGCGTAAGCACGCGTTTCCGCCGCATCCCCAATCTTCGTCGAAGAACCATGCGCGTTGATCGCTTCCACTTCATCGGCATGGATGTGCGAGTCATCGAGCGCGCGCTGCATCGCCGCGGCGGTTTGCTGGCCGTCCTCGAGCGGCGCCGACATGTGAAATGCGTCGTTTGACGCACCGTAGCCGACGATTTCGCCGTAAATATGTGCGTCGCGCGCGATCGCATCGTCCCAGCGCTCGAGCAGCAGCATGCCCGCGCCTTCCGCCATCACGAAGCCGTCGCGTTGCGCATCGAAGGGGCGGCTTGCGCGTGCCGGTTCGTCGTTGCGCGTTGACATTGCGCGCGCAACGGTGAACGCGCCGTACGTGAGTGGCGCGAGCGGCGCTTCGACGCCGCCGGCAATTGCGGCACGCACGCCGCCGCGCCGAACCGCGTGAAACGCATCGCCGACCGCCATGGCGCCCGACGCACACGAATTCGCATTGGCGCTCGCAGGGCCCGTAATGCCGAATTCAATCGCGATATTGCTTGCAGCCGCGCCGCCGAACACCGAGATCGCCAGCAGCGGGCGCACCGCGCGCAAGCCTTGCTCGGCAAACACGTGCATTTGCTCCTCGGCGAGCGCAACGCCGCCGAGAGCCGATCCGGTGTAGACGCCGACGTCGCTGCGCGAGCCGTTGAGTGAGTAACTGGCGTCTTCGACGGCCAGACGCGCCGCCGCAACGGCCAGTTGCGAGAAGCGATCGGTCCACTGCACGCGCCTGCGCGATAGAAACGACGCCGGATCGAAGTCGTCGATCTCGGCGGCAATGCGCGACGGGAAACCGCTTGCATCGAAGCGCGTGAGTTCGCGCACCGCAACACGCCGTGAGCGCACGCCTTCCCACAACGCTTGCGCGCCGATGCCGAGCGGCGTAATCATTCCGAGGCCAGTGACCGCAACGCGATACATCACGGCGCCTCGCAAAGCTGCTTCATCCGCGCGAGCGTTCGCGAAGCAATCGGTTCTATGAAAAACGCGCTGATGATCGGCGCGAGCGGCGAGCGCAATTCGTGCTCGATGCGCACGCGCGTCGTTCCGTCTTCGAGCGGCGTGAAGCGCCAGTGCACGCGCATGCCCTTCGTCCATCCGCCGAGATGCCGGAAGAATATCTCCGGCAGCGCCGCGTCGTTGATCTGCTCGGCGCGCCAGCGCACCGGAATGCCGAACGCCGAACCGCCGAACGGCCGCCGTGCCGCCATTTCCAGAATGCTGCGCGTTTCGTCGGATGCGATGACGCGAACCCAGCGGTAATGCGGCAGGATCTGCGGCCACTGCGCGGTCGCGCTCGCCCGCGCGAAGATCCGCGCAGGCGATGCGGCGATGACGATTTCGTTCGTTACGTTCATCGCTACGCGGCGCCCACTACGCGCCGAACGAGTGGCGAGAACATCCATGCGCTGCGCCGAAGCATCGGTGCGGCCGCACGTGCGAGCAGCGGGGTATGTATGAATGCACCAACGCGTTTTGCGGCGCGCTCGCGTGCGCCGATTTCGCGTCGTGCGCGCGCTTCGTACGCCTGGATATCACCGGCCACGATACATTCCGCCGCAATCTGCGCGCACCGCATCGCCAGGTAAACGCCCTGCCCGGTAAACGGGTCAACGAAGGCCGCCGCATCTCCCACTAAAAGGACGTGCCGGCTCTGCAAACGCCGTGCGCGATACGAAAGGGGACCAATCGCGATGCGTTTACTCTGCGCGCTCGCCCGCGCGAGCAAATCGCCCGCCAGCGCGCGCGCGCGTTCTTCCGCAAACGCGTCGACGCGCTGCGCATTATTGGCGAGTTCTTCGTCGCCGACGACGAGCATGACGTTCGCCGTCGTATCGGTAAGCGGATTGATCGCCACGTACGTATCACCGTCGACGAACATGTCGATGTAGCCGTCGAGTTTGCGAAATCCGCCGTAGTGCCCGCCGAGCGCGAAGCGCCCGGTATGGGCGCGATCCGCAAGGAGACCGCATTTGCGCGCGACGATCGAGTGCATACCGTCCGCGCCGATGATTACCGTGCTTTGAGAAACGCTGGTACTTCCGTCGGGAAAACGCACGGTGAGTGACGCATCTGCGGCTCGATCGCTGCAATCTTCAACGCGCGCGCGAACAACGGATGCGCCTGCTTCGCGCGCCGCGCGCAGCAGCGTTTGATCGAGCACGCTGCGCGGCAGCGACCAGCCGGGTTGCGGAAAATCGATGGTGGCGTGCACGCCGTGCCCGTGCAAACGGACGCCGCTCACCGGACGCGCATGCGCGGCAAGTTGCGCGCCGACGCCAATCTGTTGAAGAAGGCGCACCGACCCCGCGCTCAGGTATTCGCCGCACGCTTTGGTTCGCGGGAACGTGCTCCGGTCGTAAAGGCACACGGATTCGCCGGCGCGGGCCAGCAGCAGTGCGAGCGTCGAACCCGCCGGCCCGGCGCCGGCGACGAGCGTGGAATGCATTACACGCTACCGTAGACCGGAAACGTGAATGCTTTCTGAAGCGCTACTTCTTGAAATATTCCGCGTTGACGTCGATGAAGTTCTGCCACTTCTCGGGCACGTCTGAATCCGCGTAGATCGCCTCGACCGGGCAGGCGGAAACGCACGCTCCGCAGTCGATGCAGACTTCCGGATCGATGAACAGCATCTCGTCCTCGTCCTTGCCGTGGATGCAATCGACGGGACACACGTCCACGCACGACTTATCCTTGGTACCAATACACGGTTCGGTGATTACGTATGCCATGAGGCAGTGATATACATGGCTACACTGCGGAACGCCTTCCCCCGAGTGCTCTGATGATGGCGAGCAAGATAACGGCGCCGATGATACCCCAAATGAAGCTCCACAAGCCGTTCGTGGGCGTATGCCCCAGAGCTGTCGCCAGCCAGCCTCCGAGAAGCGATCCGACAATTCCGACAACGATGTCGATCAGAATGCCGCCCCCGACCGCGCCCGGCACGAGTGCGCGCGCGATGAGTCCGATGATGAGACCGATGATGATGAGCCATAAAAGCCACATAGTGCTCCCCTTTCCATCAGGCGACGGTGCGGCGTCCCGCGGTCGCGCGGATGATCAGAATCAAGATGAGCGCGCCGGCAATGGCGCTGGCGATGCTCCAGGCGTTGAAATCGTCGAAGGACGGCTTATGTCCGAACAGTTTGTAGATGAACGCGCCGATGCCGCCCCCGATGATGCCGGCCAGCGTGTCACCGCCGATCCCCGGCGAATCGGGGACGATATACCGGGCAATCACGCCGACGCACAGACCGACAATCGCCTCCACGAGCATGGTTAAAGGTTTCTTTCCCGCGCGGCGAAGGCCCAAGCACAAGGAGGACTAGATGACCAGACTGCTCGCCTTGGCCGCCATCTTCATGTTGATGGCCGCCCCCGCTATCGCGGCGGCTCCCTCGCTCATCACCGTGACCGCCGAAGGGCGTGCCGCCACGATGCCCGACATGGCGACCGCGACCTTCAGCATCGCCACGAACGCCGCGACGGCCGACGCCGCCACCTCGGACAACAATTCGCGGTACAATCGCTTGCTGCAGGCGCTGACGCGCTTGGGCATCGCCAAAACGGACGTATCGACGTCCTCGTTCAGTGTGAATTACAATCCGCCGCCGAAGCCGCCCGAAACCCCGCAGCAAGGGCAGCGCTACGGTTACTCGGTGTACCGCGGCGTCAGCGTTACCGTGCACCGGCTCGCGCAGGTGGGCAAAGTCGTCGACGCAGCGGTCGGCGCGGGCGTGACCGACGTGAACGGCGTGTCGTTCGATACGAGCCAAAAAAGCGCGCAGTTCGCGCAAGCACTGCGCGATGCGGTGCATCAAGCGCGCACGCACGCGCAAGCCATGGCCTCGGCGGCCGGCCTGCGCCTCGTTCGCGTGAAAGAGATGCAAGAGGGAGCGCCGGCCGTGATCCGGCCGATGGCGTCCGAGGTGTTCAAAGCCGCGCCCGCGGTGCCGACGCAAATCGAGCCAAGCGCCGTGGAAACGCGCGCGACCGTTACGGTGACCTATGAAGCGCAATGAAACCGCGCAGCGGCGTTCGGGGTAGCACCTAACACA
>JBKPMZ010000066.1:0-3288 GCA_046732415.1 Vulcanimicrobiota bacterium
GTGCTGGGGTTCGTCCTGCTCGAGGGTGACACTGGCAGCCCGAGGGACATTGAGCAGGGACACCTGAACGCCATCAGGCGGAGCGACTGCCTCTACGTGGTAAATCCGGGCGGCTACATTGGCCCCAGCGCTACAATGGAAGTAGGCTACGCTCTCTCACTCGGCATCCCGGTATTCTGCCTGACGGCTCCGAGCGAACCCGTCATCGGGATGTTTGTCACGGTCGAGCCCGATGTGGTATGTGTTCGCGAGTCGTTGACCGATGTTTCGTCGGGGTGCATCCCCAAGCGCGCTGATCTGGCCACGCTTCAGTCCTACATCCGGAGGGTGGTCCACCTGCGCGGGTTTGAGAAGGAAACCCTGCGGGACGTGGTCCTGCTACTCGTGGAAGAAGTCGGAGAACTGGCGAAGGCGGTGCGAAAGCAGACGGGACTAAAGATCTCCGCGACTGATCCAGAAGCCCATAAAAGCGTCGCTTTTGAGTTGGCGGACTGCCTCATTTACATGCTCGACATCGCGAACCTCGCCGATGTCGATCTGGACTTTGCCTTTCGCGCAAAGGAGTTGATCAACTCGCAGAAGGTATGGACGAGCAACCCGACTGAGCCGTGAGCCGCGGGAGCGGACGTTGGTCGATCGCTCCCCTTCCGACTCGTTTGCCAAGGAGTGTTCGAGCACCTCGCTCAACTTCGATGCGGCGAGTGCCGTTCTTGTGGCTGGAAAATGACAGCAGAATCTTGCCTTGACGCAATACTGCGGCAGCATCTTATCCTCTCGGTACGTCGAATACCTCGCGCGCGGTCCTCACAACAAGGCTGAGCGCTTTCGCGACCCTTTGTGTCCTTTCGGCAAGCCTGCATGACCGGGTTCGGCGGGCGTGCTAGCGTGGCATCCTGGGGTCGAATCTCCGGGAGGCCGGTCGATGGCGATACGCGGCATGCAGAAGGTTCCAGCGGAATTGGCGAGGGCGGCGGCGAGGTGGGCGCAGTGGCGGCGGACGCGAGTGCTGGGGACTCGTATTCCCGGATCGCTCTGGAACTTGGCTGTTGAGCTGGCGACGCGGCACGGCGTGAGCAAGACGGCGAGCGCGCTGAGTGTCGACTATTATGCCTTGAAGAAGCGATTTGACGCGCAGACGCTGTCTCGTCGAGTCGGTTCGACCGCGGCGCCGGCGTTCGTCGAGTTGACGCCTCCGCCGCTGACGGGCGCCGGCGGTTGCGTGATTGAATTCGAGAAGGCTTCGGGGGCGAGGATGCGGATCGAATTCCGAGGCAGTCCGCTCCCAGATCTGGCTGCCCTGAGCCGCAGCTTCTGGGAGGCGCGGTAGTGCTGCAGATCACGCCGCAGATGCGGATTCTCGTGTGCCTGGAGCCGGTCGATTTTCGCAAGGGCATCGACGGGCTGGCGCAGCTCTGCAAGGCCGCGTTGGGGGAAGATCCCTTCCGCGGCACGGTGTTCGCCTTTCGCAATCGGCGAGCCACGGCCGTGAAAGTGCTGGCCTACGACGGCCAAGGCTTTTGGCTTTGCCAGAAGCGACTCTCCGAATCGAAGTTTCGCTGGTGGCCTTCGGGCGGCCATGAGAGCGCGAAGCCGCTGGCCGCTCATGAATTGCAGGTTCTGCTCTCGGCCGGCGATCCGCACGGGACGAAGGCGGCGCCCGCCTGGCGTCCGGTGACGCCCCGTTAACTCGCATCAGGAAGTCGCAGCACGGCGGCTTCCGTTGGCGTGCGGCTGAACTCGTCTTGCCTGCCAGCGTCCCTTTCTGTTATCTCCGCGTTCATCGCGGCTCGGTAGGCTCTTTTCGCCTGTTGCAAGAGGTCGGGCGCATGGTCGCGCACAAGCCCGAAGAAATCATTGAGATGGACGTCGTCCAATTGGAGTCGCTCGTGGCGCGCATCGAGCAGGGCGCGCTGGAACGAGAAGACCTTCAGACCCTGCGCGCCGTCCTCGAATCGTACTTCTATGTCACGCAGTTGATCGACAAGAAGAGCACGACGATCGCCCGGTTACGGAAGCTCGTGTTCGGCGCGACGACGGAGAAGACCGCGGACGTGACCGGCCGCGTGGAACAAGCTTCTGTAGCGGACGGCCCGTCCGCCGCCGGCGCTGATCGTCCGACGGAAGATTCGCCGGCGCCATCCTCCGGCGACCAGCAGCGCACGACGACGACGAAAGGTCATGGGCGCAACGGGGCCGACGACTATTCCGGCGCCGAGCGCGTCAAAGTGCGGCACGCATCGCTTACGCCTGGCGCGACGTGTCCTGAGTGCGGCCGAGGAACGGCCTATGAGCTGACTCGCCCCGGAGTGCAGATTCGATTCGTCGGCCAACCGCCCGTTCAAGCGACGATCTACGAATTGCAAAAGCTGCGTTGCCATCTGTGCGGCAAAGTCTTCACGGCGCAGGCGCCGGCCGAAGCGGGCCAGCGGAAGTACGATGCGACGGTCGCCAGCATGATCGGGCTGCTCAAATACGGGAGCGGCGTTCCCTTCAACCGCCTGCAAGGGCTGCAGGGAAGCCTGGGCGTTCCCCTGTCAGCCTCGACGCAATGGGACATCGTCAGCGCCGTTGTCGACGACTTCCAGCCGGTTCACGAAGTCTTGATCCGTCAGGCCGCCGATGGCGACGTGGTGCATAACGACGATACGAGCGTGAAGATTCTGGAGCGAATGGGCGAGCGCGCCAGGCGACAAGCCTTGGACGCTTCGCTCGACGGGGAAACGGAGCAGAACGCGGCGGAGCGCACGGGATTGTTTACGACGGGCGTCGTCGCCGAGCGCGCCGGGCGCCGGATCGCGTTGTTTTTCAGCGGCTCGCAACATGCGGGAGAAAACCTTCGCGACGTGCTCACGCGTCGCGCGGCGGAATTGTCACCGCCGATCCAAATGTGCGATGCTCTATCGCGCAATCGCCCGGGAGAATTGCAAACCATCCTGGCCAACTGCCTGGCCCATGCGCGGCGTCAATTCGTCGACGTGCATGACCGCTTCCCCGAGGAGTGCCGCTATGCGCTGGAAGCGATTGAAGTCATCTACCGCAACGACGCGACGACGCGCAAAGAAGGCATGACTGCGGAAGCGCGACTGCAGTTTCACCAAGCCGAAAGCGGTCCGACGATGGATCGGCTGCGCGATTGGCTGAAGCGGCAGATCGACGAGAAACTGGTCGAGCCGCACTCGGGTCTCGGCGCGGCGATCCAGTACCTACGCAAGCACTGGGAGAAGCTGACTCTGTTTCTCCGCAAGGCCGGCGCGCCGCTCGACAACAACGTGGTCGAGAGAGCGTTAA
>JBKPMZ010000067.1:0-1644 GCA_046732415.1 Vulcanimicrobiota bacterium
AAGCTAGGTTGTGGCTCAGCGAGGAGAGCCATGCTACGGTGTCGGGCTGGATCAACGAATATATCGATGGCCTTGATCATGACATTAAGCGAGCAGAAATTGAGGAGGAGCGTCGTTTTTGAGGGTCGTCGGCTGCAAACGCCTACAACTTAAAGCTGTAGCAATCGAGCGCGATGCGGCTGTTGCGGAGCGAACGCCCGAGCAACTGCGAACGCTCAAGCTGACCGGGGAGTTGGCGTGACGTGCGTCCGAGATTGCCCGGGGGATCCAATGCTGTGCGGTGTGTCGAAGCGGCCACCGCCTTGATAGAAGCAATCGCGGTGCTGGAAGGCCTTGCGACGACAAGCCGCGGCACGATAGTAACCCGCGCCTCGAATCGATTCTCGCGGTTGGCGTCTAGTGATGCTTCAGGCAGGTCGTTCGCCGCGCGCAGATATCTGAGATTGTTCTGGAGCGCCGTCCGCACACGAGGCTTGGCGATCGACTGGCGTGCTTAGGCGAGCTGCAGATACTTTTCCGCGCGACGACAATCCGGCAAATCCACGCAGATCTGGGCGCCCGTCAGCGCCAGGAAGCCGGTTGCCTCACACTCCGATCGGGGCAGCCTGTCGACCGCGTAGTCCTCAAGCAGCGTTGAACGGGACCAATCGACCGAAGACGCTTGCTGAACTGCGGAATGCTTTCGGTCGGCGCCCCCTCGCTTACGAAGTCATACGCCGCGTGCATGCCATGCTCGCGACTGATGGCATCGACGCAATCAGTACGGTACGCTGTTCTGCGGGCACGCCCGGACAACACTTGAATTGAGCCTCCTTGAGAGACTTACGATGACCAGCCCCCGCCTACGGAGTAATCGATGCTGGAAGGCCTCGACGACATTGAGTGGGATCGATTGACGCACGCCTACGGCCAAGCAGATGAAATCCCGGCCAGGATTCGGGCGCTGCGATCATCTGATCCCGCCGACTGGGTTCAGGCGATCAGCGATCTTTACGATGCGTTGTGTCATCAGATGTGCTCGATCTATCCGGCCACGGTTCCGGCGGTTCCGTTCTTGATCGAACTGCTCGGCGATCGAGCGATTCGCTGCCGCGGGCGGATTCTCGAATTCCTGGCGAATGTCGCATTTGTCGCCAATTGCAGGCCAGACAAGGGTGAGGTGGCGGCAGACTTCGAGGAAAACGAGGAGGGTTCCGACGGCGAAGGCGCTCAGAACGAGCTGGAGGTTCACACACGGCAGGCAATCTGGAAAGGCTTCGATACATTTCTGATATTACTCACGGATCTGGATCAGCGCATCCGTGTCGTCGTGCCATACTTGCTGGCAGCGCTGAGTGGCGGCGATATTCCCGCGGGCGCGTCAATGGCCGCCATCGCTTCTCGGATGCACAGCCAATTCGAGGAAGAGCCCAATGAATTGGTCCGTGCCAGTCTGGTCTTCGGGCTGGCGTGCCTGACCAGGCATGACTCTGGAATCTGGCAATGGCTGGAGGAGCACGTGTCCGACCCGCGTTGCAGCGCCCCTGTGCGGATGGCCGCCGCTCTGAGCCTGGCTGAACCAGAGTCCGCCGTCTCCGCCGGTGTGCTGGAAGTGCTCGTGCATGGGCTCCAGAACCCCGATGAAACCAATCAGGTCTTCGATTT
>JBKPMZ010000068.1:0-11297 GCA_046732415.1 Vulcanimicrobiota bacterium
GGCCGGCAGAGCGCACGGCGAGTTTCATGGCGCAATTCAACAACTACCAGTTTCCAATCATCTCGGCGCACGAAGTGTACCCGGGCCACTTTACCAACTTCGCCGTCGACCGCCATCTCAACCTCAGCCTCACGCGTAAACTGGCGGGGAGCGCGGAATTCGCGGAAGGCTGGGCGCACTACAGCGAGCAGATGATGGTGGACGAAGGCTGGGGGAATGGCGATCCGAAGGTTCGCCTCGCGCAATTGGAAGAAGCGCTGCTGCGCGAATGCCGCTACGTCGCGGGTGTGAAGCTGCACACGGCGGGCTGGAGCGTCAAGCAAGCCGAGCAACTCTTCCAAACGCAGTGTTTCCAACCGCACGCGGTTGCGTTCGAAGAATCCATGCGCGGTACGCAGGACCCCATGTACGGCTATTATACGCTCGGCAAACTGATGATCTTGAAACTCCGCGAGGACTACAAGAAGAAACTCGGCAGTGCGTTTACGCTGGAGAAGTTCCACGACGCGCTGCTGGCGCACGGCGATCCGCCGATTCCGCTGCTTCGTCCATTCATCTTGGGCGCGGCGGACGACGGTAAGCCGCTCTAATGACGAAGTGGGAGACGTACGTGGCGCTGCTCGCAGTAGTGCTGGCGAGTCTCTCGGTTGTAAACATCGGGGGCCGGCCGCGGCCGGTCCTCGCCTTTGCCGCTGTAGCGCTGCTGATTTTCATCGGATACGCGCGTTTGCGCCGCCAAGTGCGGTCACCTAATAAAAAGCAGCGCGCGTTCGATGCATACGAACGGGCGCTGCGCATTCAAGAAGAACGCGATCGGAAGTACGGCGGGCGCTAACCGCCCGGCGCTACGCTTTGTTGCACACGTCCTGCCATTTGGCGGGCTTGCCGTTCATCGTTCCGCCGAACGTGAGCGTATATTTGCGCAGCGACTGACGGTCGAATGTTATCTGCAGTCCGGTTTGCGGATATTTTTCCTGCATCACGATGTGCGCGAGTCCGGTGTCGTGGCCGTCCATGATCATTGCCGCGCCGGTTGCGTCGAGATCGATGACCCGCCACGTGCCCGGCTGATAGCTCAGTAAGTCTTCGCTGTTGCCCTCTTTCGACGAATTGACCGCACGCAGCCACGTGCCGCCCAGCGCGTAGGAATACGTGGCGGTGTACGTCGTGCTCTGACCGCCGGCGTTTGACGTGCAATTCCATCGTCCAACCAGATACCCGAGCATGTGAATTGGATTTGCGGTGCGCACCGGAGTTGCGCCAAGGAGCAGTGCCGCCAGGCCCGCCGCGGCGGCTGTTTTGAAAAAGACGTGCATCGTATGCCTCCTTGCGGGCCCGCTTCGCGCCTAGCGGCCGACGCCCTCGCGTGCGAGCATCTCGCGGTACACTTCTTCCACGCGATCGATGGTGTCAATCTCGGCGGCGGGCTTGTCGTCGCGCAAACGCACGATGCGGGGAAAGCGCATCGAAAATCCGCTCTCGTGCAGATCGCTGGGCTGCAGAATATCGAACGCGACCTCCAAAACGATCTCGGGCTGCACGAGGATCCGATGCGCCGCGCGGCCGATTTGGTGCTCCAAAAACCACTGCGTAAGCTGCGCGATCTCCGCGTCGGTGAGTCCCGAATACGCCTTGCCGATGGTGAGCAGCTCGCCGCCTCGGCCCCGCACCGCAAACGTATAGTCGGAAAGCACTTTTGCGCGCTTCCCGTGTCCCCACTCGACGGCAACGACGACAACGTCGAGCGTCGTGAGTTCGCGTTTGAGTTTGAGCCACCACTTTCCGCGGCGTCCGGGATGATACGGCGAATCCGTGCGCTTGAGCATGAGCCCTTCATGCCCCGCCGCTCGCGCCGCTTCGAACCGCTCGTGCAGCTCGTCGGCCGATGCGGGTTCACCCAAGCGCGCGAAGCGCGCAAGCACGATCGATTCGTTCGAACGCACGATTTCGGCGAGCTTCGCGCGTCGTTCGACCAGCGGCTCGTCGATGAGAAACGCATCGCCGGAAGCGAGCGCGTCGAACACCATGTACGTCACGGGAATTTCCGTCTGCAACTGCGGGTCGACCGTTTTGCGCTGCAAGCGTGCCTGCAAGTAGCGAAACGGCAGCACCTGTCCGTCGCGGCGAGCAACGATTTCTCCGTCGAGCATGAAATCGCCGGTAATCTGCGCGAGCGCAGCGGCAATCTCCGGATAGGACTGTGTGACGTCGTTCAGCGTGCGAGAGAAAATGCGAACGGTATTGCCGCTCTTATGCGCCTGCGCGCGAATGCCGTCGAACTTTTCCTCCGCAATCCATACGCCTTCGCGCAAATCTTTGTAGGCGGAGCCGTACGCCAGGGGTGTCGCGAGCATGAAGCCGATGGGCGATCCGTACGCAATCGTAATTTCGTCCAACCGCTTGTCGCGTGCGGCGACGGCCACCGCCCCGATATCGCCGGCCGCCATCGTCGCCCGCCGCACGACGCGATGATCCGAATCAAATGCCTGCGCGATTGCGTCGATAATGAGCCCTTCGCGCAAACCGATGCGCAGATCGCCGGTCATGATCTTGATGACGTACGTGGCTTCCACCGCGTCGGTACACGTGCTCAAAATGCGCTCGCAGATCGCTTCGCGCTTTCGGCCCGCGGCTTTACCGCTTGCCGCGGCGATCTCTTCGAACAACGCGTAGAGCACGCTCGGCGTCAGCGTTTCCGAAAAGAGCGCCAGATGCATCGGCGCGCGCACGAACGGTCCGAGGGCGGCGCCGAGGTCCCCGTGTTCGCGATACGCCGGCGCGAGTTGCGTTTCGCCGACGCCCCAAGCATTACGCGCAGCCTCCACGATGGTACGCCATCCGATGCCCAGACTGCGTTCGTCCCGCGCCGGGAACGGGTTGCCGGTGAAGAACCGCGATGCCGCCGCCAGGTCCGCATCGGACAGCTCGCGCAGATAGGCCGCAAGGATAGCGATTTTTTCGAGCTTTCCCGCTCTGGCCGCGATCGCCGCGCAGGTTTGCCCGAACCGGATCATGGAATGGGGTTACCCATGGTCACGGCATTTATCCTCATCAACGTCGAGCGTCCTCGCCTGAAGAGCATTGCCGACGATCTCCTTGCCATCGACGGCATCGCCGAGGTGTACAGCGTCGCCGGCCCGTTCGACATGATTGCGATCGTCCGGGTCAAGGAACACGAGCAGCTCAGCGATCTCGTGACCGAAAAGATCGGCGCGCTGGAAGGCATCAACGATACCGAAACGCTCATCGCATTCCGATCGTTCTCGAAAAAAGATCTCGGAATGCTCTGGGACATCGGCGTCGATTAGCGTTCGCTAGAACGGGCTCGTGCGATAGAGCATCGTGCCGGGCATGCTCGCGATTTGCGTTTTGCCGTCGACCGTTTCCTGAAAACGCACCCACGACGGCTGCCACGCTTTGTCGCCCATGTGAAACAGCGTCCCTTTGAGCGGAACCAGCGGCGAACCGTCGGCGAGCAGTTTGCCCTTGAGTTCGTAGACGTGCATCGACCAGTAATAGCCGTTCGCGTCGACGCTTTCGTAAGTGCCGGTATAACGTGACCATGCGGGCGGATACGAAAACCGCCGCGGCCCCATATAGCGCTGGCTCGTGAACCACTGCGAGCCGGACGTTACTTCCACAACCTGCTGCTTGGCGTCGCGTCCGAATTGCAAACCGAAGGTGCGGAACGCCGGATCCGCAGCCCAAAATGCGTCGCCGCCGCGCGGGTAGAGTGCAAACTCGGACGTGCCGTCGTGCAGCGTGAGCCGATCGCCCGAGGCGCTGACGCTTACCGCGTGTCCGCTCGGCGCGCTGTATGTTCCCGCGTAGTCGCCGGCGTGCACGACGTGCGCCGGGTCGGCGGGGGGTGGAACCGGCGGAAGCGCTTTTTCTTGCGCCTGCGCCTGCAGCGTTTTGATCGCGTACGAAACAATCGCACACGGGCGCGGGCCGACGTACCCTAAATTCGAGAGCGCGATGACGCCGAAGCGGCGCGTGACGTCGACCATGATGCATGCCGTGTATGCAATCACACCGCCCGTGTGCGCGAGCACTTTGTCGCCGCCCAGGTTCATAATCGCCAAGCCGTATCCGTAGCGGTGATACATCCCCGGCTGATCGTCTCCGAGTTCGTGTCCGCCGGTTACGCCGGGCGAACTGAGCAACGCGTAACTCTGCGGCGAAATGAGCGCGCCATTCGGCCCTTTGCCGCCGTCGATCAGATAGCGCATGTACGCGGCCATGTCGGCGCCGTTCGAAAGCACGGAGCCGGCGGGATCTGTGAAGTGCGTCGTCGGCGCGGGCATGAGTTGCGGATCTTGGGGAACGGCGATGTCGTCGGCACGGTACAAGTAACCTTGCGCAGCGCTTTCCAGATCGCGCGGATCCCATTGCGCGGTGGTGTTCGTCATGCCGAGCGGAGCGAACACGCGCCGCCGCATGATCTCGGGATAATTCGAACGATCGAGCGTTTCGAGGATCGCGCCGAGCGTGTCGTAGCCGACGTTCGAATACGACCAGTGCGTGCCGGGCGCAAATCCCGTCATCCAGGTGCGCAAACCGTACACTGCCGAGAGTCCTGTCGAAAGCCCGCCGTCGGGCAATCCGCTCGTATGGGTGAAGAGGTCGTGCGGCGTTATCGCGCGCCAGCGCGTGCCGATCGAAAACCACGGAAGATATGCCGTAACGGGGCGCTGCGGATCGAAGAGGCCGGCATCGCGCAATTCGAGCAGCGCCGTCGCCGTCATCGACTTGCTGAGCGAACCGATGCCGAAGCGCGTTTGTTCGGTCACCGGGGTTTTCGATGCCGTATTCGCGTAGCCGATCGGGATGACGCGCAGCGTGTGCGTCGCGTCGGTGATCGCCACGATCATGCCCGGAGCGCCTTGCTCGGCAAGTGCCTGTGGTGCGTACTGTGCAATGCGATCGAGTGCGTCGTCCAGGCTGGGAGCCGATGTTGCGGCAAGAGCCGGAGCCGCGCACGTAAGCGCGGCCATGAAGACGAACGCAATCTTAAAACAAAGCGAGCTGCGCATGCTCTTCCAAATACTCCGCGTTCACGCCGATCGCCCGCAAGCGATAGGCGAAATCGCGCCAGCCGTGGTTGAGCAGCACCTTCTTGGGCTGCGCCAGTTCGATGTAGCGCAGCAATGCCGGGTAATCGGCGTGGTCAGAGAGTGCAAATCCGCGGTCGGCGCCGTAGCGGAACAGCGCGCCGCGATCCAGCGTCCAACCCGTGAGAACGGCGGTGCGAACGGGTTTACCGTTGACGGCTTTCGGTAATGCACGGCCCGACGGGGGCCAAATCAGTACACTCTGCCGGTTGAAATGCCGGGCATCGTAGCGCGTGTACGCCGGCAGCTCAACGCCGCAGGCACGATACACCTCGCACAGCGTTTCGATCGCGCCGTGCACGGTAATCGGAAGACCGGCTTTGCCCAAAATTGCGAGCGCTTCTTGCGCTTTGCCCAGCGAATACGCAAAGAACACGGGCACGGCGCCGTATTCGAGCGCGTCGTTCGCAAATGCGATCATCTCGCCCGCGACTTGTTCGCGCGGCGGAAACGCGTACTGCGGGCGGCCGTACGTGCATTCCATCAGCACGACGTCGCAGTGTTTCACCTCCGGCGTTTCCGAAGTGAGCGAGGGCTCGAGTTTGAAATCGCCCGTGTACACGAAACGGCCGCGTTCGCTCTCGATGAGGATCTGCGAACTGCCGAGGACGTGCCCCGCGGAGAAAAGCGTGAGCCGATGATCGCCGTGCCACCACGGCTCGTTGTACGCGTGCTCTTCGAACTGCACCGGCGGACGCGGCGGCTTCACTGCTTCGAGCAGCGAGGGCTGCATGGCGCGCTCTTCGCGCCGCGAAAAGCGCGCGCGGCAAATGCGCGCGGTGTTGGGCGTGGCGAGTACGAGTGCGTGCTCGCGTGCGTGATCGGAGTGCCCATGCGAAACGTAACACCGATCGCGCGTGCGCATGGAGTCGATCCACAGGTCGATCGCTTCAACGTAGAGCGACTTTTCAGTGAGCGAAAACACGGGAAAACCAGCATTCTGCGCGCGAGGTGGACCGACCCGGGCGCTTGCAGCCTTTACGCATCCTTTTCGGTTATGATGGTCACGTCACGACAATACGCCCATTTGAGGACAACTGTATGGCACGGATCTATAACAATTTGGCCGACACGTTCGGCAATACGCCGCTGGTCAAGCTCTCTCGCCTTGGCAAGGGCCTGCCCGGCACGGTGGCGGTAAAATTGGAGTCGTTCAATCCCGCCGGGTCCGTGAAAGACCGTATCGGCGTGGCGATGATTGAAGCGGCCGAGCGCGACGGACGCCTGCGCCCCGATAGCGTCATCGTCGAGCCGACGAGCGGCAACACCGGCATTGCGCTGGCATTTGTCGCGGCGGCGAAAGGCTATCCGGTGATTCTGATCATGCCGGACACGATGACCGTCGAGCGGCGAAATCTTTTGAAGGCGTACGGTGCGCAAGTGATCCTTACGCCCGGCGCCGACGGAATGAAAGCGGCGATTGCAAAAGCGAACGAGATCCGCGCGAGCGATCCCGCGAAGTATTTCATTCCGCAGCAGTTCGAAAATCCGGCGAACCCCGAGATTCACCGCCGTACGACCGCCGAGGAAATCTGGCGCGATACCGACGGGACGGTGGACATTTTCGTTGCGGCAGTGGGTACGGGCGGCACGATCACCGGCGTGAGTGAAGTGCTCAAAGAGCGCAAGCCGGGCGTACGCGTCATCGCCGTCGAGCCCGATGCATCGCCCGTGCTCTCCGGCGGACAACCGGGGCCGCACAAGATCCAAGGGACCGGTACCGGATTCGTACCCAAGGTGCTCAACACAAGCGCGTATGAGGAGGTCGTTCGCGTGACCGATGCCGATGCCATCGCAATGACCCGGCGCGCTGCGCGCGAGGAAGGCATGCTGCTGGGCATTTCTTCCGGGGCGAACATTTGGGCGGCGCTGCAAGTGGCGGCACGGCCGGAGTCGAAAGGCAAGCTCATTGTGACGATCGGATGCGACACCGGCGAGCGGTATCTCTCGAATCCGGTCTACGCCGAACAGGAAGCGAATATTGTCGAACCAGCCCTGGTGTAGCACTTGGGGCGTTGAAGTGACTCGCGGCGGCATGGTGGAGTCGTTCCATCATGTCGCCGTTTGCGCGATGGACGCGCAGTACAACGTCATCTTTTCCGCCGGCGATACCGATACGCCGGTCTTTTTGCGATCGACGGCAAAACCGTTCATCGCCGCCACGGCGATTGCCGCGGGCGCGCGAGAGCGTTTCGGACTGGAGCCGCGCGAGATTGCGGTCATGGCCGCTTCGCATACGGGGCAAGCATTTCACGTTGATGCGGTGCGTTCGATTCTCGAGAAGATCGGCATGGACGAGAACGCACTGCAATGCGGCGCGCACGAACCGTACAACACGCAAGCCGCACAGGCGTTGCGCGAAGCCGGCATTACTCCGGGAGCCGTGTACAACAACTGTTCCGGAAAACACGCGGGCATCTTGGCGCTGTGCAGAATCATCGGAGCCGATCCGGCGACCTACCTGGACGTATCGAATCCCGCGCAGCAGCGGATTTTGGATCTCTGCGCTCGCGTATCCGATCAGCGTGTGGAAGATTTCGTGCTGGGCGTAGACGGCTGCGGCATTCCGGTCTATGCAACGCCGCTGCTCAACGCGACGCGCTCGTTCGTGCGGTTGGCGACGCTGCGCGACATGCGCGAAGACGATGGCGCGGCGCTGCGCATCGTGCGCGATGCAATGGCCGCGCATCCTGACTACGTGTCCGGCACCGGGGAGTTCGACACGCGCCTCATGCAGGCGGCAGGCGGCGCACTGGTGTGCAAGGGCGGCGCCGAAGGCGTTCACGGCGCGGCGTTTGCCGATGCCGGCGTCGGCATGGTTTGTAAAGTCTTGGATGGGGCTTCACGCGGCCGCGCGCCCGCGGTGCTCGGCGCTATCCGTCAGATGGGCTTGATGGACGAGGGCAAGTTGACAGAACTCACGGACCTGGAACGGCCGATAGTATATAATCGAGCCGGACGTGCCGTCGGGCAGGTGCGTGCCGCAAGTACCGTCGCCATCGAAAAAGCGAGTACCACGATCTAAATTGTCTACCTATCTGCAGCTGTTGCGCGAGCGCGTGCTCGTGTTCGACGGCGCCATGGGCACGCAGCTCATGGCGCTGGAGTTGACCGCCGAGGACTTCGGCGGCGCGACCTATCATGGATGCAACGAGGCGCTCGTGCTTTCGCGCCCGGATGTCATCCAGCGTATCCACGAATCGTATCTCGAGGCCGGTGCGGACGTCGTCGAAACCGACACGTTCACCGCGTCGCGGCTGAAACTGGACGAATACGGCTTAGGCGAGAGGGTCGCGGAGATCAATCGCGACGCCGCGCGTTTGGCTCGCCAAGCCTGCGAAAAGTTCAGCACGCCGGAGCGGCCGCGATTCGTCGCGGGCTCGATGGGGCCGACGGGCATGCTCATTTCGTCGTCGGATCCGTCGCTCTCCAAGATCACGTTTGAAGAACTCGCGAACATCTATGGCGAGCAGGCACGGTATTTGGTCGAGGGCGGCGTCGATCTGCTGCTGCTGGAGACGATGCAAGATTTGCTCGAACTCAAAGCGGCGATCGCCGGTATCGTTCGCGAGTTCGACAAGGGCTTGCGCCGCGTTCCGATTCAAGCGCAGCCGACGCTGATCACCGAAGGCCGCATGCTGCTGGGCACGGATATTCGCGCCATCTGCGCGACGCTCGGCGCGCTTCCGGTAGACGTTATCGGTTTGAACTGCTCGACCGGCCCTGCGCAAATGCGCGATTCCGTTCGCTATCTGCGCGAGATGTCCGATCGCTTCATCAGCGTCATTCCGAACGCCGGACTGCCCATCATGGGCCCCAAAGGCGAAACGATCTATCCGGAAACGCCCGACGAACTTGCGGCGGAGCTGGCGGATTTCGTGCGCGAGTTCGGGGTAAACGTCGTCGGCGGCTGCTGCGGCACGACGCCCGCGCACATCACCGCAATCTCGCAACGCGTCAGCGCGTTGGAGCGCGAAGGCGTTGCTCGCCATGGTGAGGCGCTCGAACCACGGCGCCCCCAATACGCCGCAAGCGCCATGACCGCGCTTTCACTCGAACAAGAGCCGCGTCCGCTGCTCGTCGGCGAGCGCATCAACGCACAAGGTTCGCGCAAACTCAAGAAACTGCTGCTCGAAGATCGCTATGACGATATCGCCGTGGTCGCGCGCGATCAGGTCGAAGGCGGCGCGCACGTGCTCGACATCTGCTGCGCGCTCACCGAACGCACCGACGAAGACGAACAAATGCGTACGGTCGTGCGCAAACTCGCGCAGTCGGTCGAATCGCCGTTGATGATCGATTCAACAGAGCCGCGCGTCATAAAAACCGCACTGGAAAACTATCCCGGCCGCGCGATCGTCAACTCCGTTCACCTCGAAAGCGGACGGACGAAGATCGATTCGATTTTGCCGATGGCCAGGGAACACGGCGCGGCGGTCGTCGCGCTCACGATCGACGAGAGCGGCATGGCGAAAACGGCGCAGCGCAAAGCCGAAGTCGCCAAACGCATCTACGACATCGTCGTCGGAGAATACGGTTTACCGCCCGGCGCGCTGATCTTCGACGACCTCACCTTTACGCTTGCGACCGGTGACGCGGAATACATCGACTCCGCCGTTGAGACGATCGAAGGCATCCGCGCGATCAAAGCGGCGATGCCCGGCGTGCTCACGTCACTTGGCGTGAGTAACGTATCGTTCGGTCTGAAGGCGCACGCGCGTGCGGCGCTCAATTCCGTGTTCCTGCATCACTGCGTAGAAGCCGGCTTGGATTTGGCGCTCGTACATCCGAAAGAGATCACGCCGTACACCGAGCTGGATGCGACCGAACGCGAACTCTGCGACGATCTGGTCTTCAACCGGCGTCCCGATGCATTGCAGCGTCTCATCGAGCACTTCGAATCCGCGGGTGCCGCAGCGCAAAGCAGCGGACCGGCCAAGGACGACGATGCCGATGCGCCGCCCGAGGTGCGCATCCACAATGCCATCCTGCGCCGCCGCAAGGACGGCATCGAAGAGAAAATCGACGAGGCGCTCAAAACGCGCGATGCCGTCGGCGTGCTCAACGACATCCTGCTGCCGGCGATGAAAGAAGTCGGCGACAAGTTCGGCTCGGGAGAACTGATTCTGCCGTTCGTGCTGCAATCGGCCGAAGTGATGAAGAAGGCGGTCGCGCATCTCGAACAGTTCCTGGAGAAGACCGAAGGCGCGACCAAAGGCAAGGTCGTGCTTGCGACGGTGTTCGGCGACGTTCACGATATCGGCAAGAACCTGGTCGGAACGATTCTCTCGAACAACGGTTACACGGTTGTGGATCTCGGCAAGCAAGTCCCGATGAATACGATCCTGGAACGCGCAGTGGAAGAAAACGCCGACGCCATAGGCCTTTCGGCGCTGCTCGTTTCGACGAGCAAACAAATGCCGGTCTGCGTGCAAGAACAGGATGCGCGCGGCTTGCACTTCCCGGTCATGGTCGGCGGCGCGGCGATCAATCGCGACTTCGGACGCCGCATCTCACTACTCGACGAGGGCGAGCGCTTCTTCGAGCCGGGTCTCTTCTATGCCAAAGACGCGTTCGAAGGGCTGCAGATCATGGAGTCGCTGAGCGATCCGCGGCAACGTGCGGCTCTGCTCGAAAAGGCCAAGCGCGAAGCATTTGCGCTGCGCGAACGCCAGCGCGCGGTAACGGCGCAGAGCGATGGCGAGATCGTGTATTCGGCGATCAAATCCGAACGCGCGCCGATTCCCAAACCGCCGTTCTGGGGAACGCGTATCGTTACCGAGATCGAACTTCCCAAACTGTGGGCGTGTTTCGATCTTCGCAGTTTGTACCGGCTCTCGTGGGGCGCAGCAAACACGAAGGGCGAAGCGTTTGATGCGTTGGTCCGCGACGATTTCGAACCGCGTCTGCACCGGTATCAGCAGATGGCGATCGAAGAACGTCTCTTGGAACCGCGCTTCGTGTACGGGTATTTTCCCGCGGCAAGCAGCGGTAACGACGTGATAATCTACGACCCGCAGGATCCGTCCAAGGAAATCGCGCGGTTCCCGTTCAGCAGGCAGATCGGCGGCGAGCATCTGTCGCTTGCCGACTACGTGCGCGAACCGGAGGACGGCCGCGGCATCGACGTCGTTGCCTTGCAGGTCGTGACGATGGGTACGCGCGCATCCGAGCGTACCGAAC
>JBKPMZ010000069.1:0-8012 GCA_046732415.1 Vulcanimicrobiota bacterium
GCATTGCTGAGCATCAACGGAATGAGGAACACGAGAAAGAGCCGCCACATCGGACGGCTCTCGTCGAATATACCTGCCGCAGTCGCTTGCGCCATCGGCTATTCGTTGGCAAGCAGCAAGAAAATCTCTTTGCGCAGCGCGTCCATTTTTTGAACGATCTCCGCCGAGGTTTGGGCCTTCGCCGTTCCGGCGGCCGTTTGAACGGCATTCGACAAGCGAACGAATGCCGCGCGAAGATCGGGTTTTGCTTCCATGTGCGTCTCCTGTGCCTCGAATTCGAGATCCAAATCGCCGGCCACGTCGCGCAGGCGCTGCAGCCCGGCGTCGGTGATGCGGTAGATGCGCCGGCCGCTTTCCTCGCGGCTCTCGACGTAGCCCATCTCTTCCAGCTTCGCGAGCATCGGGTAGAGCGTGCCAGCGGCCAGCCTCCCCCAGCCCCGCTCGCCGAAGATCCGCATGAGGTCGTAGCCGTGCCGCGGCTCGTTGGCCAGCAGTTTGAGCAGGACGTACTTGAGCATGCCTCGCCCAAAACGCTGACGTCCGCGATGACGCCAGAACTCCGCACCGATATGCATATCGGAATAGTATCCCGATATATCGATATATGTCAACGTGTGCGTGTATGAAACAAGGCGCCCGGTAGGCCGGTATGAGGGGCAATCACAACGTTTTCTTTAGAGAGGACCGCTCCGTGCGTTTCAAGAGTGCGCTTTTTGCCATTGCTGCGTTGCTGGCCGTAACGCCGATCGCGAAAGCCGATACGGCCGCCGCGCCCGTGCCCGACACCACCCAAAAAACCATCACCGGGCTGTACGATATGCTGTGCACCGCGGCGCAAGACCCGAGCGACAAAAATCTCGCTGCGATGTTTGCCATCATGGCGCCCGATTACGTCGAGATCGATCCCAAGGGCAAAGAGCACAAACGCGATGAGGTCGTGGCGACGCAACGCATGCAGATGAAGCAAATCGAAACGGACGATTGCAGCAGCTCGCTCGACTCGTTCACCGCGGTCGATGCAAACACGGTCACGGTCGTCGACACGGCGCACATTACCGGCAGCATCCAGGGCTCCGATGCCAAGCACCAACTCGAGGTGACGAGCAAATCACTGGACACGTGGAAGTTGCTCAACGGCACGTGGATGGAGTCGCAAAGCAAAAGCCTGCGCGTGCTGGTGAAAGTCGACGGCAACGTCGTTCAGGACACGGGCAACTAACTCAATGCGTCTGAGAACTCTGCTCGCTATCGCCGCTGCGGCGATGGCGCTAACTCCATGCGCACAAGCCGCGCAAACGGCGCAAACACCCAAGCCGCCCATCGCGCTCATGCAATGGCGCGTTCTGGGCCCGGCGCTGACCGAAGGACGCGCATCGGCCATCGCCGGCAGCGATACGAATCCGCTGCTGTATTACGCCGGAACCGCCGGCGGCGGCATTTGGAAATCCGTGGACGGCGGCATGTCGTGGGAAAACATCAGCGATTCCATCGGCATGGCGTCGGTCGGTGCGATTGCCGTCGATCCGCACAACGACAAGATCGTGTGGGCCGGCGCCGGAGAAACGAATCCGCGCAACGACGTCATTCCCGAAAGCGGGCTGTACCGCTCGAAAAACGGCGGGCGCAGTTGGAAACCAGTAAATCTGCCGGACGCGCAAGACGTCTCGCGCATCGTGCTCGATCCCAAGGATTCGCAACACGTCGTCGTCGGTCTACTTGGCGATCCGTTCGCGCCGAACACGCATCGCGGCGTCTACGTGTCGTTCGACGGCGGCGCGACGTTTACGCGTACACTTTATGTCTCGAATCAGTCGGGTGTGAGCGACATTGCGATGGACCCGAGCGATCCGAACGTCCTGTACGCGGGCATGTGGCACCTGGTGCGCCGCCCGTGGACGCTCACAAGCGGCAGCGCCAAGGACGACGGTTTGTTCAAATCGACCGACGGCGGGAAAACGTGGACGCGGCTTTCCGGGCATGGATTGCCGAGCGGCGCGATCGGACGCATCGGGCTGGCCGTTGCACCATCGAAATCCTCGCGCGTCTACGCGCTCGTCGAATCGCCGCAAGGCGTGTTGTGGCGCTCGGATGACGCGGGTGCAACGTGGACCTTGATGACCAAAGACAGCGCTGCCGATCAGCGGCCGTTCTATTTCTCGCACATCCGCGTCGCACCGGACGATCCCGACATGGTGTATGCGGTCAGCATGTTCTTGGCCGCGTCGTACAACGGCGGAAAGACGTTCGCAATTCCGTACGGCAATTACGCGGTGCACTCCGATCTGCACGATCTGTGGATTTCCTCGGACGGCCAGCGCCTGGCGCTCGCAAGCGACGGCGGCATCGCCATTTCCACCGATGAAGGCACGCGCTGGACGAACTCGCGCAACATGCCCGTGGGTGAAGTGTACCGCATCGGGCTTTCCGATACGACGCCGTATCTCGTGTGCGGGGGCCTCCAAGACAACATGGGCTACTGCGGCCCGGCGTTCAGCGGAAATTACACCGGTATCGGGAACGGCGACTGGTTCAAAACCGTCGAAGGCGACGGCGAATGGGTCGTTCCGGATCCCGCAAATCCGCGTTTGATCTGGAGCGATTCGGAAAACGGCGAAGTCGTCATCTACGACCGCGTCTCGCACGAATCGGAAAACGTGCGCCCGTATCGCGGCACGCTCGAGCAAGACTTCGTGCTCGCTCGTTCGCAGTATCGTTTCAACTGGGAATCGCCAATCGCGTTCGCCGCATACGATCCGCATACCGCGTTTATCGGTGCGAACGTGCTGTTCGAAACGGCGGATCGCGGCAAACACTGGCGCGCCATCAGTCCCGACCTCACGCGCGATGATAAATCGAAACAGCAAGTCTCCAAAGACACCGTCACGCACGATGAATCCGGCGCGGAAAACTACGGAACGCTGCTCGACATCGAAACCTCGCCGCTGCACAAAGGCGAGATCTGGACGGGTTCAGACGACGGCCTCGTGCACGTGACGCTCGACGGCGGCAAGCACTGGCGTAACGTCACGCCCGCGAGCCTGCCTGCGGATAGCGCGGTGGAAACTGTCGCGCCTTCAACGCTGACCGACGGCACCGCATATATCAGCGCCGACCGGCACGGCGTCGGCGACCGCACCGCGTACATCTACGTAACGCACGACTTCGGCAAGCATTGGCGCTACGCCACCGGCGGCATTCCGCACGGCGAGTACGTGCACACCGTGCGGCCCGACATCCACAATGCGCGCATGGTGTACGCGGGTACCAATCGCGGCATCTACGTGTCGTGCAACGCGGGCATCACCTGGCAATCGTTCCAGAATAATTTGCCGACGGTGGAAGTACGAGACATTCGCTTTCAACCGCGCTTCGACGACATGATCATCGCGACGCACGGACGCGCCATTTGGGTGATGGACGATATGCGCGCGGCGCAAACCGCTGGCTGCGGCACACCGACGGTGCCGGTCGTCATCGGGCCGCGCCCGGTCATCGCGCTCAGCGGCTACTCCAACGAAGATTGGACGTACCAAGACTTCATGGCTTCACAGCCCGGAAGCGGCTCGGCGTTCATCGGCGGCGGCGGGCCTTCCGCGACGATTTCCTACTGGCTTCCGGCCGAAGCCAAGTCGCGTCCAACGATGGACGTGTACGACGCGCATGGGGATCGTGTGCGCCACATCGCGGGAACGCATGACAGCTTCAACGGCGTCGATTCCACGCCGACGTTCTGGCTGAGCAAGACGGCCGGCAAAAACAACTTCGCGTACGACTTCTCGATCGACGGACCGGTGCGGTACGACAGTGCACCGTTCTTCTTCCGCGGACCGGAAGAAGGGCCGCCGCTGCCGCCGGGACACTACACCGTTGCGTTGCATCTCGAAGGCAAAACGTATCGCTTCCCGCTCGTTGAGCGTGCCGATCCGCTCGCACGCACGACGCAAAGCGAAGACGATGCGGCGTTCGCGCAGGAGCGCAAATACTACGACCTGCTCAGCCGCATCGACGTGATGCTCAACGAGCTGCACCGCGTGCGTGAAACGCTCGCGAAGGACGCAAGCAAAAACCGGCAGCAGATCGCACGCATCGACGCGATGGTCGCTTCGCTCACCTCGTCTCCGCAAAACTTCGAAGACTTCATTCAGAAGCCGGGCAAGCTGCGCGAAGACGCGATGAATCTGCCCGGCCAGGAACCGCTTGCGCAAGCGACGGTGCAACTCTACGGACGCCTCGAGCGCGAATATACCGCGCGCGCGGTCGCGTTCAATAGTTGGGCGCGTTCGCTCGCCGCCATCAAGGGCGTGACGCCGCCGCACACGGTGGCAACGGGGCCAAGCCACCTCGCGGAGATCGTGAGCCGCTAGCGCATCGGGCGGGGGCGGGTGCCCCGCCCGGCGCACTATTCCCGGTATGCGCCTGGACAAGTTCATGAAGGTTTCGCGCCTTTCCAAGCGCCGCTCGGAAGCGCACGAGGCGCTGGTGCACGGACGCATCACCAAGGACGGCAAAGAACTCAAGCCCGGTTATCAAGTCAAGCCGGGCGACGTGCTGGAAATCCATTACGCGACCAAGTTCGTCACCGTGCGCGTGCGCGAGGTGCCGCTGCGTATGACGCCGGGGCTCAAGCCCGCCGATCTCTACGAGATCCTCGATCAGCGCAAAGACGAGCCGTCCGAGTGGTGGTGAATCGGTGAGTCTTTCCGCCGATACGAAAGACGCGCTTGCGCGCGAGATTCCCGAAGCGGTCCATTGCCGGCAAGCGCTGCTGCAAGGACTCGCGTATTACGGACGCACGCGCGACGCGCAGTATTTCATGACGCAGCGTAACGCCGTCGCACGCCTTTTTCGCTCGCTGCTGCGCGGCGAGCACATCGAAAAAGTTCCCGGCACGCGCCTGCGGCGCGTCCCGTCGTATCGCATCGCCCTTCCCGCCGAGCTGCGCGAACAGGCGGCAAAACCGATGCATCGCTGCGATCGCGTGATGGAAGCGCGCGCGGCGTTTCTCGCGTGCGGCTCCGTGTCGGCCGGCGCGCAAGGCTATCATTTGGAGTTCGTGCTCCCCGAACAGCAGCAGGCGACGCGCCTCGAATGGATTTTGCGCGCGGTTGCGGACGCGCCGAAAACGATGCGCCGCAAAGCGCGCACCGTGTTGTACTACAAAGACTTCGAGGCGATCGTCGGATTGCTCACCATCATCGGCGCGCACGCGGCGGTGCTGCATCTGGAAGACGTGCACGCCCTCAAGGAGACGAAGAACCGCATTCATCGCCTGGTCAACACCGAAGCGGCGAACCTGGAGCGCGCAGCCGCCGCAGCGGCCGGGCAGCGCGAGACCATCGAATTCTTGTCCAGCGCGTACGGCCTGCAGCATCTCTCGCCCGCGCTGCGCGAAATCGCGCAACTGCGCCTTCGCTATCCCGACGAAAGTCTGAGCGAACTGGGCCGCCGCTGCAACCCGCCCATCGCCAAACCCACCGTCAACAGCCGCCTCATGGCGCTCGCCCGATTAGCCAGGCGGGTGCAGGCGCGTTCGTAGGTTTTTTCACGGACGCGCCAGGGAAACCGGCGTAAAGAGCCCGTAAGAGACACGTCCGGGACTGCCCGCGATTAGGTCAATAGGAGTTTTTCATGCGTATCGGCATCAACGGCTTCGGCCGCATTGGACGAAACTTTGCCAAGGCGCTTCTCGAGCGTCACCCCGGCATCGAAATTGCCGCGGTCAACGATTTGACCAGCGCGAAAGAATGCGCGCACCTGTTCAAATACGACTCGAACTACGGGATGTACGAGGGCAGCGTGTCGGCGGATGGCGACAGCATTTCCATCGACAAGCAGCGCATCAGAGTCCTGGCCGAACGCGATCCGGGCAAGCTGCCGTGGAAAGATCTCGGCGTGGACGTCGTGATTGAGTCGACCGGCCTATTCACCGATGCTTCAAAAGCGCGCGCGCACATCGACGGCGGCGGCGCGAAAAAAGTATTGATCTCGGCGCCCGCCAAAGGCGAGGACATCACCGTCGTGCTCGGCGTGAACCACGAGCAGTACGATCCCGGCAAGCACCACGTCATCTCCAATGCGTCGTGCACGACGAACTGCTTGGCTACCGCAGTCAAACCGATCGTCGATAATTTGGGCTGGGTCAAGGGCTTTATGTCCACGATCCACTCGTACACGAACGACCAGAACATTCTGGACGCGCCGCATCGCGATCTGCGGCGCGCGCGCAACGCGGCGACGAACATCATTCCCACCTCGACGGGTGCCGCAAAAGCGCTGTACCTGACGATTCCGGAAGTCAAAGGCACGTTCGACGGATTCGCGCTTCGCGTGCCCACGCCGACGGTTTCGATGGTGTATCTCGTCGCGCAAGTCAAGAAAGAGACGACGAAGGACGAACTGAACGCGATTCTCAAGCGCGCTGCGGGCGGCGACTTGAAAGAGTACGTGCAGTTCTGCGAAGACGAACTGGTGTCGAGTGACTTCAAGCGCTCGCCGTACTCGTCGATCGTCGATGCGGGTCTGACGGGCGCGAACGGCGATCTGATTCAGATCGGCGCGTGGTACGACAACGAATGGGGATATTCGTGCCGTCTGGCGGACCTCACCGCTATGGTGCTGGAGAAAATCCCCGCCGGCGTATAACGTTGATTCATCTCGTTCTTTCCGCTGTTCTGCTCGGCGGCGCCCCAAGCGCCGCCGATTCGCGTTTCACGCTCGACGACGTCTACAAAACGATCGGCGTTTCCTCACCGCGCATCTCGCCCGACGGAACGACGCTGGTCTTCACCCGTTCGCGCGTCGATCTCGATCACGACCGCCGCGACTCCGTACTGGTGCTGCTGGACATCCGCTCGCACGAACAGCACGTGCTAAAGAGCGATCGCAGCGTGCACGCGCCGATGTGGTCGCCGGACGGCTCGGAGATCGCCTACCTCGCGAGCGATGCCGATCATCACACGCAGATTTGGTTGACGCCCCCGCGTGACGCACAGCCGCTGCAACTCACGCATTCGCCCACGGGCGTCGAACAATTCGCCTGGCGTCCCGACGGCAAAGCGATCGCGTACGTCGCCTCGGACGAAGTACCAAAACGCACCGGGACTGCGCGTTTTCAAGATGCGTTCCGCGTAACGGACAACGCGTATTTGGATGCGGGTCCGTTTCCGCCGGCGCATTTGTGGCTGGTGCAGACGCCTCGATTCCTCGGCGGCGCTTCGATGCCTCAGCGTGACACGAGGTTGACGAGCGGGACGTGGAGCGTCGCGGCGGGGGCTGCGGGGTCGACGATCTCGTGGTCGCCCGACGGCAAGAAGATCGTCTACGTGCGCATTCCGAATGCACTGCTTGGCGATGCCGATCGTTCGGTCGTCGAAATTCTTGACGTGGCGACGCACAAGAGTACCCCGCTCACCGGGCGCACGCGATATGAGTTCAACCCTCGGTACGCGCCCGACGGATTAGCAGTCTCGTACACGTACGCGCGCGACGGCGATCCGATGAATCAGGCGAACATCTTCCTCTCGCCCGGACACGGGCCGGGTTTCGATCTCACGAAGATCGGCCTGGACGCGAACACCACCAATTACGCATGGTATCCCGATTCCAAAGCGCTGCTCGTTGAAGGCAACGCCGGAACGCACGAAGTGCTGTGGCGCGTGCTCCGCAACGGCCACGTGCAGCGACTGCAACTCGGCGAGGTCAATCCGCTCGGCGATTACGACGGCAGCATCGCGCACGACGGCGGCATCGCGTTTGTGGGGACGACCCCGCATCATCCTGGCGAAATCTATTACCGTTCGCCGTCCGGAAAACTCACGCGCCTCACCGATTACAACTTCGCGCTCGCCTCGAAACCGCTGGGCAAAGTTGCCACGCTGAATTGGACCGCAGCGGCAGATGTGCAAGAGGGCCGAAGGCAGCGCGCAGCGCGGATACGCCTTTTCAATGAAGACGCCGTGCTGACGTATCCGGTGGACTACGCGAAAGGCAAGCGCTATCCGCTGGTGCTGCTC
>JBKPMZ010000070.1:0-5294 GCA_046732415.1 Vulcanimicrobiota bacterium
TTGAAGGAGCGCCCGCAGCGCAAGCGGATACACTCCAGCGGATGAAGCAGCGGTGGTTAAGAACCGCGCTGGCGCTGGCTTGCGTGGCCGGTCTGCTGGGCGGCGAAGCGTCGGCGAAGCCGATCAATTTGAAGCGGCGCGCGGAGTACGAGTTCGTTACGCAATTGCGCTCGCATATCAAGCACCTCGTCGTGGTGATTCAGGAGAATCGCAGTACCGACAATTTGTTCCACGGATTTCCCGGCGCGGACACCGCCGACTACGGCCTCGACCACTACGGACGCGTGAAATTGCACCCGGTGAGTTTGGCGTATGGCGCCGACGTGGATCACCAGCACAAGGCGTTCGTGCAAGAGTACGACAACGGGCGGATGGACGGGTGGGATCGCGTCGACACGCTTCCGCGCCAAGACCCGGATTTTCCGTACGCGTACGTACCGCAAAGCGAGGTGCAGCCGTACTTCGACATGGGCGAGCAGTACACGTTCGCCGATCGCATGTTTCAATCGAATACGGGGCCGACGTTTCCGGCGCATCTATATTTGATTGCCGGCCAATCGCAATTTGCCGCAAACAACCCGAACAAGATGGAAACGACGCGCTATGCGTGGGGCTGCGATTCGCCGCTCGATGCGCGCGTGTCGATGATCGCACCCGACGGGCGTGAAGTGCCGGGGCCCTGGCCATGTTACAACTTTCAAACGCTGGCCGACGTCGCGATGCCGCTGGGCGTGACGTGGCGGTATTACGCGCCCGGTTTGGACGAACTGGGCAACATTTGGTCGGCGTTCGATGCGATCCGGCACATTCGGTATTCACCGTACTGGGCGAACGTGATTTCGCCCGAAACGCAAGTGCTCAAAGACGCGCGCCGCGGCGACCTTCCGAACATCACGTGGGTCGTGCCCACCGCTCGCAATTCGGATCATCCGTTTCCCAAGCAGCGCAGCCCGCGCGATCTCGGCGTCGAAGGCGCCGTGTTCGGACCGGAGTGGGTCGCTTCGATCGTGAACGCGATCGGGCATAGCCCGCTCTGGAACACGACGGCGATCATCGTGGTGTGGGACGATTGGGGCGGCTGGTACGATCACGTCAAACCGCCGCAGCTCGACCGCATGGGCCTGGGCTTTCGCGTGCCGATGATGGTGATTTCGCCATGGGCAAAACGCCATTATGTCTCGCACGTGCAGCATGAATTCGGCAGTATCGTGAAGTTTACCGAAGTGGCGTTCGATCTGCCGTCGCTGCATACCACCGACGATCGTTCCGATGCACTGCGCGACTGTTTCGACTTCACGCAAACGCCAGGTCCGTTTAGAACGATCGAAACGATGCGTCAGGCCGCTTATTTCGAAGACTTGCCCGACGACGGTCCCGGCGACACCGATTATTAGGGCGTCGGTTCGCGCAGTACGTCGCCCGAAGTTTCGAAGAGCGAGAGCGACCACGTAAAATCAGGCGCGGCGGCGGCTTGCACGTCGTCGAACGTTACGCGCACTCCGGCGTACGTGCGTCCGAGATAGTGCACGGGCTGCGCCGCATCTTCGCTTTGAATGTAGAGCGCGCCGTCGTGACCGGTAAAGCGGATCGTCCATGCGAGCGTTGGGCTCGGGCCAGCGGTGAAATTTCCTTGAACGCGGGCTTGCCGCGTTGCAAAGGTCTGCGTGTCGATCCACAACTCGCGCAAGCGCAGATGCGCGGGATCGCGCAGCGGCGTGAGGGCGAGATGATAGCACGCGACGCCCTCTAGCGTTTGCAGACCATCATAGCGGATGTCGTAATCGCGACGCGAGGCCGTAACGGCAGCAATCGTCTTGAGGCCGGGTGCACGCGAAGCGGTAGTTGCTCGGGCTTGCACATCGTCCGGACGCAATCCGAACGAATAGGCGGGCGTGAGAAGCGGGACGCCGAGTATATCTTGCTGCTGCGCCTGCGTGACGCGGACGGTTTTGGAAACGTGGATGTCGCCGTCGTCGCCATCCGCACCCGGACCGGAAAAGAGCTTCGGATGGCGCGTGTAGCTGACTTTTAATGTCACGCTGACGTTCGTACCGTGCGGCACGTACGGATGTGCGGCTTTCTCGGCGCTCGTCGCGCGCACGTGAACGACGTCTGCGAGCGTATCCGCGAACGAAGCGTACGTGTTCGTTACGCTGCCTGCAGGCAGGCCGCCCGAAATCTGCACGCGATACGAGAGATAACGCGGATAGCGCTGCGCGGCCCAATAGCCGCGGGCGCGCGCGTAAACCTCGTACGGATCCGGCGCCGATACGGCGGCAGCGAGCGCGAATGCAGTAAACACCGTAACGCGCTACTACGCCGCCCGAGGGTGTTTACATGCCGCTAGGCGTCGCGGCCGCTGCGAATGTCGGCCAGCGGCAGCGCGAGAATCTCACCGTCCTTGGTGCCGATGATGAGCGTTTTGCCTGCCACGATCGGCGAGGCGACGTTGAACGGCGTGTGCATGTTTTTATCGCCGACGACGGCGCCCGTCGCCCCGTTTACCGCCCACAGATAGCCGCCCATATCGCCGAAATACAGCGTGCCGCCGGCATTCACGATGCCGCCTTTGACGGGTCCGTGCGTGTGCAGGCGCCATTTGACCGAGCCGGTTTTTGGATCGATTGCGTGCAGCGTGGGTGAGAGCGAACTGCCCATGTAGAGCAGGCCATTTGCCAGCAGCGGTATCGCCGCTTCGTTTCGCTTGGGCAAGATGCCGCTCTCGAGCAGCACGTCCCACACTTTCTTGCCGGTCTTCAAGTCGACGGCGTACGCCCGGAACGAATTGAGACGCTCGGTTTGCACGGATGTCGCCGTGCTCGGCGGCATGACGTAATTGCAATACACGCGCACGCCATCGCTGACGGGCGGGCAATCACCGATGCCCGAGGCGACGGGTGAAAACGCGGATTTCCACACGACCGATCCGTCTTTTGCGTTGAGCAGCCAGACCGCGTTGGCGTTGACACCGGTCGTGATGAAGCGATCGCCGGGAACGGGCAGCGCGGCGACCATCGACGCGATGGAATGCAGATCGCGATCGTACAGCACCTTGCCGGTTTCGGGATCGATTCCCATCACGTGTCCGGCGCCGTTGTGATGTACGAGCACGCCGTCGATGATTGCGGGCGTCGGCATGCCGCTGCCCGGCAGACGGACTTTCCAGAGCACGCGACCATCACCGCGATCGAGTGCGATAAGTGCGCTTGGCGGCGCGCCCACCGTGAGCGGATGCGCGGGCGACGAACCTTGCGGACTGTTTTCGTCGCCTTCGCCGACGATGACCGCATTGCGGAAAACGATCGGCGCCGACATGATCGGATTTGCGGCGCGGTACTCCCACAGCGTTTTGCCGGTACGCGGATCGATTGCGCTGAGCAGCCCGTGATTGTCGCCGATGAACAGCACGCCGCCGGCAAGTGTGGGTGAAGAAGAAAAGGCGCCGCCCGTGGTCTTATGCCATGACGTTTGCAACGTTCCGGACATGGCGACGTTGTTGCTGTTTTGCAACCGGAACTGCTTCCAATCCGAAGGCGAACTGACACGCGCGGCGGTCGCAGCAGAAACGAGCGCCCACGCCGCAACCAGCGCGACGATCAAGCAGGCGCTGCCCGCAACGAAACCCAGCGTTCGCCTCTGCGTACCCACGCGGCATATCTACCCCGGTAGACTGAGAACCGTATAAAGATGCGATGAAAGCGCACAGAGCCATGCTGCGCCGAACAAAGCGCCGCCGGTGACGTCGGTAAGGTAATGCGCGCCGAGTGCGAGTCGCGACCAGATGATACCGAGCGACCACACGGTTAGTGCTGCGATGAGCGCGGTTTTTACGCCGCCGCCCAGTGGACTGAGTGCGACGACGAGAGCCCAGCCGATAAAAAACACGACCGCAGTGGTCGCGTGACCGCTGGGATACGAATGACCGGCTTCGCGGCCGACGAGCCAGTAATCGGGGCGCATGCGTTTGAAAAACATCTTGCATAACTCGACGATGAGTTGCGAGACGAGTTGCGACCCCGCGATGATCAGGGGGATGCCGAGCGGCAATCGCAGCAGCGCAAAGATCGCAATCGCCAGAACGCAGGCCGCCGTAAGCGCGCGCGATCGTCCCGAGAGCGTAAAGAGCAGTGCGATGCGTGTGGCTTGACCGCGAAAATAGACGGCCTCCGCGTCCAGACGCGTGAGCGGTCGGCGCGAAACCAGCATGCCCAGCGCGACAAATGCCGCGAATAGCGCAAGAGCCGCGATGTCGAGCCGCACGCCGGTGCTCACGCGCGCGGTTTGAAATCCTGCGGCACGAGCACGCGCAGCGCTTTCGGAACGATCTTGAATTTCGCCGGTGTCCTGCCGAGCGCATGACCGTCGATGTTCAGCGGCTGCTTCGGCTTGGTTTTGATCGTAATCTTCGGCGCCGAAAAATAATGCGCGTGATCGAGTTGCGTTTGATCGCCGCGCAGCAGTGCGGCGTTCGTAGCGATGACGTCTTGCGCCTTATCGCCGGCGGCGGCAAAAAAGGCGAGATCGCCGCTGCGTACGCTGGCCTGCGGCGTGAGCGGCTGCCATCCGAAATATCTGCCGCTGGCAACGATCGCCTGATGCGTAACGATGCGCAGCGTTTCTCTTTTCCACTTGACGCGTAGTTCGAACGGTTTGTTTTTGACGAACGACTGAATCGCTGCGATGCCGTAGGCAATCGGCCCCGCGATGCGCTTGAGTCCGCGCGGCGTGCGGTTCGCCGCATCCGCAATGAGCCCGATCGTGGCAAAGTTCGCGAAATATGTGCCGTTCACGATGCCGACGTCCACGGCGATGTCCTTGCCGTTTGCGATGGTGTCGATTGCCGCGTCGAGATCGTCTTTGATGCCCAGGCTGAAGGCAAAACTGTTGCCGGTCCCCGCGGGCACGACCGCGAGAACGCTGTCGGTATGCGCCATTTCGGCGACTGCGGCGGTCTGGGTGCCGTCCCCGCCGATGACTATGATTAACTTTGCGCCCGATTGCACGGCTTGGCGAATGCGCCGTTTCAGCGCTTTCCGGCGGCGCACCATGTGCGTTTCGACGATCTCGACGCCGCGCTCCGGCAATGCTTGCTGCAAACGCTGATAATACGCCAGACCGTGGCGCGAACTGAGCCTGCAGATCACCGTTGCCTGCCGCATTATTTCGTCTATTCCCTCTGGAGCGTCAGGGATGACGCGTAACCGGCCGCCAGCGTAGCGGTTGGATGCAGCGCGCAAGCGCGTCGCACCCGAACGGCCCCTGCATTGTTACGCGGTGAATGCCAGGCGTATGTC
>JBKPMZ010000071.1:0-7730 GCA_046732415.1 Vulcanimicrobiota bacterium
CCTCACGACGATCTACCAGCGGCCGCACATCCCGGTGGCCGTGGCGTTTCATTTGCCCAACGTTTCCGGCAGTTCCGGCGGACTGATGTTTGCGCTGGATATCTACCGGCGTTTGCGGCCGCACGCGCTGCACGTGACGCAACCCGTTGCCGGTACGGGGACGATCGCGTACGACGGCAGCGTCGGACCCATCGAGGGCGCATCGCAAAAAGTCATCGCGGCGCGCCGTGCGGGTGCGAAGATCTTTTTGGTTCCGAAAGAGAATTATCAGGAAGTCAAGGGTACGCGCGGCATTCGGGTGATTTCCGTCTCGACGTTCCGCCAGGCACTCAAAGCTTTGGGAGGATAACACCATGCTCCACTTGCTTGTAGCGGGCCTCGTGTTCATTTCAGGCTCGCAGACCACTACGACGTCCTCGGGCCACGGACGCGTCGGCGCAACCGGCGGCGGCGCGATCTATCACGTCACCGTTCGAACGGTTCATGACACACAGCGTTCGCCCGTGCAGAGCTTTTCTGCGAAGAATACGCAGTCCGGCCGGGCGCTCGAAGTTAAGGCGGTTAAGAAACCTGATCCTCACTGACGGCGGCATTGAGACGCGCGTCATCTACGAGTTCGGACGCGCACTCACGGATTTTGCCGCGTTCACGCTGCTCGATGACGCCGAAGGCTGCCGGATTCTCGAAGAGATCTATCGCAGTTATCTCGACGTTGCGATCGAATCGTCGCTGCAGATACAACTCGGTACGCCGACCTGGCGTGCGAGTCAAAAGTGGACCTCGGACGTCGAGCGCGTGAATCATCACGCGGTGGACTTGCTGCTCGAAGCGATAGACCAATACCGGCGCGATACGATTCTTGCGGGTGTCATCGGTCCCGCGAGCGACGGGTACGATCCGTCGGCGGCACTCGATGCGGAGTCGGCGCAGGCGTATCATCTGGAGCAGGCCGCCGCACTCGCAAGCGCCGGAGTCGACCTGCTCTATGCCCCGACGTTTCCGGCGTTTGAAGAACTGCTCGGCGTTGCGCGTGCAATGGCACAAACCGGCGTACCCTACGCGCTTGCGCCGATGCTGCGCGGCGACGGCACGATGCTCGACGGCACGCCGCTGGGCCAAGCGATTGCGCGCATCGACGAGCACACCTCGCCGCCGCCCGCGCACTACATGATTGGCTGCCTGTACCCAACGCATGCCGCAAACGCGCTGCGTGCAACGCGGGATACTTATCCGCGCGAAGCGGAGCGCGTGCGCGGATTAAAGGCGAATGCTTCGGCGCTTTCGGCCGACGAACTGAATCGTGCCGACGAGTTGGAATCAGAGCCGGTGAAAACATTCGCGCGCGACGAAATCTCGTGCGCGCGCGAATTCAACCTGGAGATTTTAGGCGGCTGCTGCGGTACCGACGAGCACCACATCGCCGAAATTGCCCGTGTCTATACCGGCGGCGCCTGAACGTTCTGCGCGAATGCTTCCAAACGTGCGCGGTCGATCGCTTTGACGCGGCCGCGGTCGAGCTCGACCGCTCCGGCGTTCTTCAAGCGCAGCAGCGCGCGTGCAGCCATGTCGCGCACGGTACCGGCTGCGGCGGCAATTTGCGCCTGCGAGAGGTTCTCGACGCCGGGAAGTCCGCGCGTCATGCCGACCGACGCCCGCGCGTAGCCGAGCAAGAACTTCGCGACACGCTGCAAGACGTGCGCGAACGCGAGGTCGGAAATCGTGTCGATGGAACGGCGGCGCCCTTGCGAGGCGGCAGCCAAAAACCCGAGCGCCAGTTCGGAGTCGTTTCGGCAGGCATGAAGTACCGCTTCGCTCGGAAGCGTAACCACGGTGGCGTCGGTAAGGGCTTCGGCACGCGTCGTCGCGCCGCCCTGATCGAAGGTGCCGGAATCATTGAGCGAAT
The DNA here is from genome assembly GCA_046732415.1 of Vulcanimicrobiota bacterium. Lineage (GTDB taxonomy): Bacteria > Vulcanimicrobiota > Vulcanimicrobiia > Vulcanimicrobiales > Vulcanimicrobiaceae > DATGJX01. Next base: position 1,904 of record JBKPMZ010000071.1, read on the forward strand.
CGTGCGTCAGGCGCTCACCGAGCGTATGCGTTTTGCCGTCGGGCGAGAGCAGCGTCAGAATCACTTTGCCGTGCTTGACGATGCCCAGGTACGGCCACATCTCGCCTTCGTCGAAAATCGTTTCACCGGCCTTGAACTGCCGTTCGCTCATCTGGCTTGCCAGTTCGCGCGTCGTGTTCGCCTTGGCGGTGGCGAACGGCGGCACGTGCTGCAAAAACGCCTCACCCTCGGCGTTCTCGTCGATGCGCTCCAGGCGCACGGTCCAGCGGTTGGAACCCAGGTTGCGCGCGTCCCACGAGAACTTGCCCGGACGCAGCTGCGAGAGTTCGTTGCGAAGCGCGCGCGGGTCGGTCTCCTCGTTGATTTCGAGGAGCGCCCCGACGGTCAACTTGTCGAAGGACTCGAGGATCTGCTCGGTCTTGGTGGCAGGCAAAAGTGAGCGGGCATCTAGTGTCATGGCCGCAGGACGGTTCATAGGCATCGCGCGTCTGGTTCCGCGCGCGAGCGGGAAACCCCGCCTGGCCCGGCGATAGTTGTAGACCCATGACTATGCCCATTCTTTCGGATAATGATATTGTCGTCGTCGCCGGCGCTCGAACGCCGTTCGGTAATTTCGGCGGCGTCCTGGCCGGACTGACGGCCACCGATTTGGCGGTACACGCCGCCCAAGCCGCAATCGAGCGCAGCGGCGTCCCCAAGGAACGCATCGACGACGTGGTCTTCGGCAACGTCATGCAGACCAGCGCCGACGCCATCTATCTGGCCCGGCACGTTGGTCTTCGCGCCGGCATTCCGATCGGCGTACCGGCGCTCACACTCAACCGCCTGTGCGGCAGCGGCCTGCAGGCGATTCTCACCGCGGCAAACTCCCTGCTGCTCGGACAGACGACGTACGCTCTCGCTGGCGGCACCGAGTCGATGAGCCAGGCACCGCACGTCGTGCGCGGCGCGCGCAACGGCTTTCCGCTCGGATCGCAGGTGAAATTCGAGGACACGCTTTGGGAAGCGCTGACGGATTCGTACAACGGCATGCCGATGGCGATCACGGCGGAGAATCTGGCCGAACGTTATAGCGTCTCACGTGAAGCGTGCGACGAATTCGCGCTCAAATCGCAAGAAGGAGCGCTTGCCGCGCAAAGCAACGGCTTTTTCGGCGAAGAGATCGCACCGATCGAGATCAAAGATCGCAAGGGCAACGTGACCGTTATCGATCGCGATGAAGGTCCGCGCGCCGGGCTTTCGATGGAAAAACTGGCGAAACTTCCGCCGCGTTTTCGCAAAGAAGGCGTCGTTACACCGGGAAACGCGAGCGGCATTACCGATGGCGCCGCCGCAGTCGTTCTCACGACCGTGAAGCAAGCCAAAGCCGACGGCGTGAAATGGATCGGCCGTTTACTCGGGTCGAGCGTGGTCGGCGTCGATCCGGATATCATGGGCATTGGCCCCGCCGTTGCTATTCCGAAAGCACTGCACAACGCCGGCATTAGCGCGAACGATCTCGCGGTGATGGAGATCAACGAAGCGTTCGCGCCGCAAGTGCTCGCGTGCCTCAAAGAGATGGGCACCGATGGCGCAAAACTCAATCCGCACGGCGGTGCGATCGCACTTGGACATCCGCTCGGTGCATCGGGCGCGCGCATCGCGTACACGGCAATTCACGAACTGCGCCGTAACGGCGGCGGTTTCGCGGTAGCCTCCGCGTGCATCGGCGGGGGTCAAGGCATCGCGGCGGTATTCACCGCGGAGTAAGATGAACGGCGACGACGGCACGACGCAAGAACCGCAGGTAGAAAAGTGTCACCCTGAGGTATCGAAGGGCGGCCGAGCTTGGCGAGGCCTCACACCATCGCGTATTCTCGACGTGCTCGCGGTGCTCGTCGTGCTGTTCGTCGTCTATCGCATCTTCATCGCGCCGCGCTACTTGAGCAGCGCAAACGCGCATCCCGCGCCGCACGTCACCTACGAAACGCTTTCGGGCAAGCAGTTCGTGCTCACGCAGCAGCGCGGGCACGTCGTGTTCCTCGACTTTTGGGCGTCATGGTGCGAGCCGTGCAAACTTTCGCTGCCGCTGGTCGAGAAATTCGCGGGCTCGCATCCGGAAGTAGAAGTGGTTGCCGTCGACGTCGGCGAGCCGCGCGCCGTTGTGGAGCAATACGCACGCGCGCACGGCATGCACAACGTCGCCCTCGATCCGCAAACCTTATCGCGAGGCTTCTTTCAGATCGACGGCTTCCCAACGATGGTCGTCATCGATCCGCAAGGACGTATCCGCGCGACGTGGACCGGATTCAATCCGGCGATCCAGATGAACATGGCCCACGCCGCGCAGACGCTGCAACCTTCCTAGCTTTCGTGCGTCCTTAGAATTCACCGATCGGCATGTTTGCCGAGGGTGTAAGCGCCGGGCATGGGCTGGGTATCCCGACGGGTGACACCGAGGCCGGCAGCGACGTCGCCGCGACTGGTATTTGGTTGATCCGCACGTCAATCGGTGTCACCGGCGTAGTGATGTTCCATTGGACGCCCGACTCGAGGCTGTACGTGTCGTCATACGGTAGTCCGTATGCCAAGTTGCTGTCGAAATAGGTATGCAAGACGCTGTCGTACTCATCGTACATCGGCTCTTGGAATAGCGTCGTGTGGATTGCACTCGGGCCCGAGGGTGCTATCGGGTGGGTCTGTGGCGGGGGCGGCGTAGCCATCGCCGTCCCGTACACGAGGTCCGCGCCCAACGCTTTCCATAACGCGAATGCGTCGTCGAACGCAAACAGATGACCGGATGCGTTCCCGCTCGCGATGGCCTCCGACGTACCGTTGATGTTCGCCAAGCCCCAGGGTTGACCGTAAAGCAATTGCCCTTTGCAGTTGCTGGTGCCGCCGTTGTCGTTGTCCGGCGGAATGCCGTACATGAAATTGGCGACGTTGATATGGAACGGGTACGGCGTACCCGTTGGGTTTGGCGTGGAAGCGCACGTACCGTTCGGTCCAACGTCAGTCGCTTCGAAATTCGCCGTACCGTCGGACGTCACGCAATACTTGTCGCCCGTGACATGATCCGGACCCGCGCCTACCGATCCCGCGCCGGAGACAACGCTGGTGAACAGTTGCGGGTGGTTCTGATAGAACGCGAGAACGCAGCTCAGGTATCCGTAGGTTGCCGGCGACGGGCACACGGCGGGCGTGGGTGCGGGCAGCGAATCGGCGAAAAGATTCCAGTCGAAAGACGTGAACTGGCCGTATCCCGGCGAGACGATTTGCGTATCGTAGGTCGTTGTCCCGAACGGCTGCGCAACGACGAGATCTTTGTATTTTGAAATGCTCTCCAATGCCAGGAAGACGTTGGCGAAATTACATGACGTGACGCCGACGATCTGCGCGGCCGGCCCATTGGTCGGGCACGGCGCGGGTGTACCGGTGACGGGAGCGACAGGCATCGGCCCGGCCGTCGTAACGGGCAGCGGTGTCGCGCCCGTTGAGAGCTCGAGCGGCAAGCCGAGCGAGACAACTTGCGTAGTATCGATCGTGGTGCCACTCTTCGCCGTACCGTATTCGATGAAATCCCACGGGTACGGGTTTGCATGATACACCGCGTAGCCGGGATTCGGTCCGCTGATCGGCACGCCCGAGAACGGGTTCGGTATGGTCGTCGAGCCCGATGTGTACGGTGCGTAAACGAAGTAGATGTGTCCACCGATGGAGCCGGACGGAATATTTAATGGTTGTTTGCCGGCGGATCCCGTCGTGGTGCTAAAACATGCCGCCGGCATCGGTACGGCCGCGGCGGAGTCGAAGGTACCGTCGTAGCTCAACCATTCGTTGTTGCTGGTACTGGTCGCGTAGACGATGAGTTGTGCGCCGGGGAGTCCCGAGTCGTCCGTTATCTGCAGCGGGATGCCGCCGCTGGCCGAGACGAAATTCGCCGGGCAGTCGGCGGGTAGTGCAGCCACGACCGGTGTCGGAGTCGGAGTAGGCGCAGGGGTTGCCGTCGGAACGGGTGCTGTCGTTACAGCGAGCGCGTAGACATATTGCGTGTTCGCCTCCAGATTTACACCGGTTTTTACCGCCGGAAACGTGACGACTTGCCCATTGACGGTGCCCGGGCCAAGTAACGTGACCCAGCCTCCGGACGTCGAGACTTTCGGATCCCAAAACAGAAGATATGCCGACGAACCGCTGGCGATCGTCGTGCCCGACGGCATGGTGAACTGAAAACTGGGCGCTGAGGAGAAGCCCACGCTCGCCGTCGTCGACACGATGAGATAGACGAGGCCTTTGACGTTCGCTCCAACGTTCGGCGCTACTGTCCCAGAAGGAAGAGCGGTCTGCAGCGCAGCGCTCATCGTTGCCGTCGTGCCGGTCACAACCGATGGCACGGTGAACTGCAGCGTGTAGTCGTCGCCGGAAAGGTTCACTACGTCCGGCGTCGGGCCAACTGGAATGGTGGTCGGTCCCGCGTGCGGAGTTGCCGTAGGCGACGGGATTACGGAGCCTCCTCCACCACCGCCACCACACGCCGCGGCCGCTGCGGCCAAGACGATCAGAAGCGGAAAGAAAAAGCGAACGCGCATTACAGACCCTCTCGAAAAAACGGGAGCGCTATGCTTCTTGCATCGGTAAGGAGAGCGCAAAGGATGAGTGCGGCGGGCGCTTGAACCGCGCGCGGATGTCCCTGGAAGCCCGCATCGCCTCAATGCCCAAGGCCGAAATTCACGTCCATCTCGAGGGCGCGACGACGGCCGCCACCTACTTCGAAATCGCCCGGCGCAACGGCGTCGAACTGCCCGCGCAAGATTTGCCGCAGTGGCAAGAGTTCTTTCACTTCGAAAGTTTCGATCATTTCATCGAGGTGTACGTCACTTCGACCAAACTCTTGCGGCGCGCCGACGACTACGAATTGCTCTTGCGGCGTTTCGGCGAGCAGCAGGCGGCGCTGAACGTGAAGTACACCGAAGCGTTCGTGAGCTGTTCGCTCGTGCCCGCGGGAGCGGCAGCCGACGATTTTTTGAATGCACTGCATCGAGGTGTGGAAGCGGTCGAACGCGAGCACGGCATTCGCATCGCGCTCATCGGCGACATCTCGCGCGAATTACCGGACAGCCGGCATCGTGTCGTCGATCTGGTGATTGCGGGACACAAGCGCGGCGTGTTCATCGGGCTGGGTTTGGGCGGGCCGGAGATCGGCTTTCCGCCGGAACTGTTCGAAGACGCATACGCTCGCGCGAGACAATCAGGTCTGCACGTTGTTGCTCACGCCGGAGAAACCGGCGGCGCGAAAAGCGTACGCGGCGCATTGGACGCGCTGCAGGCCGAGCGTATCGGGCACGGCGTCCAGAGTTTGGAGGACGATGCGCTGCTCGATCGCTTGCGGCGCGAGCACATCGCGCTCGAGGTCTGCCCGCAAAGCAACTATCGGTTGGGTGTGGCCAAAGACGGCGAGGTGCATCCCATCCGTGCGCTCGTCGATGCAGGCGTTCGCTGTACGGTCAATTCCGACGATCCGGCGATGTTCGAAACCGACATCAACCGCGAGTATCTGACGCTTGCCGAGCAAGGCTTTTCGGAAGACGAATTGCTGCAGCTGGGCCGCGCGACGCTGGAGGCAACATTTCTCGCCGATGCCGATAAGCGCGCGCTCGCGCAGATGTGGCACGCGCATGCCGGTACAGCGGGCAAGCAAGTTCAGACGCCTGAATAGCCGCCGATACTAGAAGAAGGACGGTGCGCGCGGTTAGGAGCTTTTGCCGCGTGCGCCGACACTCGAACCCAAGGACGGGGTGTGCCTTGGGCGTCTCTCGCGCAATAGAGACGCCCCGGCTCCGTTTTACGA
>JBKPMZ010000072.1:0-13049 GCA_046732415.1 Vulcanimicrobiota bacterium
GAGAATCGGGCCCACCACGCGCGGAATGACGTCGCCGGCGCGCACGACGAGCACGGTATCGCCGACGCGGATGTCGTTGCTCGCAATATACTCGGCGTTATGCAGCGTCGCGTTCTGCACCGTCACACCGCCGATCTTGACCGGTTCTAGCACTGCGTTCGGATTCAGCGTGCCGGTTCTGCCCACGGTAATCACGATATTGCGGAGCTTCGTGCGCGCCTCTCGCGCTTTGAATTTATACGCGATCGCCCAGCGCGGTTCGCGCCCGGCCGCGCCAAGGCGCTCCTGAACCGCTAGACTGTCGACCTTCAGCACCACGCCGTCGATTTCGTAGTCGAGCTCGTCGCGCCGCGTTTCCCATTCTTCGCAAAACGCGGTTACCGCATCGATGTTCGAGCAGCGCTGCACGTACGGGTTGACCGCGAAGCCCAGGCTCTTGATGTACTGCAACGCGTCCCACTGCGTTTGCGGTTCCGAATGCTTGCCGTCGCGATGGCGAAGTGCGCCGATGGAGTAACCGAAGAACGACAAGCGGCGCGCGCGCGTGAGCTTCGAATCGAGTTGCCGCACGCCGCCCGAGGCCGCGTTGCGGGGATTTGCGAATACCGGCTGGCCGGCTTGCACGCGTTTCTCGTTGAGCGCCTCGAAATCGCTTTTACGCAAGTAGACTTCACCGCGAACTTCGATCTCCGCAGGCGTTGCGGCGGCGGAAGGCGCGCGCAGACGCAGCGGGATGGAGTTAATCGTCTTGAGATTGGGCGTGACGTCCTCACCTACACGGCCGTCGCCGCGCGTTCCGCCCCGCTCGAACACGCCGTCACGGTAGCGCAGCGACGTCGCCAAACCGTCGATTTTGAGTTCCACGACGTAGGACACCGGTTCGGACGCGAGCTTGCGCACGCGTTCGTCGAACGCCCGCAATTCCTCTTCGTTAAACGCGTTCGCCAGACTGAGCATCGGCGAATGGTGCTCGTACGGCGCAAATTTCTCGGAGGGCGGCGCACCGACGCGCTGCGTTGGCGAATCCGGCGTACGCAGTTCGGGATAGCGTTCCTCGATGTCGAGCAGTTCGCGCAGCAACTGATCGTACTCCGCATCCGCGATCTGCGGATCGTCGAGCACGTAATAGCGGTAGTTGGCTTCGTCGATCAGCGCGCGCAGTTCTTCGGCCCGCGCCTTGGGCTGCTTTTGCGTCATGCGCTCGCGCGGCGTTTACGTGACGGGCTCATCACTTGAATCGGATAGCCGTCGGGATCGCCGATGATCGCGATGCGTCCGAACGACTCGTCGTACGGGTCCTGAAAGACCGGCACTTTGAACGCGGCACAGTCGGCAACGAACCGATCGACGTTGTCGACGGTAAAGCCGAGTTGCAACGAGCCGGGACGCACGGCCACCAGTTCCGTTTTAGGATGCAGCACGAGCGTCGCGCCGTTGTCCAGCTCGAACTCGACCCAACTGGGAATTTTGTCTTTCTTGAGCTTGAGGCCCAGCACGTCCCGGTAAAAGTCTCGCGACCGCGCGAGATCCGCGCACACCAGCATCGCGACCCAAAATTTCGTCACTCCGGGGACTTGTTCCACGTCGCCCGGAGACGCCTTGTTGACAATACGTGGCGTTCGTAGTAGTTTGTATACACCGGGTGTGGGTGGCAGATGGATACGGGTGTACTCCACTGCCGTCGCGATAGGACTTGCAGGAAGGTTCGTTCAGAGTTCGTCTTCTTTAGGAGTACACGTGAACATACACCCGCATCTCATTTGGGATGATGAGAATGTTAGCCATCTGTGGCAGAGCCATCAAGTAACACCGGACGAGGTTGAAGAGGTTCTCTTTGGGCTTCCCGGCGAGGAGCCGACATATAGGAAGCGTCGCGATGGCGACTATCTCATCTGCTACGGTGAAACGGGCGGTGGACGTTTGCTGAAGCTCGTCGGCGAGTTTTGCGAAAAGCAATTTCGCGTGTTTGCGGCGCGGGATATGGATAAAGACGAAAAACGGGCGTACCGCAAGGGTATGTAACGAGAGGAAAGTGCTCCGTGGCTACGACGACAAAGAAAAACCGCAGCGAGATGGAAGCGGAGCTGGCACGTTCGCAGGCGCCCGACATCGAGCGCGCCGAGGTCGTTCGCGGCGCCGCCACACAGCCGATTACGTTTCGCGCCAGCGCGCCACTACTGGAGCGCCTAGACGCACTCGCTCAAAAAGAGCATCGTACGCGTGCAAACCTGATCCAGCACATTCTGTGGTCGTATCTCCACGAGCGCGAATCTGCAACGAGAAAACATTAGCATAGCGGTCGCTATGCTTCTACGGCAAGGCGGCCACCCTTCGCAAGATCGTCCAGAACTCGCAAGTTTTCCCGTTCGAGCGCTTCGACGGCGTCCGCATCCGCATGACGGTGACCGACGGCACGTTCGTCCGCAAGCACCGGCACGAGATACTCCCCGGTGTACGAGCGTTCGTTTCTCGCAAGTTCCTCCGGGGTTCCCACGCCGACCACGGTACCTCCGCGATCGCCGCCTTCCGGTCCGAGGTCGATGAGGTAATCCGCGGTCTTGATCACGTCGAGGTTGTGCTCGATCACGAGCACCGTGTTGCCGGTCTGCACCAGACGCTGCAGTACTTCGAGCAATTTGTGGATGTCGGCAAAGTGCAATCCGGTCGTCGGTTCGTCGAGCACGTAGAACGTGCGCCCCGTCGAACGGCGCGAAAGCTCCGTGGCTAACTTCACGCGCTGCGCTTCACCGCCGGAGAGCGTGGTTGCCGGCTGCCCCATCTTGATGTAGCCCAGGCCCACGTCGCAGATCGTCTTGAGCTTGTTGTGAATGCGCGGAATCGCGGAGAAAAACGCGCTCGCTTCGTCGACGCGCATCTCCAGTACGTCCGAGATCGTCTTGCCCTTGTACTTCACCTCGAGCGTCTGCGCGTTATAGCGCTTGCCTTTGCACACTTCGCACGGCACGTAGACGTCCGGAAGAAAATGCATCTCGATTTTGATGATGCCGTCGCCCTGACACGACTCACAGCGCCCGCCCTTGACGTTGAACGAGAAACGCCCCGGCGTGTAGCCGCGCATTTTCGCCTCGGGAACGAGCGAGAACAGTTCGCGAATCAGATCGAAGGTGCCGGTGTACGTTGCGGGATTGCTTCGCGGTGTGCGCCCAATCGGCGACTGATCGATGACGACCATCTTGTCGAGATGATCCACACCCTTGACGCTGCCGTACGTACCGCCCGCGGGCTGTCCGTGCAGATGCTGGTTGAGCGCGCGCACCAACACTTGATTGACCAGCGTCGATTTGCCGCTGCCGCTCACACCCGTGACGCACGCGAACACACCGATTGGGAAATCCACGTCGACGCCCCGCAAGTTGTTCGCCTTCGCGTTCTTGACTTTGAGCCAGCCGCGCGGTTCGCGGCGGCGCTTCGGTATGGGAATAAATTTGCGTCCGGAAATGTACGCGCCGGTTTCGGACTGCTCGTGCGCGACGACTCGGTCGAGCGAACCCACCGTGAGCACGTGTCCGCCTTCCGCGCCCGCGCCCGGCCCGATATCGACGACGACGTCGGCGGTACGGATGGTATCCTCGTCATGCTCGACGACGATGAGTGTGTTGCCTAAATCACGCAGCGTGCGCAGCGTCGCCAGAAGCCGATCGTTATCGCGCTGATGCAAGCCGATGGACGGCTCGTCGAGAATGTACAGCACGCCGACCAGCGAGCTGCCGATCTGCGTTGCCAGCCGGATGCGCTGCGATTCGCCGCCCGAAAGTGTGGTCGCGGAGCGCGCGAGCGTCAGGTAATTCAATCCGACGTTGGTGAGAAAGCCCAAGCGCGCACGGATTTCCTTGAGCACCTGATGCGCGATCTGCTCTTCGCGTTCGTTCGGGCGGAACTGCGTGAAGAACGCTTCGCACTGCTCGATGGACATACGCGTGAGATCGTCGATGTTCTTGCCGTCGACGGTGACTGCAAGCGCCTCGGGTTTGAGACGCGCCCCTTTGCACTGCGGGCACGTCGACGCGGACATGAATTTCTCGATGTCCTCCTTGACGTATTCGCTCGACGTTTCACTGTAGCGCCGCTGCAGGTTGTTGATGACCCCCTCGAACGTCGCGCGGTAGTCCCACACTTTGCCGCCGCGTGATTCGTAGGAGAAGTCTTGTTCGCGATCCGTACCGTACAGGATGACGTCCAACACGTCGTCGGGCATCTTTTCGATCGGCGTGGTCGTCTTCACGCGATATTTGCGCAGCACGCGCTCGAGTTGCTGCAGATAATACGGATTCATAGACGGGAAGCGGCCGCTGCCGATCGAGCGGCTCCACGGCACGATCGCGCCGCCGTCGATGGACTTGCTGCGATCCGGAATCACTTTCCACGGATCGATCTCGATCTTCTCACCCAAGCCGCTGCAGCCCGAACACGCGCCGTACGGCGAGTTGAACGAAAACAGGCGCGGCGCGAGCTCTTCGAACGACAGACCGCAATACACGCACGCGAACGCTTCGCTGAAGGTCAGTTCGCGGCTTTGCTTCGTACCGGGGTCCTCGACGAGTACCGTGACGATACCGGTCGACAGGCGCAGCGTCGTTTCCACGGAGTCCGTCAGACGCTTGCGCACGTCCGGTTTCATCACCAGACGATCGACGATCACCTCGATGGTGTGCTTGCGCTTTTTGTCGAGCGTGATCTTTTCGCGCAGTTCCTTCGTTTCGCCGTCCACGCGAACGCGCGCGAAGCCCTCTTTGCCGATCTCCTCGAACAGTTTGGCGTACTCGCCCTTGCGTCCGCGGACCAGCGGCGCCAGCAGTTGAATGCGCGAGCCTTCGGGCAGCGCCATGATCGAGTCGACGATCTGCTCGCTGGATTGCGAACTGATTTCGCGCCCGCAATTGTAGCAATGCGGAATACCGATGCGCGCGAACAGCAGGCGCAAATAGTCGTAAATTTCCGTGACCGTACCGACGGTCGAGCGCGGATTGCGCGAGGTCGATTTCTGGTCGATCGAAATTGCCGGCGAGAGACCCTCGATGTAGTCGACATCGGGCTTCTCCATCTGTCCGAGAAACTGACGCGCGTACGACGAGAGCGACTCGACGTAGCGCCGCTGGCCCTCGGCGTAAATCGTGTCGAAGGCGAGCGAAGATTTACCGGAGCCCGAAAGCCCGGTTATGACGATGAGGCGGTTACGCGGAAGAACGAGGTCGACGTTCTTGAGATTGTGCTCGCGTGCGCCTTTGATGACAATGGAATCAAGCCCCCGGTTGACCTTGCCGTTGCCAACCGGGGGCGAAATCTTGTCATCCTGAGCAGTGTCGAAGGACGGCATGCCGCCCTATTCAACACCGCCTCGGCCAGAAGCGTTTCAGGCGGGCGGAGAAGCGCTCGGCGGGGTCCCTACCCCGACCGTTTCGATGCTCGGACGCAGTTTGATGTACTCGCCCACGATAACGAGCGTGGCGAACGCCGCAACCGCTTGGTTGATGATGTACGAAACGATCGCACCGATGAACGGAATGTAGTGAAGCATGCCGCCGATCCACGCCGCAAGTGCGAAGGCGATGCACAGGAGCACCACGACCGCGAGCGTCATCAAGAAATTGCGCGTCGTGATGCGCGCCGACTCGGCAAGCGCTTCGGTACCGGTTCGCCGTCCGACGACCACGCTGGCAAACGTGTAGATGAAGAACAGCCAACATGCCAGGACAGATAGAAAAAGCGTGAACGGCGCGAGCAAAATCGCAATGCCGCCGATAATGAGCAGGAGTATGACGGCCGCAACCAGCGAGCCGGCGTCCTGACGGAACGCCGCCGCGCCGTCATCGAGCGTGGCTCGCCCGGTGCGCCACGCCGCGTCCGCCATGCCTGTGGTGTATGCAACAGTCAGAATGCTGGCAAGCAGCACGACGAGCGCGATAATCAGCCCGGCCAGCAGCGCCGAACCAATGCCTGCGCCGCCCATGCCGACGGCGCCGAACCCAACCGCAGATGCAAGGCCGAACATCCCGAGGAGCGCTATGACGATGCCCGCGACGATCGCGATGACGATCGCCGGAACGATGATGATCCAATTGCTGGAAAGGAGTTGCCATGCGCGGGAAAAGGTGTTGCCCAAGTCTTCCGAAGACTGCATAAGAACCTCCGAAACTAGAGTGGGGGTCCGCTGTGAAGTCTTTCGGAAGAATCGGTTACGGCGCCTGGTCTGCCGGCCTTCCCAATTGCAGGTATTCGCCGACGACGACGAGCGTCGCATAAGCAACGACCAGTTCCATGACGATCCACCCGAGCAGTTCGCCGAGGAACGGCAGTCTCGAGAGTAGGTCGCCGAGCCAGCCGCCGCCGATGGCGAGCGCGATGATGAGCAGCACGACCACGAACGTAACGCCGAAGCTGCGCCACGCGAGCGTGATCGATTCGACGATGGCCTCGACCGCGCCGCGGCTGCCAACGATGACGCCCGGCATCGCGTACAGCAAGAACGTCATATAGGCGAGCACGGACAGCCCGAACGTCGGCACGATGAGCGCTGCGACGATGACGCCCAGCAGCGCGAGAATGAGCAGCGCGAAAAACGCCTGCAAGCCGTTCCTGCGAAACGCAAGCGCGCCGTCGGAAAAGCGCGCGCTGCCCTCTTTCCAGGCCGCGGCCGCCATGCCGGCGGTGAATGCGATGGCCGCGACGGCGGCGACGATGCGCAGCCCCATCGCGACGATCGTGCCGAAGAACATCCAAAAACCGCCCGGACCCTGCACGTCCATGTCGCCGAAGAACGCCCACGAGAGCACGCCGCTTCGCGAAAGCGCAGTTGCAATGGCCGCGCTGACGATGCCGATGATTATCGACGGCACGACGATGATCCAATTCGAGCACAGCAGCGTCCACGCGCGCAGCAGCGTCTCACCGACACCGGTTTTAGGTTGCATGTTTGGATGATTCGCCGATGAGATGCGATTCGACTTCGGCAATGCCGGACACCGTGACGTTCGGCGGGCGCGCTCCGGCGGGCAGCGGCTCGTTTCGCACGTTCACCCAAATCGTGAACAGCCCGGCGTCGAGGGCGCCGACGATATCGCGTTCGTAGCGATCGCCGACCATCGCGCTTTCCGACGGCGAGCAGCGCAGCTTCGTGCACGCGTGCGCGAACAGCAGCGGATCTGGCTTGACCATGCCGACTTCGTCGGCGAGAAAGATCGCGTCGAAGTATTCCGTTATCTGCAGCAACGCGATTTTTTCGCGATGCGTTTCCGACACGCCGTTGGTGAGCAGGCCGAGTTTCATACCCGCGGTTTTTAAGTCGCGCAGCAAATCCAGTGCGCCCGGAAAAAGCGAGAAATGCCGCTTGCGGTAGACGTTGTAGTTCGTTGCGCTGCGCTCCGCAAGCCCGTCGACGTCGAGCCCTACCGAACGCAGCGCATTACCCCAAAGCGTGGCACGCAATTGCGAGAGCCGCGTGCGCAGCTCGTTCGCCGTGAGACGGTGCCAGAAACCTTCGGCCTCGGCGATGTACGCACGTTTGAGCGCCAGCGCGTCGATGCCGTGCTCCGCGGCAACTTCCGCGGCAACTTGCTCGGCAGCGGTGGTGAACGCGTAGGTGTCGTCGTGCAGCGTGTCGTCCAAGTCGAACAGGACCGCGCGCAGTTCACTCATGCGAGAAGCGTACCCGAAGCGTGCGCAGTTCGTACGGCTGCAGATCGAAACGCAGGTGTTCGGCGTCGATGCGCACGGCGCGGTCGAGCGGACGCTCGAGCGCGTCGGCACTTGCGGCATGCGTCATACGTGCGGCGCAGCGCAGCGCCGCTTCACGGCGGGCGCCGTCGCATTCGCGAACGCGTACGATGACGCCGTCGCCGTCATGGGCCGGCTTGCACGCAGCGACGATCACCGCCGGATCGTCCGACGAAAAGAGCCGTACGCGCGGCTCGTGCGCGAACTGTTCCCACGCGCGCTCGAGTTCGCCGATGCCGACGCCGCTGAACGGAGCGAACGCGTAGGAAAGTCGATGTTCGCCCAGATCGGCTTGCTCGTCGGGCCACGTCGTGCCGCGCAGCAGCGAGTGGCCGAGGCGCAGGCCGCCGCCCGGCAATGCGCGCGCGCTCCAACCGTACGTATCAAGCGCAAAGAGCGCGAGTCCCGCGCCCGCGTCGTGGGCGACGGCAAAACGCTGTCCCGGTACCTCGAACTTCGCTTGTTGCGCCGGCGTTTGCGCCAGCGCGCTGCGTACGATCGTGCCGTGCGGCGATCCGTACGTCACGCGATCGGTTTGAATCGGCAACCAATTCTCGACACGCAGCAGCGTGCGTCGCTCGTGCCAGTCGACGTCGAGATCGACGCGCAGGAACGGCTCGCCCTCATACAGTGCGACGCGCATGGACGCCGGTGAGGCGCCGAGTATGAAATCAACGTGCAGCACGCCGTTTTCCACGCGTGCCGCTCCGGGTTTGGCGCATCGCATCCGCCGATCGTATCCGCGATCGACGTTCCACGCTTCCCACTGCCGCGGCTTGTCACGGTAGAGCGCGAGCACGTTTGCCTGCGAGCAGATGCCGCGTCCGCCCGGAACGCGCAAGTCGACAATCGCACCCGCCGCCGTGACGTGCGCCTGCAGCGAGCCGTTGTCGAAAACGTACGCACCGTCGTCGTCCATCGCGGGTTCGAGCGCTGCCGGCACGCGCAGTGGAGCGGTCGTGCGCGGCAGCATCGACTGCGCCGAACCGAGCACCGACGCGACCAGTTCTTCCGCCTGCGCGTATTCCGTGAGCACGTCGTCGTATACCGGCGTAATCGACGTTCCGGGCAGCACGTCGTGAAATTGATTGCGCAGCACGATTTCCCAGCACGCATGCAGACGGTCCGCGAACTGCGCGACCGCGGCTTGCGGCGCGTGCACCGCGATGCACCACGCGAGCAGTTCTTCGGCCTGGGGCAGCGCACGTTCGAGCAACGCGTTATGAAATTTGACGTCGTGGTGCGTCGTGTAAACGCCGCGATGAAATTCCAAATAGAGTTCGTCGGAATGAAACGGCAAATGCTCGCGCCGCTGCGCGAGCTCGTCGAACCACGCGCGCGGGTGAATCCACGTGCCGAAACTGCGGACCTGCTCGAGCATCTTCGCGGTCACGCCGCCGCCGCCGTCGCCATATCCGAGCACGAGCGGTTCGTTGCGCAGGCGGGCGGTACGGATGCGCCACGGATACGGCCCGCCGTCGTAGGAACGCATGAGTGCGGCGACCACACCGCTGCCGTCGGGCCCGCGCCACACGAACTGCGGATGCGGAAAGGCCGTCGTGTCGTTCCAATGCAGCTTCGTCGTGGCGAAATAGGGAATGCCCGCGTGCGCGAGCAGTTGGGGAAGCGTGTTGGTAAAACCGAACGTATCCGGCAGCCACGCAATGGACGGCGCGGTGCCGAACCGCTGCACGCAATACTGATACGCGTACAGCATCTGCCGCAGCAGCGATTCGCCCGACGGAATGTTGCAGTCGCTTTCGACCCAGAGCGCCGCGACGTCCGTATCCCAGCGTCCCTGCGCGACGTGCTCGCGAACACGCTCGAACAGCGGCGCATCGGCGTCTTCCACGAAACGGTAGAGTTGCGGCTGGCTCTGCACGAACACGAACGACGGATCGCGATCGAGCAAATCGCACGCGTTCGCGAACGTGCGCTGCGCTTTACGCTGCGTCTGCTCGTACGTCCACAGCCACGCCACGTCCAAGTGGCTATGGCCGATACAGGGCAAACGGTCCGTGTCAGGCCGGCCGGCTTGCGCGGTCGTCTCGATGTCTTTGGCGGTGCTTCGAGCCGTCAGCGTGGCGCTGGGCGTTTCGTGCGAACGCGCGTTGAGATACCGCCACACGATGCCGGGGCCCGAAGGCAAACCGTTCGTGGGAAGCGCGCTGCGCTCGACTTCGAGCTCGAGCTCGCGTTCGCGATCGCTGGGCGGCAAACGTACTTCGCGATGCTCGCGATCGAACGCGCCGGCGGCTTGCCCGTCGACGCGCAGCAGCGCACCGGTTCGCGTTTTGTACGAAACCGATACCGCGCGCTTCTGCGGCGGCAGCACGGCGGTCAAGTAAACGAGTGAATCGTCACGGCGCTGTTCGCGCAGCGCAATCGTGGCCATGGGCTCTCCCGTCAGCGTCGTAGCGACGTACGGTTTTTATCCACTATCGCGATGATAATCAGCAAGAAGGCAATCAGCCGGACGATATAGATCGACAACAACGGCGACTCGGGCAAGTTGAGAATGCCCAGAATCAACCGCTCGATCCCGAGCAGCGTGAACGCCAGCGCGAAGATCAGGAAAAAGCGGTCGCCCGAACGCCGCCACGACATCGTAAAGAACAGCGCCGCCACCAGCGAGAGGACCATCAGCATGCCCGTGATGAGCTGGTACACCTAGCGCGACGCCTCCGTAATGAGGCCGTAGCAAAGCGCGGCCAGGCCGACGACGGCGGGAATCAAACGCCACACCGCCAGGCCGAAGACGGTGGGGAAGACGATCGTGTCGAGATCGATGAGCACCATCAGGTTATTCACGAACAGCCCCAGGAAGCACACCGCGCTCCAAAACAGCAGCGGAACGCGATTGCGCGCGTAACTTCGCAGCAGCAATGCCGCACACACGAGAGATGTGATCGTGCAAAGCAGATACACAAAGTCAGCTGCCCACATCGTCTCCCTCTTCCTTAAGACGGAACGCATCCGCGAACGACTGCAATGGATCGGGCTTCGAAAAAACGAGCTCGATCACGCTGAAGCGCCTAGCGCTGTACTCCTCTTGAAGCGTTTCGACAAAGGCGTGCGCTCGCCCGCTTGCGGTGTACTGATAGCCGCCTTCGACCGAGCGTGCCAGTTTCGCGGCGATGAGGCCCGGCATGCGTGACTCGATTGCGTATGGGCTGCTGCGCAGAATCGCGCTGATTTCGCCCACCGTCCATATCCGGTCCGGGTTTGCATGCAGAATGAGCAGCACCTCAATCTGTTCGACGGAGGTGATGTTTTTGTTGACGAAAGTTCGAAACGCCGGTGGGAATTCGCGCTTTGCCACGTGCAGCTGCGGTTCGCGCTAGCTGCCGACTAACTCCTTGAGGGCGTGCTCGAAAATTTTCGGCGCCTTGCCTTGGAACAGCACGGACTCGTTTCCGCCGATGTGCTTGCGCAGTTCGATGAGTTCGTCGCGCAGTGCGGCGGCTTTTTCGAATTCCAAGTTCGCCGCGTACTCGCGCATCTTCTTTTCCAGCTCCGACGCCATGCGCATCGCGACATCGCGCGGCAATTTCTCACGGCGGATATCCGCTTGCGTTTCCTCGGTGGCGCCGACCATGCTCAGAATGTCGCGCACTTCCTTACGCACGCTGCGCGGTTCGATGCCGTGCTCGGTGTTGTACGCCATCTGCAGTTCGCGCCGCCGGCGCGTCTCGCCAATCGCTCTGGCCATGGATTCGGTCACCGCGTCGGCATACATGATCACTTTGCCTTCGACATGACGCGCCGCACGCCCAATCGTTTGAATGAGCGACGTCCCGCTGCGTAAATAGCCTTCCTTGTCGGCATCCAGGATGCCGACAAGCGAGACTTCCGGCAAATCCAAACCTTCGCGAAGCAGATTGATGCCGACCAGTACGTCGAACACGCCCAGGCGCAGATCGCGCAAAATCGCGACGCGTTCGAGCGTATCGACCTCGCTGTGCAGGTAACGTACTTTGAAATTCATCTCGATGAGGAAATCGGTCAGATCTTCCGCCATCTTCTTGGTGAGCGTCGTGACGAGCACGCGCTCCCTTCGCTCGACGCGCTGGCGGATTTCTTCCATCAGATCGTCGACCTGATTGCGCGTCGGCCGCACGTCCACTTCGGGATCGACGAGCCCCGTCGGACGAATGATCATCTCCACGACCTGCGTGCTTCGCCCGACTTCGTACGTACTCGGCGTTGCCGACACGTACACCACTTGATTGACGTGCTTTTCGAATTCGTCATAGGTGAGCGGACGGTTGTCGAGCGCGCTCGGCAGCCGGAACCCGTGCTCGACGAGTGAGAGTTTGCGCGAGCGGTCGCCGCCGTACATCGCGTGCACCTGCGGCAGCGTCACGTGCGACTCGTCGATGAACAACAGCCAGTCCTTCGGGAAGAAATCGAGCAGACACCACGGCGTCGATCCGGCTTCGCGGCCGGTGAGATGCCGCGAGTAGTTCTCGATGCCGTTGCAGTAGCCGACCTCGCGCAACATGTCCAAATCATAGCGAGTGCGCATCTCCAGGCGCTGCGCTTCGAGCAGTTTGCCGTTGTCTTTGAAAAGTTTCAGCCGTTCTTCCAACTCTTCTTCGATGGAAATGACCGCGCGGCGCATCTTTTCTTCCGGTGTAATGAAATGCTTGGCGGGGAAGATCAGCAATTCGTCTTTGCTCTCGACGTATTCGCCCGTCATGATGTTGACGACGTTGATCGCATCGACCTGATCGCCGAAGAACTCGATGCGGTGAATCAACTCCTCGTCGACGCCCATGTACTCGAGCGTGTCGCCGCGAACGCGAAACGTTCCGCGCACCATGTTGATGTCGTTGCGCCGGTACTGCATGTCGACGAGTTTGCGCAGCAGCGCGTCGCGGTCCATCTCCTCGCCCAGGCGCAAGCGCACGGACATTTCCATGTAGTCGGACGGCGAACCCAAACCGTAAATACACGACACCGACGCCACGATGAGCGTGTCTTTGCGCGTAAGCAGCGACTGCGTTGCCGAGTGACGCAGGCGTTCGATCTCGTCGTTGATGGAACTGTCTTTTTCGATGTAGGTGTCGGTGTGCGCGATGTACGCTTCGGGCTGATAGTAATCGAAGTACGAGACGAAATACTCGACCGCGTTGTTCGGAAAGAATTCGCGGAACTCGGCACACAGCTGCGCCGCGAGCGTCTTGTTATGGCACAACACCAGCGTGGGCTTCTGCGTTATCTCGACGACGCGCGCCATGGCAAGCGTCTTGCCGCTGCCGGTTACGCCGAGCAGCGTCTGCGCCCGGTCGCCGCGCGCCACGCCCTCGCCGAGC
>JBKPMZ010000073.1:0-2487 GCA_046732415.1 Vulcanimicrobiota bacterium
TTGTTCGGCCGCTGGCATAGCGCGCGCGAAGGAAACGGACATAGCTGCAGAGATTGCAAGGCGCACAAGGAAACGCGACATGGCGATTCTCCCATTCCTCTGTTCGACCGGATGCACGGAATGTGCTAGAGATGGCCCGCGCAGCGGTTGCCTCAAAATGCCAGGCGACCGATGCGCTTGCGAGCTTACCGCCGCCTCCGTGGATGTGCAAGCATTGGTGGCGGCCACGGCGGCCGTAGCGAGACTGCAATACAAATTGGTCACGCGAGGGATGTCGAGCGAACAGCGTTTGAACGGAGATGCCGCCTGGCACTGTTCGACGGAGCTCGACCCGAAAATGTCCTTGGCGCCGGCGCCCGATTTCAGAGGGAATTTTGTTGCTTAACACACCGTGATTGGTACATTCACGGCTAGAGCGGCGCCCGTCATGTCATTTGCCGCTTTAGCGGAACCGTTAAACCCAGGAGTACGCTCTTCGCCGCGCGAGGCCGTTCCTGTTGGCGGCTTTTGTCTCGCCCATCGCCGTTTTCGGTACGAAGTTGCGCTGTGGCCGGAGAGTCGGTGCTCCGCAGAGGAGGCGACCATGAGGCAGTCTGTACGCGCGTCTCTCCATGGGGCTTGGGGCGTTTCGGGATTAGGCAATGCTATCAGAAGGGGCGTTATCCGCAGAGGCTGCGCCAGGTGTGGCGGCGCAGCGTTCACGTTGTTGATCACGGCTTGCTTTTCGCTGGCCGGCGATGCAATTAACGAAGACGAGCCGATCCAAGCGGAACAAATCGCAGCTGGCCAGAAGCTATTCCTGCGCGAATGGAAGGCCGATAACCAGCGTTCGTTCGGAGGCGATGGACTGGGGCCCCTATATAATGCGGCTTCTTGCGCCCAATGCCATCAGCTCGGCGGAATAGGCGGGGCAGGCGCCAATGACCACAACGTCGATCTGATTACCGTGAAGGCGCCGCGCAATGTTGTCGCGGTCGGAAAAGACCTTACGCGCCGGGTCGCCACTTTCCACCCGGCATTGGCCAGCAGGCAATTGTCAGCCACTACGGTGCTGCACCGTTTCTCGACCGATCCCAACTACGAAGCCTGGCGCAGGCGATTTCTCGACCCGAGGCAGCCGCCCCAATTTCCGTTGGCTCGAGTTGTCGCCATAGCGACGGCGGCGAACAAACATCCGTTGAAAGCGACGAACCCGGTCCAGCGACTGGATGAAATGGCGTATCAGCATTCGCAGCGCAACACGCCGGCGCTGTTTGGCGCCGGAATGATTGATCGCTTGGAGAACTCGGTCTTCGAGGATATGCAGCAACGGCAGGCGGCACAGAAAAGAGGCGTCAGCGGGCGCGTGCCGCGGGCGACAAACGGCGGCGTGGGGAGGTTTGGCTGGCGGGGACAGACCGAGAACCTTCACGAGTTCGTGCTGGGCGCTTGCGCGGTCGAACTCGGGCTGGAAGCGCCGGGCCACTTGCAGCCGATGGACCCGCTGCACGTGGGCTTCGACGAGAACGGCCGGGCTGTTTCCCCAACCCAAGGTTTGGACATCAGCGACGAGGAGTGCAAATCGCTTACTCGATTCGTAGGGCGCCTGCCGGCCCCTCGACGATCAGACCCGATCGATGATCTCGAAGCCGAAGGGGTCGCAAGGGGTGAGAGGCGGTTCGAGAAGATCGGCTGTGCAGATTGTCACGTGCGGCAAGTGGCCGGCATCACCGGCATCTATAGCGATCTGCTGCTACACGACATGGGCGAAGGTCTGGAAGACCCCGTGCCCGCCAATCCGGCGACGGGATCACTGAGTTCGCGAAGTTACTACGGAGGCGTCGACTCGTTGCTTGTCAAGTCTTCGCCCGAGGAACGCCGCGAGTGGCGCACGCCGCCGCTGTGGGGCGTGCGCGATAGCGCACCCTACTTGCACGATGGGCGCGCCCAGACGTTCTACGAGGCGATCGCCTGGCACGGGGGCGAGGCCGCCAAGAGTGCGCGAGCTTTTCGAGAGCTCGAGAAGGACGAGCGGGAAGAAGTGCTGGCGTTTCTCAATCGTCTCATGGCGCCGGCGCCCGAGTCCTTAAAGTTAGAGAATATCCTGCTCGTCGCCGACGATTGAACGCGATCCGCGCCAAACGGCAGGGCTGCGGCTAGTG
Organism: Vulcanimicrobiota bacterium; assembly: GCA_046732415.1. Classification (GTDB taxonomy): domain Bacteria; phylum Vulcanimicrobiota; class Vulcanimicrobiia; order Vulcanimicrobiales; family Vulcanimicrobiaceae; genus DATGJX01. The sequence continues at coordinate 2,142 of JBKPMZ010000073.1, forward strand.
CTTCTGTAATGTTGCTTTGATCCTCGAGCGCCTGGCGGCAGAGCCCACTAATGCCCGCTCGCCCAGAGGTTATCGCCTGGGCGCAGCCATTTGCCGCCCCCGCGTCGATTCGGAATGAAAGAGGCCCTCCCCGTCGCGTATTCCTGGCAGTTGAGCTCGAATGCTCTGGCTGCAATGATAGTCGTGGCGCTTATCGGCTGCGGCGAGTCCGAAAACGCGAGAGGACCGCTCGCATTAGTTGCGATTTGCGCCTCGGTCTAACGCAGATGGACAGCCGGCAATTTAAGCATCGCCGCCCGGCGACAAGACGAACGAATGGGAAAGAATCAATTGATGAGAGCGATAG
>JBKPMZ010000074.1:0-6066 GCA_046732415.1 Vulcanimicrobiota bacterium
GGGCGGAGTTGAACGGTACGCGGTTGATGTTTTGATACTTCGCCAGAATGTGCGCGGGCAGAATCGGCTTGCCGCCTTCCTGCAGCGGCGTAAAGAACTTGGAAACGAACGGCGGATAGCGGCGCTTTAAGTGCACGACGACGGTGTAATCGTCGGGTGTGCCGATCGACGCTATTTCAGTATAGCCTTCGCGGTGCAGCGTGTTGTTGTTCCGATTGACGACCGCTTGCCAGGAGAACTTCACGTCGGCGGACGTTAGGCGCGCACCGTCGTGCCACAGCACGTTGTGCCGCAGATGATAGACGTACGTTTTGCCGTCGCGCGAAATGCCGCCGTTTGCGAGCGTCGGCACTTGCGTCGCGAGATCGCCGATAAGTTGTCCGCGATCGTCGGCAACGACGAGATACGAATAGATCATCGACGAGAGGAAGTACACCAGGTCCATCGTCGAGAGGTACTCGTTGAGGTTGTCCGGGTCGGAGATGTCGGCAAAGCGCAGCACGTGCGGCACGGTGAACGCGTGGCGTCCGTTCACCGACGACGGAGCAGCGACGCGGGAACATCCGGTCACGAGTATGGCAGCCGCCAGCACGCCGCCCACCAGCCGTCTAAGCATGGTTGGTGCTTCGAGGGGTAGCGCCGTTTTCCCAGAATCCTGCGGCACTTATGGAGACAGAACATCGCGCCGACATCGGCGTTTTTGGCGGCTCGGGCTTTTATTCGCTCATCGAGAACGCCCGTGAAGTCACAATCGAGACGCCCTACGGCGCACCCAGCGACAAACTGGCCCTCGGCGAAATCGCCGGCAAAAGCGTGGCGTTTCTGCCGCGCCATGCAAAGGACCATCGCTATCCCCCGCACATGATCAACTATCGCGCGAATCTCTGGGCGATGAAGTCGCTCGGCGTCAAGCAGATCATCGCACCGACGGCGTGCGGATCGCTCACGCCCGACTTCAAGCCGGGCTCGATGGTCGTCGCAGATCAGATCGTCGATCGCACGACGGGCCGCAAAGACACGTTTTACGACGGACCAATCACCACGCACGTCAGTTTCGCCGATCCGTATTGCCCGACGATGCGGCCGGTGGCAATCGAACAGCTGCGCGCACTCGGCATCGAAACGCACGATCACGGCACCGTCGTCGTCATTCAGGGTCCGCGCTTTTCCACGCGTTCGGAATCCCGCTGGTTCTCTTCGCTGGGCTGGGAAGTCATCAACATGACGCAGTATCCCGAAGCGTATCTGGCGCGCGAACTGGAGATGTGCTACGTCAACATCTCGCTCATCACCGACTTCGACGTAGGTCTGGAAGGCGTCGGCGGCATCGAACCCGTCTCGCATCACGAAGTCATCGAAGTGTTCAACAAGAACAACGCGCGAGTGAAGGACGGAATCTTCAAGATCGTCGAGAAACTCGACCCGAGCAAACCGTGCGCGTGTCAAAGCGCGCTCAAGGGGGCAAGAGCCTAGTGTCGCGCCTGCCAAGTTCGTTGAGAAAGATCGGGATGGATTTTTCGTCGATTCGAGGCGCGAGGTGGGCGCAACGCCGTAGCGTTGTAACCGACGAGCAACGATGAAGCGGCGGAAAATGCGCCCGATGTTTCACAACTGGACTTGGGAGGCACGACACTAAAATGCGTAGCCCGGTGAGCGGATTGGATTGGAAACTGTACTTCGAGGCGTTGCCGCTCTACGCGCGCAACCTCGGCGTTCTGCTCTTTCCGCTCATCGCGGCCGCCATCGGCTTGGGACTAACGTATCTTGGCAACTGGTTCTCAGCGCCGACGGGTTTCGCGTTGGCTTCGATCTTTGTCTACATCGCGCTCATCGTTGAAGGCTACGGATTTGCGCTGGCGGTGATCTTTGCCGACGACGCATGGCGGCACAAACGCGCAAATCTTCAAAACGCGTGGGATCAAGGACGCCGGCGCGCGGGCGACATCATCATCACGATCATCGGCTTTCTTTTCCTCGTGTGGATCGCCGGCATCGTCGGCGGCATCCTGCCGATTCCATATCTTTCACAGGTTTTACAAGTGCTTGCGGTTTGGGCGTTCCTTTATGCGATTCCGGCAAGTGCAATAGGCGGCATTCCTTCGGGCGGCGCGTTCTCGGCATCGCTCCAAGCAGCGCGGCGCCATCCGCTTGCGACGGCGATACTTGCCATCGTTTCATACGTCGTTTGGGTTGGACTCACGAATTACGCGCTCAACGCGATCGCCGCGTACACCGGAGAAGCCGCCTTTGCCGCGGCGCAAGTCTTACTCGCCGCGATCGCACTCGGCTACATCGCGCTCATCATCGCACGCCAATACGCCGATCTCGCTTTCCGCTTCTGGTAACGTGTCGCTCGCATGCATTTCTTGTCACCCTGAGGTTTCGAAGGGTGGCCGAGGCATCGAGGCGGGTGTAATTCGCTTCGATTCCTCAGCGATGCTTCGATACCCCAGCATGACACGCTGCGCTGCGCCCGCATGACACGCTGCGCTGCGCCCGCGCGATAACTAGGCTGCGGTGCCCGTGAGTGCCATGCGTACGAAGTCGGCCACGAGGGCGGGAGAAACGTTCGTACGCGCTAAGCGTTGCGCCTCGGTGAGTTTACCGAACGCGGCGAGTGCCGTTTGCGAATCGACTGGACGCAAGGCTTTCAAATTTTTTCCATAGTCGAGCGCAAGCAGACGCGCATCGGGCCCAGCACTGCCGAGCGCAACCCAATCACGCAGCAGCGTCTTCAGTATCTCCAGGCCCTCGTCGAGCGTTTCGCGCGTGGCCCACGCGCCTTCGGGCGTCGCTCCGCCGACGACTTCGAAAAACCAGCCGGCAACTTGCGCGCGTAATTGTTCCTCGTCTTCGGCCAGCGCCGCCAGTGCGCGGGAAACGGAACCCTGCGAGAGCGCAGCGCCCAGTTTCGTGTTTTTTTCGTCGACACCGCGTTCAATCAGAATCTGCTCGACTTGCGCGCTCGACAGCGTCGGAAAACGAATTTCGATGAGACGCGAGCGAATCGTGGACAGCAGTCTCGCCGGCGTCGACGACGTAACGAGCAGCACGACGTTCGCCGGCGGTTCCTCGAAGAATTTCAAGAGCGCGTTGGCGGCCGCAGGCGAAGCGAAGTCCACGTCGCCGAGAATGAACACGCGAAATCCGCCGCTGTACGATTGCAGCGAGAGTTGCCGCACGAGATCGCGCGACGTTATCGCTTCCGCCTCGTGAAAGCCCAGCGCTTCATCGGTTTCGCCGATCTTCAGCGGACCGACGCTTTCCATCAAGTCGGGGTGGCGCGTCTCTTCCTTGCCGATGAGTTTGCAGGAGCCGCACGTACCGTCGTAACCGAGCACCCCCTGCGGATGCGGCGCCTCGCACAGCAGCGACTGCGCCAGCCGTCGCGCGAACGTCTTCTTGCCCACGCCGCCGGAACCGGTGAACAGGTACCCGTGCGCGATGGTCTGCTTGGTGAGGCGCGAGAAAAAGTGCTTGGGGCCTTCGGCGCCCACGACGTCAAACTTCAGATCGCTCATTCGATACTGCCGATACGGCGGCAAGGGCGGCGTCCGCGACTTCTTGAGGCGTGCGCTCGCCGTCGATTCGGATCACGCGCTGGTCGGTTTTCGCCATCTGTAAGAAACCGTCGCGAACGCGGCGGTGAAAAGCTTCCTCTTCGCGTTCGACGCGATCGTGCCCGGCGTTGCGCTTCGAGAGGCGCGAACGCGAGGTTTCGTACGACACGTCCACGAGCAGCGTCAGGTCGGGCTGCAGCCCGCCCGTCGCGGCATCGCACACTGCCCGAACCATATCGAGCGAAAGGCCTCGCCCATATCCTTGATAGGCGACCGAAGAGTCGGCGTAGCGATCGCAGAGCACGACAGCGCCGCGGGCGAGCGCGGGCCGAATGACATCCTGCACCAACTGCGCGCGAGATGCGTTCATCAGCATCAACTCCGTGAGCGGACTGATTGCGAGATCGCCCTTGTGCAGGACGATCTCGCGCGCCGCATCGCCAACGGGCGTGCCGCCGGGTTCGCGCGTGACGACGACCTCGAGCCCTTGCGCGCGCAGCGCGCGCTCCACCGCAGCCATGACGGTGGATTTCCCGCTGCCTTCAATGCCCTCGAACGAAATGAACACGCCCGTCCGATACATCGGGGCGACGGGCCGCCCCTGCGCCCTTCGGTACCCTAGGATGACTACGGTGAGACTTCAGTCTTAAAGATGCGTACGCGGCGGTTGGGCTCCAGGCCCGTGCTCCGCGACTGCAACCGGTATTTCTCCGCGAGTTGATGCTGCATGCGCCGCACGTACGAGGTCTGCGGCGAAAGTTCGATGGCTTTGCTGTCGAGCAGCACCTGGTACACCGCTTCCTCCGCTTCTCGCAGAGCGATTTCTTCGGTGTCGATCGACGGCAGATTGAAAACGTCTTTCAAGCAGCTTTGAATCTGTGTGGTCGTATTTGTCTTGATGCTGTATATCGGAATATTTTCCGAGGCGATCTGTTTGAGTTTCGGCTGCTCTTTGCGCTCGAGCGTCTTGAGCGTGAGCACGACGTCCGCATCGTCCCAATTGCGGGCGATGGAAGCGTTGACGCGCAAGTTGTGAATCGCACGTTCGATCTTGTTGCGCGAAACACCGTACGGGAAGATGAGGAGCGGCTTTTCGCGGTCCTCGCGCTCGCCGGCATCTTCGTGATATGCAGCGGTTGCAGCGAGCTGCGGCATCGATTCGGTGTCGGCTTCTTGAACGATGGTGACTTGCCCCGAAGCGGTACGCTTGCGCACTTCCGGCTGCGGTTGATATCCGCGCAGCAGTGCATCGACCACCTCTGCGACGTTCTTGTGAATCGCCATCGTATCGCGGTCATGAATTTCCACGACCACGTCGAATGTCGGCGGCGCCTTGCGTTCGAGCACGGTTTTGCGCGTTCCACGGCGCCGCGCTTCCTCGTCGGAGAGCGTCACGGCGCTGATGCCGCCGACCAGATCGGACAGCGTCGGGTTCATCAGCAGATTCTCGAGCGTTTGCCCGTGCGCGGTGCCAATCAGGGCAACGCCGCGTTCCGCGATGGTTCGCGCGGCGCCCGCTTCGGCTTCGGTTCCGATTTCGTCGATGACGACGACCTGCGGCATGTGATTCTCGACCGCCTCGATCATCACCGAATGCTGCAGTGCGGGATCGGCGACTTGCATGCGGCGCGCCGTGCCGATGCCCGGATGCGGAATATCCGAATCTCCGGCGATTTCGTTGGATGTGTCCACGATGACCACGCGCTTGCGATCTTCGGAAAGCACGCGCGCGCATTCGCGAAGCATCGTCGTTTTGCCCACGCCCGGACGGCCGAGCAAGCATATCGATTTCCCGCTACGCAAAATATCGAGCAAAATGTCGATGGTTCCGTACACCGCGCGCCCGACGCGGCACGTCAAACCGACAATTTTCCCCGTGCGGTTGCGGATCGCGCTGATGCGATGCAGCGTTTGCTCGATTCCGGCGCGGTTGTCCGCACCGAACGTCGAGAGACGCGAACAGACGTGCGCGATGTCTTCCTGAGTGACCGGCGTCTCCGAAAGATAGACAAAGTCATCTTCGAAGCGCGCTTCCGGCGGACGGCCCAAGTCCAAAACCACCTCGATCATCGCATCGAGGTTGGGAAGGCGGACGAGCGATTGCCGGATGGGAAGCGGAAAAATATCGAGGAGTTGGGTGAGCTCCCAATTGGGAGCGAACGATTCGGCTTTAACCGCCAATACTGACCCTCGCTTCCAAGCGTTTTGAGTCTTTTTCCCATTATCGGACGCGCACCCTGCAAGCCTAAGCCCGCTTTGGCTCGCCCGTGCGTTTAATCGACTTCTCGCGCGTTCACGTCGACGAGGGCGCCGTTCACACCGCTCGCAGTGCGACTCGCCAAAAACGCGAGAACGGCCGCGACTTCCTCCGGTTGCGAAGCAGCAGCGAAATCTTCTTTAGAAAGATACGACTTTGCGGCGTCGGTTGCGACTGTTCCCAGTACAACCGCATTTGCGACGATGCCGTCGGCTTTATGCTCGCGTGCGCTGGCCTGCATCAGCACAT
>JBKPMZ010000075.1:0-15966 GCA_046732415.1 Vulcanimicrobiota bacterium
GGCGTGATGACCGCGGGCGAAATCGAAGCGATGAGAAAAGACGTGCTTCGCGAGACGAACGAAGCGACCGACAAAGCCGAGGCGATGCCGTATCCGGAGCCTTCGGATCTGTACAAACATCTGTATGAGGGGGCTTGGGAACCGTGGCAGTAGCCGAAAAAACCGCCGAAATTCTCAACAACGTCGAGGCCGTGCGCCAGACGCTGTACGAGGCGATGAAGAACGACGAGCGCACTGTGATCCTCGGCGAGGACGTAGGCGCGCGGGGCAACGTGTTCCTCATCACCAAGGACTTCATCAAAGAGTTCGGCCCGCAGCGCGTCATCGACACGCCGATCGCCGAAGCATCGATCGTCGGAATCGCGGTCGGCATGGCGATGGAAGGCTTGCGCCCGATCGCCGAGATCCAGTTCGCGGACTTCATCTATCCGGCGTTCAACCAGATCGTCGGCGAAGCGGCGAAGACGCGTTACCGCTCGAACGGCGAATACACGTGCCCGCTGGTCATTCGCACGCCGTACGGCGGCGGCGTTCGCGGCGCGCTCTCGCATTCGGTGTCTATTGAAGCGCTGTTCTATCACGTGCCCGGCCTGAAGATCGTTGCGCCCGCGTTTCCCGCCGACGTGAAAGGCCTGCTCAACGCAGCCATCGACGATCCGGATCCGGTGCTCTTCCTGGAACACAAGAAGACGTATCGTTTGATCAAAGGCGAGGTGCCCACCGGACACTACACGATTCCGATCGGCAAAGCCGACGTAAAAAAAGCGGGCAATCAACTCACCGTCGTTTCGTACGGTTTGTACGTGCACTGGGCGCTTGAAGCGGCAAGCGCGCTGGAACAAGAAGGCATGTCGGTGGAAGTGATCGACCTGCGCTCTATCCGCCCGATGGATCGCGGCACGATTCTCGAGAGCGTGCGCAAGACGCGCAAATTGCTGATCATTCACGAAGACAACAAATTCGGCGGCATCGGCGCTGAGATAAGCGCAATGGTCGCCGAGGAAGCGCTGTTCGATCTCGATGCACCGATCCGCCGCCTGTGCGCGCCGGACGTTCCCGCGATGGGCTACGCACTTCCGCTCGAGGAAGAGTACATGAGCTCGCCGGCCGAGATGGCCGATGCGATGCGCGACATGGTGAGGTTCTAAGAAGTGGCGACCACGATTACGATGCCGCAGCTCGGCGAAACGGTGACCGAAGGCACCGTCGAGCGTTGGCTCAAGAAAGCCGGCGACAGCGTTGAAAAATACGAAGCGTTCGTCGAAGTATCGACCGACAAGGTGAACTCCGAAGTGCCCGCACCGGTCACCGGAACGATTCGCGAAATTCTCGTGCAGGAAGGTACGACGGTCGCAACCGGAACGCCGATCGCGGTCATCGACGAAGTCGGCGCGGCAACCGGTACGAATGCCGCCGGCACTGAGCCTTCGGCGCAAGTTGCGCACTCGGCGAGCGAGCCTCCGAAGTCGGCGGCTGACATGGCGGGAAGCGCGAACGTCGAGCCCGTGCCCGGCTTTAATCTGCCGGAGATGCCGGTCAAGCACGTCGCGGCGGCAGCGAACGTCAGCAACGGCCACGCTGCGGCGCCGTCGGGCAATGGTGCGGCGATGGAAGCGGCACTGCGCGGCGCATCGCCGGCGGTTCGCAAACTGGCGCGCGAACATCACATCGACATCCGGTCGCTGCGCGGGAGCGGTGCAAACGGACGCGTGACCGCGCAGGACGTGCTTACCGCCGCGCGTATGGGCCCGGCGGCCGCCGTCGGTCAAGCGATCGGCGTCGGCACGAACTTCGGCGCCACCGGGGCACCCACCATGCCCACCGCACCGGCTGCTCCGCCGAAAGCTCCGGCAACGCCGGGACCCGGCGGTACCAGCACCTACGGAGAGCCGATTCCCGGCACGCTCATTCCGCTCAACTCCGCGCGGCGCATCATCGCCGAACGCATGGTGGAGAGCAAGCACACCGCACCGCACGCATGGTCGATGGTGGAAGTCGACGTCACGAACGTGTGGAAGTGGCGTGCGCGCGAAAAAGACCGGTTCGAGCGCGACACCGGCTACAAACTCACACTGTTGCCGTTCTTTATTCGCGCGGTGGTTGAGTCGCTGGCCGTGTTCCCGCTGATGAACGCGAAGTTTACCGCAGACGGCATCTTCGTCGAGAAGGACGTCAACGTCGGCATCGCCATCGGCTTGCCGACCAATCTCGTCGTTCCGGTGGTGAAGAACGCCGACAAACTCTCCATCAAAGGCATCGCGCTCGCCAGCGCCGACCTTATCGATCGCGCCCGCCGCAGCAAGCTCAGCGCGGACGATCTGCAAGGCGGTACGTTCACCGTCAACAACAACGGCGCCAACGGATCGTACGCGTCGGCCCCGATCATCAACGGCGGGCAGGCCGGAATCGTCACGATGGAAACGGTCGTAAAAAAACCTGTCGTCACCGCCGATGACGCGATTGCGATCCGGCACATGATGAACGTGTGTCTTTCGCTCGATCACCGCGTCGTCGACGGATACGTCGCGAGCGGTTTTCTCGCCGATCTCAAAAAACGGCTGGAGGGGATGGGACCCGCGGGCGTCCTCTAGGGGCGATTGGTCCGTAGAGCCCACGGCCGGGCCGCGGGGCCGGCGCTCGGTCGCTTAGAATACAGGGCGGCATGTTGGCTAAACATGCGCTCGTTGGTGTCTGCATTCTGACGTTGGCCGCCTGCGGTGGCGGCGGCAGCGCCGCGCTCCCGCACGCGGGCGTCAGCCCGCAAAAGTCGGACGCGCGTTTTACGATTTCGATCCCCCCTGCAGCGCAGCAATCCGCGCAGCGCACCGGCAAGTACGTTTCACCGAACGCGCAGTCGCTCACGATTGCGGTGAACGGCGCGGCGCCGTCCGTAACGGCGAACGTCACCGCATCGTCGGGCGGATGCAGCGCGTCGAACGGCACCATTACGTGCACCGTGAACGTGACGGCACCGGTGGGCAACGATACCTTCGCTGTAACCCTCTTTTCATCCACGAACGCAGGCGGTTCGAAGCTCGCGAGCGGTTCGGTGAGCGCAACGATCAGCAGCACGCCCACCAGCGTTCCGATCACGCTCGACGGCGTGGTCGATTCGGTCAGTATCAGTCTTGCAAACACGATGCCGTACGCAGGCAGCGCGGTGACCATCCCGGTGACCGTCACCGCAAAGGATGCGTCCGGCGCGACGATTATTTCTCCCGGCGGCTACTCGCCGGCGATCACGCTCACGAATAGCGACGCATCGGGACATACGACGCTCTCACCGACGACGATCTCCGATCCGGGAACGGCGGTAACGCTTGCGTACGACGGCAGCACGTCGGTCTCGTCAGCGACGATCTCCGCGACCGTGGGCGGAACCATCACCACCGTGTCCTCCGCAACGCTGACGCCGCAACTCATCGAGAACGGCGGAGGCGGCGTCGGCGTCGTTACGCTCGGCGGGCGTACGTTCGCGGAAGTGCCCACGGCAACAGGTTTGCTGCAAGTGCCGATTGCTGCGGGCGGTACGCTTCCCAGCCCCAGTCCGTCGGCTACACCGCAAACGACACTGCTCTCGCTCAACCCGCAGCCCGATGCGTGCGCAATCGCACCGAACGGGGCGAACATCTACGCCTATTGCGTTTCGTTCGCACTCGCGCCGGCGAACGTCAACGTCGTCGATCTCACCAGCGGAACGCCCACGCTCGTCAAAAGCATCCCGACCGATGCAGCTGCGCTCTTTGACTCGAGCGGCGGCGAATGTTACATCTGCGGCGTCGCGTGGGACCCGCAAGACAAAGCCGTGCTGATTTCCACCACGAACGGCTACGAGTTCTACGATCCCGTCACGGGCAACCAAGTCCGTGCGACGATTCCGCTCACCGTAGCGGAAAACTTCGGATACAATCCCACCACCAATCAAATCTGGTCGCCGCAAGAAGAGACGAACGACGAAGAAGAAGACTTGGTCGACGTAGCGAGCGGCACGTGGTACGCGATAACGCCTTCACTGAGCAACATGCTCGACGAACCGGATGCCGGCGCCGTCGATTCCAACACGAACGTCGCCATCTCGCTCGACGAGTTCAGCGGGAACACCGCGATCGTGCCACTGTCTTCAGCAGTACTCAGCACGCCCGCTCCCGGCGCGTCGCCCCCGGCGGGAACGTTCACGGACGCGAACGTCACGACGAACTCGATCATGGAAGACAGCGGTTGCGAAACGAACGCCGTCTCCGTCGATCCCACCAATCACGTCGCCTTCATCAGCGGCGAATACTCATCGCCCGATTGCGTCGGCGCGGTGCAACTGCCCGCCACGGCGCCGTCTGCGCCGTGGACACCGGCCTCGTACATGTGGATCCCCGCGCTTCCCGACACGCCCGACGGCAACACGTTCGATTCGGCACTCGATCCGCACGTCGCCGCGACGTTCTATTTGCCCGGCAACGGAGATTTGTACGGCCTCGTCTTCAACTACGATCGCAGCTACATCGCCGTGGTCGATGCCACCAAGCTGCTGGCTGCGCCGCCCTCGTCCTCGGACCCGCATCAAGTCGATCCGGCGTACGATCTGTTCGCAAACGGCGTGTTGACGTACGTTCCGACGGGGATGTCACCGGGACCGGCGAGTGCAGCGGCATTCCGCAAACCGGCGGCGCGCAGGCGCCGCTAACGAATCAGCGGCTGTGAGGCTTGACCGACGAAGAAATTGAGCGCGAAGACGATCACCCAAAACGTCGCTATCGCGAGCAATACCATGATCGATTCCGCACGTTCGCGCAGGCGAGCGGACTTTCGCAGTTGCCAGTCCTTCGGCAGGAGATCAACGGACGGGTGATGTTTCACGTTCATCTTATTCCCTGAAAGGGGTATCCGACCGCGCAACCACTCGGACCTTTGTCGTGGGTACTTTTCGGGCCGAAGTACCTACTCTAGTTGGTTTTTTGTGTTTAGGCGAAGACTGCGCGTCCGCGGCCGGCCTGCTTGGCTTGGTAGAGCGCCGCATCGGCGCGCTCGATGATGCTCTCCGCGCTGTCCACCGGGTAACTCAAGGCCGCTCCGACCGACGCTGAAAGCGCTGCTCCGCCGGAGGTGCGCATCGCGCGGATCGCCTCGATCTTGCGTTCCAGAATCGCGCGCGCTTTGGGCGGGTCGACGTCGATCAAGATCATCGCGAACTCATCGCCTGCAAAGCGGGCGACGAAATCGGCATGCCGCGCCTGCGCGCGAAGCGCCGCTGCAAACGATTGCAGCGCTTCGTCTCCCGCGGGATGCCCGTAGGTGTCGTTGATCGCTTTGAAATGATCGACGTCGACGATTGCGAGCGCAAACGAACGGCGGCTGCGAGCGCTGCGATGCAACTCTTCTTCGAGGCGCTCTTCGAGCACTCGCCGGTTCGGCAATCCGGTGAGCGCGTCGGTGCGCGCGAGGCGATCCAATTCGGCGACGAGGCGATCGCGTTCGGCGGCAAGCGAAAGAGCCGCGCGCACCAATCCAGCAATTTCGAGCGCATATGCCGCTCCGGCAGCCGCGTCCGCCGGTTCGACGTCCTCGCGCAGCGTATCGGCATAAATCACGTTGACGATCCTCCCGTGCTCGCGCAGCGGCGCGAGCAGATATGCCCCGCGCACGCCGCCGTGCGGTAATCGATCGTCTTCTTCCTCACCGGTCGTAACGCTGTCTACGACGTTGCCGGCGGCAAGAGGCGAATCTTTTGAAATACCTCGCAGATCCAACTCGGGATATCCGAGCAAATGCACGAGACGCGCGGATTCGTGCAGCGACGGAGCCGTGAGCAGCGCGACGCGCTCGAATCCGATGGCACCGGGAAACACGTCGAGAATCGTCCGATCGAGTTCGTCGATACTGCGTGCACCGAGCATCGCGCTTATTGCTGCCTGCAGACGCCGCGTCGAGGCGATAACGGCGTTTGCGCGCCGCAGGTCCGCGTCCATCAGCGCAGTCGGAGAATGTCCGCGAGGTTCGCCTGCGGATCGAGCACGGGTTCGATCTTCCCCTCGCCGCTGCTGAGCAGCGACGTCACACCGGGCCCGTGCCCCGCAACGTACGAACGCCCGTGCACGACCACGCCCACTGCGAGCGCGCCGGTACGATAGATGCGGCCGTACGAGTGATCCGCATCCGTGATGGCGACGATGTCGCCCAAACGCAAGTCGCGCAGGCCGTATTTTTCGGCGGTCGCGTCGTCAAACGTTTGAATGTCGTAATCGCCGCGCACGACCGTGGAGCGCCCAAGGCCCGATCCCATGACGGCCGCGGGCACGATTTTTGCGACGCGCACACGCATCCGGCCGTCGCTCGAGAGCTCCGGCCCCCAACGCTCGAGTAATTCCGGATCGGCATTGAACACCTTGACGTGCGGCGCGTCTTCGAGCACCAGGCCCAGGCCGCACGCCCAAATCTGAATCTTGTCGCCGAGTACCATCTTGCGCATCTCGTCCGGGTGAAAATCCACCATGACGTGCTCGACGCCGCCGTGCTTGCCGGTCACGCGGCCGCGCGCGCCCTTGGCGTCGCCCGACACCACCACGGCTTCGTTGCCCACGCACGCCAGCACGTTGAGCGAAAGGTTTTGTTTGTCGTCATTGTTGCGCACGCTCACGCCCGGCTCGATGTGATCCGCGATGAAGGCGAACGCGCCGTCGCCCACGCGCACGTTCGGGTTGATGCCGCCCACGCTGGGCACGATGAGCGCTTCGCCCTCGTGGCTCACGTCGTACAAACCGGTGTTGAGCAACGGAGGCGCCGCCTCGCCCGTGACGGCGGTCACGACGAGTTGCGAGCGGTTGATGCGAAGGCTCACGGGATGGCTTACCTCGAACTTGGGCTGACGTGCAGATTCGTAAGCTTTTCCGGTTCGAGGCGGCGCACGTTCTCCCTTACCACCTAGGCAAGTGCGCCCGGCCCCACGGCCACTCGTACCGGCTGGAGGTGGCCCTGCGCGGACCCCTCCGGACCGACGGCCCGGCCCGCGGGATGATCGAGGATTTCGACACGGTTCGCGCCGTGGTACACCGGGAAATCCTGGACGTGCTCGACCACACCTCCCTCAACGACCTCATCGAAAATCCGACGTGCGAGCACATCGTGGCATGGATTTGGCAGCGGCTGCAGCCTGCGCTGCCGGCACTCGACGAACTGGTGCTGTGGGAAACCGCGACCTCGTGCGCGGTGTTACGCAAAGCGGATATGCACTGATGCTCCAACTCGCGGAAATCTTCTACAGCATTCAAGGTGAAGGCGCGTTCACCGGAACGCCCGCGGTTTTCGTGCGCCTTGCCGGATGCAATCTGTCCTGCGATTTCTGCGACACCGATTACTCGCTGAAGTTTTTCGCATCCGTCGATCAAGTCGTCGCCCGCGTGCGTGAGGCCGGCGGTGATTGCCCCATGGTTATTCTCACCGGCGGCGAGCCGCTGGCGCAAAGTGAATCGCTTGCGCTAATCGACGCATTGCGGCGCGACGGGCTGCGGGTGCACATCGAATCGAACGGAACGATCTACACGGAATTGCCGTCCGACGTCTGGCTCTGCGTCTCGCCGAAGGAACGCGTCGACGCGCGCATGATCGCGCGCGCGAACGAACTCAAGCTGATCGTGGACGAACGCGTTCCGGAAGAGTGGCTCGCGCAGGCGAACGACACCCAAGCCGTGCTTCTTCAACCTGAGGGCAACAAGCCGAAAAACGTGGCGCTCGCGCTCGACTTCATCAAGGCGCATCCGCGGCGTCTGCGGCTCTCGCTGCAAACGCACAAACTCATCGGAGTACCGTAAGCGCGTGATTCTGGTGACCTGCGCCGTCGGCAAAGAACTGGCGTTCTTACGCCCGCAGCCGCACGTCGAACTGCTTGTAACGGGTGTGGGCCCGGTCGAAGCGGCGGCAGCCGTATCGCGTGCACTTGCGCAAAGCACGTACGATCTGGTCGTCAGCGCCGGGATCGGCGGCGCCTTCGAAGGCATGGCGGAGATCGGTGAAGGCGTCGTGGTCGCCGACGAAATGCTCGAGTTGGACCTTGAAACAGGTGCGCCGATCGCACTGCCCGACGGTGCCGCGATCGTCAATCGCGCAACGTCCGACCTGACGCTGGTCGATCGCCTCGTCGAACTGGGATACCGTGCGGTTCGAGGCATCACCGTCCACCGCGTAACGGCGACCGACGGCAGCGCGGCGCGGCTCGCGGCATTCGGCGTCGGCATTGAAACAATGGAAGGCTTCGCCGTGCTGCGCGCCGCGGAGATCGCCGGCGTTCCGGCCGTCGAAGTGCGGGGAATATCCAATATCGTGTGCGACCGCAAGAACAGCCGCTGGGACTTCGCTGCCGGCGCGCAAGGAGTGCAGCAAATTTTGACCGCCTTGCTTTCGCTGGTGACGCCGGCGTGACCGACCAAACGCTGACGCTCGCCTATTCGCCCTGCCCAAACGACACGTACATTTTTTCTGCGCTCACGAACGGCTTGCTGACCGATGCGCCGCGCGTGAAAGTGCAACTCGAAGACATCGAAAATTTGAATAATTCCGCATCGAAGGCGGACTACGAACTCACCAAAGTCAGTTACGGCGCCATTCCGCTGCTTATGGAAGACTATCGCATCTTGCGTGCTGGCGGTGCACTCGGCCGCGGGTGCGGTCCGCTGCTCATCACCCGCCCCGGCAATGGCGCCGCGCTCGAAGATTTCACCAACCGGCTCATCGCGATTCCCGGCGAAATGACGACGGCCTTCATGCTGCTGCGCCTGGCGATGAACCGCCGGCCGCAAACGCTCGCGCTGCGCTTCGATCGTATCGTCGAAGCAGTGGCGAACGGCACTGCGGATGCGGGCCTCATCATTCACGAGTCGCGCTTTACCTACCAGGAGTCGGGTTTGGTGAACGTCATCGATCTCGGCGACTGGTGGGAATCGCAGACCGGCATGCCGATTCCCCTCGGGGCGATTTTGGTACGGCGCGATCTCGAGGACGGGATCGCGACCCGAGTCAACGACGCGATTGTGCGCAGCCTGCGGTTCGCGCGTTCGAACGAAGCTGCTGTCATGAAATACGTGCGCGAGCACGCGACGGAGATGCACGAAGACGTAATGCGCAAACACATCGATCTCTACGTCAACGAGTACAGCGAGGACGTCGGGGAAACCGGCATTGCCGCGGTGAACGAACTTTTCAGCCGCGCGCATGCGGCGCACATCATTCCGGAAACGCTGAAGGCCGACTTTGTATAATCGACTCCTGACCGCTTTTGCTCTCGCATTCTGCGTCATAGCCGGAACCGCCGCGCCCGCCGGCGCGGGGCCGCTGCCGCGCGCGCACGTCGTGCTGGGCGACGAAGTCTTTTTGCAATCCGCGTGGCACGATCTGCACGGCCGGTGTGTCGGTATCATCACCAATCAGACCGGCGTGACCTCGCGTCTGGTCAATATCGTCGACGCGGTCAAGGCGAACAAACACATCTGCTTAAAGGCGATTTACTCGCCCGAGCATGGTTTGCGCGGCGATCGTCCCGCCGGGCAGTACGTGTCGTCATACGTCGACGCGCGCACCGCATTGCCCGTCTACAGTTTGTACGGTCCGCAGAAACATCCCACGGCGCAAATGCTCGCAGGCGTGGACGTTCTGCTATTCGACATTCAAGACGTCGGCGCGCGTCCATACACGTTCGTTTCCACGATGGCGTACGCCATGCAAGCCGCCCGGCAGTACGGCAAAGAGATTTGGGTACTGGACCGCCCGAACCCCATCGGCGGAAAACTGGTCGAAGGCCCGGTGCTCGATCCGCGCTTCAAATCGTTCATCGGATTGTATCCAATCGCGATGCGCCACGGCATGACGGTCGGTGAGCTGGCAAAAATGTTCAACGCGCAATTCGGCATCGGTGCGAAACTTCGAGTCGTCAAGATGAAAGGCTGGGACCGCAGCATGCTGTGGCCCGACACCGGCCTGCAATGGGTTCAGACCTCGCCGAACATTCCGGAATGGAGCACCGCCGTCGTCTACCCGTGCACGGGACTGCTCGACAGTTTCGGATTGAACGGCGGCGTCGGCACCACCAAGCCATTCAAGTATACCGGTCAAGTCGGCTTGGACGCTTACCGTCTCGCGATCATCTTGAACGCGCGCAACATTCCGGGCGTGTATTTTCGTCCCGCCTATTGGTCGCCGTTCTTCGGCGATCTCAAGGACAAGCAAATCGCGGGCGTGGAGCTCGACGTGTTCGACCCGCGCACGTTCCCGTCGGTGCGTACCGCCGTCGAAGTACTGACTGCCGTGCGAGAGATCGATCCGCACGTCTTGCAGCCGCTGGGCACGCGCCAGCAAGACATCGACTGGGGTACGGACACGTTATGGAAAGATTTGCAAAACGGCCGCAGCGCTTCAGCGATCGAGCAGCAGTGGGAACCCGCTTTGCAACGCTTTAAAGCGATCCGCGCAAAGTACTTGCTGTACCCTTAAGGCCTCGATACCTCGGCCGTGCTTCGATACCTCAGCATGACACTACGTTACGACATCACATAAAAAGCGCGACGGCTGAAACGTCCACACCTGGAATTTCTGACTTTTTTGCGCAAAACAGGACGTTTTCTTCCAAACTTTGTTTTCGCAAAAAAGCAGAGAAGCAGAAAAATCGCCTGGATGGCGATTTTTCGAGCGGTTCTTGGTGTGGATGTTTCGGCCGGCGCGCGCTAGTCTAGATCGCCACGGCGCGTACGCAGATAATTCAACTGCCACAAGTGGATGAAGCGCTGCAATTCTTCCTGCGTGTGCATGTCGACGTCGATGAACGCCATACCGTACGCGAATTTGCGGTGCTCCATGTTGAAGAAACTTGCCAGGACTTTCGCGTGCATCTTCATCGGGGAAAAGCCCGGAGGCTGCACTTTCACGGTTTCCGGACGCAGGCCGAACGGGCTCTGCTCGTACACTTCTTTTTCGACCACCATATTGGCCAAGAAGTCGTCCGGCAGTTTGAACTCCAGCAGAAGCACGGAGTCTTTCAAAAAATCCTCGTCGACCGAGAGACGCAGGCCGCCCGCGCTTAAATCGTTGGCCTTGGCGCTGCGCCGGCCGCGTCGTCCTTCGAGCGTAAAGTACACGTCGAACTCGACCGGCATGCGAAACGCCGATCGCTTCTGCGTCGTGCTCGCAGCCGCGGGCCGCGCCCGGGGCTCCGATTTCCTCTTCTTTTTAAAGAAAAACACGGGTGCTCAGGCCTTAAAAGGCACGCGGTACAGTTCCTTCTAAACAAGGCTTCGTGCTGGTTCAGCGACTCGCCGACGCACTCGGCCCCGACGCAGTCAAAACGCAACCCGAGGATCTCTCGGTGTATGCGTTCGACGCGTATTCGCAAGGACAAATGCCCAAAGCCGTTGTGCTCCCTGCTTCGACGCTCGACGTTGCGGCCGCGGTCAAAATAGCACGCGAATTCGGCGAGCCGATCGTGGCGCGCGGGGCCGGGACCGGTCTTTGCGGCGGTGCGGTGCCGGCGCAGGGCGGCATCGTGTTTTCGTTCGCGCGCATGAACCGCATTCTCGAACTCGACGCGCGCAACCGCCGAGCGCGCGTGCAGCCGGGACTCGTCAATCTGCAGCTTTCGGAACAAACGGCGCGCGCAGGTCTGTTTTACGCACCGGATCCGTCCTCACAGAAAACGTCCACGATTGGCGGCAACATCGGTACGAATGCGGGCGGTCCCCACTGCCTCTCGTACGGTACGACCGTCAATCACGTACTTGGACTCGAAATAGTCGACGAGAGCGGCGAGGTCGTGCACACGGCGGTCGAGGACAACGGCTACGATCTGACGGGGGCTCTGGTCGGCAGTGAAGGCACGCTGGGCATCGTGTGCTCGGCGTGGGTGCGGCTGCTGCGCAGTCCGGAAGCGGTGCGCGTGTGGCTCGCGGGATTTCCCGACGTTGAAACGGCGTCGGCAGGCGTGTCGGCAATCATCGGTGCCGGAATCGTCCCGACCGCGCTCGAGATGATGGACCGTCTCGCGCTGCAGATCGTCGAGGCGGCATTTCACGCCGGCTATCCGACCGATGCGGGGGCGGTACTTCTCGTCGAAAGCGCCGGTTTCGAGGATGATTTGCAGCAGTACGAACGCGACATCGAGCGCATCGTTCTCGACGCCGGCGCGACGTCGTGGCGCGCTGCGCGCTCGCAGGCCGAACGCGACGCGCTGTGGGCCGGGCGCAAAGGCGCGCTCGGCGCCACGGGGCGCGTCGCACCGAATTACTACATTCAAGACGTCGTCGTACCGCGCACCAAACTGCCGCAAGCGCTCGAAGCGGTTGAAACCGCATGCGATTCGCGCGGCATCAGAGTCGCCAACGTTTTTCACGCCGGCGACGGCAATCTGCATCCGCTGCTCATGTACGATCGCAGCGAGCCCAAAGAAGTTGCCGCCGTCATCGACGCGGGCAATGATATCTTGCAGGCGGCGGTCGATTTGGGCGGCACGATCAGCGGCGAACACGGCATCGGCTACGAAAAGCGCGGCACGCTCACGCGCGTCTTCTCGACCGAAGACTTGGCGACGATGGCGCGCGTCCGCGAGGTCTTCGATCCGCGGCGCATGCTCAATCCGGAGAAGATCTTCCCCGCCGGCGTCGGGTGCGGCGAGGTTCGATGACCCTCGACGATCTGCGGAAAACGGTTGCGGACTGCAATCGCGAGCGCCGTACCATCGACGTTCAGGGCGGCAATACGCTGCGCGCGTTCGGTGCGCCGCAGCCGCGCGCCGACGTGACGATAAGTACGAACGGGCTGAGGGAACTGCTCACGCACGAATATCACGATCTTACGTGCTCCACGCGCAGCGGCATACGCGTCGCCGATTTCGCCGAGCAGATCGCAAAACACGGACAATTCGTTCCAATCGACGTTCCGCAACGCCGCAAGGCGACCGTCGGCGGAGCGCTCGCCTCAGGTTGGCTGGGACCGCGCCGCCATTTTTACGCGCGAGCGCGCGATCTCGTCATCGGCTCGCAAGTGATTCTCGCCGACGGCACGTTGGCGAGCGCCGGCGGCATGGTCGTCAAAAACGTGAGCGGCTATGACATGAGCAAACTCTACATCGGTTCGTTCGGAACGCTCGGCATCATCACGCAACTGAACTTCAAAACGCTGCCGCTGCCGCAGCGCCGCCGCGTGCTCATCGCCAAGCTCCCCGAAGGCACGCGCGACCGCGCCGCCGCGCAGGTTGCATCGTCGCCGGTTACTCCCGCCGCAGCGTTTTGCATCGAAGGGTTTCGCAAAGCGATCGACGGCGAAGACGGCATCGACGGGCGAATTTACATTTTGCTCGAGGGCTCCGAAACGCTCGTGGACCGCGCCACGCGCGATCTGCGCTCGGCTCTCGGGCGCGCGGGCGTTCCGGAAACGACGATCCTCGACACCGGCGCAGGGGAGTCGTTCGAACGCATTCTGGATGCGAGCATCGAGAGCGTCGGCGAGCGATCCGTCACGTATCGCGATCTCGGTATGCCCGGCGACGCGCTGGCGCGCGCGACCGCATCGCGCGACGCCGCAAACCGGCACGAGCTCTTTACCGATACACTCGTCGACGTGATGAACGGCGATGTGTTCTTGCGCGTGAGCGAACGCGACAGCCGCGCATTCGCCGAAAAACTCGAAGGATGCGATGACGAAATCCGCGCGCTGCGCCCGCGCAGCGTGATTGCCGCCGGCGATGCGCCGATTCGGGCTTCGCTCAATTCCTGGGGTGCGGATCCGCCCGCGATCGAAAAGATGCGCGCGCTCAAAGCGCAGTTCGATCCCAACCGCATATTGAATCCCGGTCGCTTCGTGGGCGGAATTTGACCGCTTCAGCGCCGCTGCGCAGCGAGATCGCGTGGGCGATCGACCGCGTTCTGCTCAGCCCCCGGCGGCTGGCATTTCTGCTGCGGGGCGGCGTGGACGACGCATTCGAACTGCGGCGGTTCCTGGTAAACGTCGTGCCGCTCGCGCGTGCATCGCTGGAACGGCTCGAACGCCTCGCGGAGCGCATTCCCGACGCCGAGTTGCGCGCGCAAGCACAGTTCGGGCTTCGTTCGAAGGCCTATCACGTCGCCGGCGCATGCATTCTGGCAACATTTCTGCCGACCGGCGCGCGCGAACACTACGTGGAGATCGTCACGCCGCTCGAAGCGATCTACGACTTTCTCGACGGCCTCTGCGATCGGCATCCGCTCACGATGCCGAAAGCCTTCCGCCAACTGCACTTGGCGCTCGCGGATGCTTTGGATCCCTCACGGCCGCTGCACGAGTACTATGCGTTGGGGCCGCCAGGCGATGACGGCGACTATCTGGTTTCGCTCGTACGCCGCGTACGGCACGCACTTGCGCGTTTGGGCGATTACGAGCTGCTCCTGCCGTATTTTCGCGAAGCGGCGTCGCTCTACGCGGATACGCAGACCTTCGTGCACCTGCCGGCACCGCAGCGCAAGCCCGCACTACTGGAATGGCACGCGCGCGAAGGCGCGCGCTTCGGCGATCTCTCGTGGTACGAATTCGGTGCCGCGGCCGGATCGCAATTCCAAGTGTACGGGCCGCTCTATGCAGCGTTTTGCAGCGCATTCGATCGTATCGGCGATACGTACGATGCGTATTTTCCCGCGTTCTCGGCGCTGCACGTGCTGCTCGATTCGTTCATCGATCAGCGTGAGGATGGCGAACACGGCGAACTGAGTTGGATCGCTTGCTGCGGTTCGTTCGACGGATTCGTGCAGCGCGCGCGCGAACTCGCCGTTCGGGCGCGTGCGCGTTTCCGCACGCTTGCTATGCCGCGCGCGCACCTGTTTGCGCTGCGCGTGATGATCTTATTCTATCTCACGCATCCCAAAGTGTACGAACAACGGCTCGGTCAAGAAGCAGCCGCGCTGCTCGGCGCGCTGGCGTAACGAGCGTCACCCAGTCTGCGTCCGGCCAGCCAAAACGCCGCGGCGCACGCGAGCGGCAACGCGCTCACTTCGAACAGCGCTCCGGCCGCGCCGATGCGGGCTACGCCGAAGCCCACGGCCGTGACCAGCGCCGATCCTGCGCCGAAGGCAACGCCGTTCATCAGTCCCAGCGCCATGCCCAGATTGCGCGGAAGCATACGCTGCACGATGGCCACGCTGGGCGCGCTTTGCACGTTGAGCAGGACGCCCGCCAGCATGAGCGATGCAACGCTTGCAATGCCGCCGAACGCGAAAAAGCCGTAGAGCGCGGGAGCCGATGCGAAAAGACTCGCGACCGCGATGGGCAGCGCGCCGTATCGATCGCCGAGCCATCCGCCCAAATACAGCCCGATGACTCCGACCGCGAGAAACGCCGTCACGATGACGCCGGCCTGCGCAATCGATCCGCCTCGCGCGACGATCAGGTTCGGCAAATACGTCATGAACGACGCGCCGACCAAGTATTTGAGCGCCGTTCCCGCCACGAGTAATCCGACGCCGGTGCGATCGACGTGCGGCGACTGCGCGATGGACGCACGGTGTTCGGCCTGCGCGCGCTGCGCGTGCGCGTCCACGCCGTGCATCAAGAAGAACAGCACCGCGACTGCCGCAAGACCCGGTGCAATCATCAGCACGGATCCTGACGCACCGTATGTCTGCAGCAGATGCGCGATGACGACCGGACCGAACGCATAGCCGATCGCGCCGCCGATCTGGAAAATCGAAATGCCGCCGGACTTTTTGTTGCCGCTCAGCAGCGCGGCGTACTTGCCCGCCTCCGGATGCATCACCGCCGAACCCAGGCCGCCCGCGACGACGAGAAACGCGAGCGCCTCGACGCCCGGCGAGAAACCGATCAGCGCAACGGCGATCGCCGTCACGCCCACGGACGCTGGAAGAAACCACCAACGGCCATGGCGATCGGAATAGGCACCGAATAGCGGCTGCACCACGGAACTGGTGAGGTACCAAAGAAAGCCGATTGCGCCTTGATAGAGCGGCGAAAGAC
>JBKPMZ010000076.1:0-9339 GCA_046732415.1 Vulcanimicrobiota bacterium
GCGCTTCGTGGAACTGCTTTCCACCAATCCCGCGCGGATTTTGGGCGTTGCGGGCGGTACGCTCGCGCCCGGCTCGCCCGCGGACGTAACGATTTTCGCGGATCGCCCGTGGAGCGTAGATCCGGCGGCGTTCGTGTCCAAAGGCAAATCCACGCCGTTTGCGGGAATGACTCTTCCGCGCCGAGCCATCGCCACAATCGTCGGAGGCAAACGTGTCCATCCATGAATAAAGCAGCGCTATTTCTTGCCGACGGCACGCGATTCGACGGCAACGGACTGGAATTCGCAGGTTTGGCGCTCGGCGAAGCGGTGTTCTACACGGGCATGACCGGGTACGAAGAAGCGCTCACCGATCCGTCGTACGCCGGGCAGATTCTCACGTTCACCTATCCGATGATCGGCAACTACGGCATCTCCGGCGAGGTGGCGCAATATCCGCGCGCGTGCGTGGCCGGTGCGGTCATGAAGCGCATTTCGCACCATCCCTCGCATCATGCGGCGCGAACGGACCTGCCGTCGTGGCTGAACGAGCAACACGTGCCGACCATGACCGACGCAGACACGCGTTCGATCACGATTACGCTGCGCGAGCACGGCACCATCTGGGCTGCGCTGGCCGTCGGCGATGAAGCGCTTGCGAGTGCAGAAGCGCGTTTGACCGAGTTCGTGCGCAGTGCGACGACGAAGGAACTGGTGCCCAGCGTTGCCACCGCGGTCGAGCACGTCGAAGGCAATCCGAACGGACCGCGCGTGGTATTGCTCGACTGCGGCGTGAAGAAAGCGATCATTCGCGAATTGACGGCGCTTGGCGCAAATGTGACGGTGCTTCCGTACAACGCGAGCGAAGAAGAGATTCTGCGGCATGAGCCCGAGGCCGTGTTCATCTCGCCCGGTCCCGGCGATCCGACGGATTTGCCGCAAACGATTGAAACGCTGCGTTCAATGCTCGGCAAGCGGCCGATGTACGGCGTATGTCTGGGCCATCAACTTTTGGCGCTTGCGTGTGGTGCGCGTACGTTTAAACTCCCGTACGGGCACCGCGGCGGCAATCAACCGGTCAAGGACATGGAGCACGGCGAAGTGATCGTCACCGCGCACAATCACGGCTACGCCGTCGATGCCAAGTCGCTGCCCGCTTCGCTCGAACAGACGATGGTGAATTTGAACGACGGCACGAACGAGGGTTTCCGCCATCGCGATCTGCCGATTGCGGCGGTGCAGTTCCATCCCGAGGCTTCGCCGGGGCCGTTCGACGCCCGGCGCCTCTTCGCGCAATGGCTGCACGATTTGGTGTAGCGCTCGCCGCATTCTGGCTGCTGCTGTGCGCCGGTGCGCCTGCGCAGCAGTATCAGCGCTTGCACGTGCGCAGTTTTACGCTTTCCAGCGATACTTCGGCGCCGCAACTCGAACAGCCGTTTCACGTTACGCTCACCATTCGCGTGGCGGAAAACGTCTCGCAGCTCAGCAACGTGTTCTTGCCGACGTTCTTCGGCGCGGAAGAACTCGGCGACGTGCAGCAGATAGTCCATGGGAGCGGTGGAACGACGTACCGCGAAACGCTCACGCTCGTCGCCCATACGCGCGGCATGCTCACGGTGAGTCCAGCGTATTTGGACGCTATCGACGCGCGCGACGGCAAACCCAAACGGTTTATCTCCAACTCGCTGCGCCTGCCGGTGGGAGGCGGCCCGATTTCGAGCGTGTGGGGCATCTTGCGCATGCTGGTGCTCGTCGCGATCTACATCGTGCTGATTGCGGCCGCACTCTTCGTGCTGTGGGCGATCTTCCGGCGCCGTACAGTGCCGGCTGCGCCGCCGGCGCCAATGGTTGCGCCGCAGCCGCCCCAAACGTCCCCGCAGCCGCCGCGCGATGAGATCGGCGATGCGCTGCGCGCTCTTCGCGAAAGGCGCGATCGCGCGTCGGTCATCCAGTTGCGTGCGGCGCTGTGGCACGCCGCGGGAGCGAGTTCGGGCGAAACGTTGAGCGACGTGCTCGCGCGTCCCGTCGCGCGCGGGGAAAATTTGCGGCGCTTGCTGATGACGG
Source organism: Vulcanimicrobiota bacterium (assembly GCA_046732415.1). Taxonomy (GTDB): domain Bacteria; phylum Vulcanimicrobiota; class Vulcanimicrobiia; order Vulcanimicrobiales; family Vulcanimicrobiaceae; genus DATGJX01. The sequence goes on from JBKPMZ010000076.1 coordinate 2,044, forward strand.
TCGAGCGCGCGACGTTCATCGAACAGGCCCGGCTGGACGATGCCATTGAGGAGGTGCTGTGCAACCCGCAGTTGTGATAGACGCGCTCGCGCAAACGATCGTCGGACAAAGCGAAGTCGTCGAGTCGCTGGTTTTAGCACTCATTGCGGACGGACACGTGTTGCTCGAGGGACCGCCGGGCCTCGCAAAGACGTTGGCGTGCCGCTGTTTGGCGGCAGCGCTGCAGGCGGAATTCAAACGCGTGCAGTTCACGCCCGATCTGCTTCCCGCAGACATCGTCGGCACGCGCGTGTTCGATCAGCGCGAAACAACCTTTACGACTGTGCTCGGTCCCATCTTCGCAAACGTCGTGCTCGCGGACGAAATCAACCGGGCCCCCGCGAAAGTCCAATCCGCGCTGCTGGAGGCGATGCAAGAACGTCAAGTCACGATTGGCCCGGAAACGCACGCGCTGCCCGATCCGTTCATCGTGCTCGCGACGATGAATCCGCTCGACGCCGACGGGACGTACGCGCTGCCGTTCGCGCAGCTCGACCGCTTCTTGCTCAAGGTTCGTGTAGATCTGCCCTCGCCGCAGGAAGAACACGCGATTCTGGACCGCTTTGCCGTCTCGCAGACGCAGCCGGTGCGCAACGTCGCGAGGCTCGCCGACGTGCTGACATGGCGCGAGCAGGCGCGTGCGGTACATTTGGAAGAGAAGATCAAGCGCTACATCGTCGACCTCGTAATGGAAACGCGCAAGCCTACACCGTATGTGGAACACGGCGCGAGTCCGCGCGCGACGCTTGCCCTCGCGTTTGTCTCACGCGCGCGTGCATTGCTTGCGGGTCGCGACTTCGTATTGCCGGATGACGTGCGGATCATTGCACCGCTGGTGCTGCGCCACCGCATCGGATACACGCATCGCATAGCGGTCGACCGTAAAGATCCCGAGGAACTGCTGCGAGGCACGATCGGAGCCGTGCGCGCGCCGTGAAGCCGCTGCGTGAAGCGCTACTGCGCGGCAAGCGGCGGCCGCGACGTTCGGGCGCCGGCTCGCCGACGATCTATCGCGGTGACGGCTATGAGTTCGTGGAACTGCGCGAATACGTGCCGGGCGATGACGTGCGGCGCATCGACTGGGCCGCCACGGCACGGACGGCGCAGTTGCAGACGCGCGTTGTGCTGGAGGACGTCGCGCTCACGCTGGCGGCGCTGATCGACGATTCCGATTCGATGCGAGCCGGCCGCACGCGGTCGTTGCTCGAGAGCGCCCGCGAAGCGGCGGACGCGTGGCATGCGTGCACGGACGGGAGCGATCTCATCGTGCATCTCGAGGTCGATCGTCCGTTCGAACTCAATCGCGCGTTGGACGTTGCGGCCGCCGTGCTGCCGCGCGGCGCCGCGCTTCTGGTCGTCAGCGACTTTTGGGATCTGCCCGCGGATGACGAGCGGCTGTTCTTGCTGGGCTGGAAATTCGACTGCACCGCGCTCCTCACACGCGACCCCTGGCACGATGGACTGCCGCTCGGCGGATTCGTCAACGTGCGGGATGCGGAGGACGGCAGCGTGGAACGGCTGTTCATCGGCAAACGCGAGCGCGAACGGTATGGGGAGGCCGTACGGCAGCGTGAGCAGACACTCTTCAAACGGTTTGCTGCAGCGAATTGGCGCGCGGGCGCGCTGGATGAAGCAGACGGAGGCGTGTCGCTGCATCGCGCGTTCGGCCTGGCATGAGTTTCGCCCATCCCGGCTACATTGCCGTCGCGGTCGCGTGCGCCGCGATCTTCGCGCTGCTCTATCGCCTCTTCGAACGGCGACGCGCGCAGCAGACGCTCGCGTATTCGCACCTGCCCTTTTTAATCGCTGCGGTTTCGCCGCCGAAATGGCCGCGGCGCGCGCTGATGGCGTTCTGGATCGCCGCAGTAGCGCTGCTGGTGTTCGCGATCTCGGGGCCGCACGTTCGCGCGATGGTTCCCTCGCTCGGCGGAAGCGTGGTGTTGTGCGTCGACACGTCCGGTTCGATGACCGCGGCCGATGTTGCGCCCACCCGCGCGCAGGCTGCGCTTGCGGCAATGAAGGCGTTCATCGCGCAGGCGCCGTCGCAAACCGCGATCGGGATCATTTCGTTTTCCACGGGCGCGGAAGTGCTCACGCAGCCGACGCGCGATCGCGATCAAGTGCAACAAGCGCTGGACGCCATTCCGCCGCCCAACGGCGCAACGGCAATCGGTGACGCACTCGCCTTGGCGCATCGCATCCTTCCCGCGACCGGCGCGCGCGCCGTGGTGCTCGTCACGGACGGCGAGAACAACGCGGGAACGGATCCGATGCAAGCGGCGCAGAGTCTGGGCGCCGCGCACATCCCGCTATATACGATCGGCATCGGTACGAATAGCGGCGCGCTCATTCCCGGTACGCTTCAAACCGCCGGCATCGACGAGCAAGCGCTGCGCGCATATGCGGCCGCAACGGGCGGCGCGTACAGCCGTGCGGACGACGCGGCGCAACTGCGCGAGGCGCTCGCGCGCCTTGGCAGAAGCACGTCGATGCGGCGAGCGAATGTGGACGTATCGCTTCCCGCGGCGCTTGCGGGCGGCGCGCTGATGGCGATAACGTTTCTCGCCGGCCTGGCACTTGGGAGATATCCGTAAATGCTTGCTTCTGAATTTGCAACAATGAAAAGCCGCGGTCGTAACCGCGGGTTTTCTATTCCGCCTACCGGACCAAATGGGGGCCCCATCTTCGATGGGGGGCGCGGAGGCTCGGCCGGAGCGCCGTTATAAATGCACGAACTCGATCTCGCGCACATGCGCAAAACATACGAGCGCACCGAACTGCACGAGGAAAGCGTTTGCGCCGATCCCGTGGAGCAGTTGCGGCGCTGGCTTGACGAGGCAGCGGCGGCGGACGTTGCGGAACCCAACGCGATGTGCGTCGCCACTGTGTCGCACGGTCAACCGTCGGCGCGCATGGTGCTGCTGCGGCGTCTCGACGCGCACGGGCTGGTGTTTTACACGAGTTACTTCAGCCGCAAAGGGCGAGAGTTGCAAGAAAACCCGCGCGCTGCCGCGCTTTTTTATTGGCCGCAGCTCGAGCGGCAAGCGCGCGTCGAAGGCATGGTGCATCAACTCTCCGAGGACGAATCGGACGCATACTTCGCGAGCCGGCCGCGCGGGCATCAACTGGGTGCATGGGCTTCGGAGCAAAGCGAACCGGTCGAGAACCGCGATCTGCTCGATCAGCGCATGCGCGATTACGAAGAGCGCTTTGAAGGCGAAGACGTTCCGCGCCCGCATTCATGGGGCGGATACACGATCGTTCCCGAGCGTTTCGAGTTTTGGCAGGGGCGCCCCAACCGCATGCACGACCGCTTGGAGTTCGTGCGCGAGTCCGGGGTGTGGTCGCTGCGCCGCCTGCAACCATAGACCGCCGCTCGAAGGACCAACAGGCCCCACCGGACGTGGATAGTTGCCTCTCGCCCTCGCGGCGCGCGGCCGGTACGATTCCCAGCAGGTATGACCACGTATCTCGTCACCGGCGCGGCCGGCTTCATCGGTTCGGCCCTGGTCCGCGCGCTGCTCGAGCGCGGCGAACGCGTACGCGCGATCGATAATTTCAAAACGGGAAAGCGCGAGAATCTCGACGGGCTGCTTGGCGAGATCGACTTCCACGACGTCGATATCAACGAATACGATCGCGTCGTGGAAATCTGCCGCGGCGTCGATTGCATTTTTCACGAAGCGGCGATTCCGTCGGTTCCGAAGTCCGTCGCCGATCCGGTTACGAGTCATCGCGCGAACGTCGACGGCACGCTCAGTTTGCTGCTCGCCGCGCGCGATGCCCGCGTAGGGCGCGTTGTGTATGCGGCGTCGTCGTCGGCGTACGGCGACGCCCCGACGCTGCCAAAACGCGAAGACATGAAACCCACGCCGATCTCGCCGTACGCGGTGCAAAAATTGTGCGGCGAAATGTATACCGCCGCGTTCAATCGCGTGTACGGTTTGGAGACGACGGCGCTGCGGTACTTCAACGTCTTCGGTCCGCGTCAGGACGCGACTAGTCAATACTCGGGCGTGCTCTCGAAATTCATTACGTGCATGCTGGACGGACGTGCGCCGACGATTTACGGCGACGGCTCGCAGAGCCGCGATTTCACGTACGTCGACAACGTGGTGCAGGCAAATTTGCTTGCAGCAGGCGCCGGCGCGAGCGCGATCGCCGGTCGCACGTTCAACATCGCGACGGGCGTGCGGTTCACGCTGCGCGAGGTTTTCGAACTGCTCAAAGGCATCACCGGATTTACCGGCGAGGCGGACTGCGACTCCGAGCGAGTGGGTGATGTGAAGCACTCGCTCGCGGACATTACGGCGGCGCGCGAGGCTTTCGGCTACCGGCCGCTCGTGGCATTCGAAGAAGGACTGCGCCGCACGGTCGCCTGGTACCGCGAGCAACTCGAGGTACCGGAGGGCGCTCCTGCAGTAACCGCGCGATAGGGCGCCTAATGTGGGCTTCTCAGCATGCCCCAAAAGAGCGTCCTGGTAATCGGCTCCGGCCCCATCATCATCGGCCAGGCTGCCGAATTCGATTATGCCGGCGTTCAAGCGTGCCGCGCATTGCGCGAGGAAGGCCACCGCGTCGTCCTCGTCAACTCCAACCCGGCAACGATCATGACCGACCCCGAGATCGCGGACGCGGTGTATTTGGAACCGCTGACCGTGCCGTCCCTGGAAGGCATCATCGAGCGCGAACGTCCCGACGCACTCTTGCCGACGCTGGGCGGGCAGACCGGACTGAATCTTGCCGTCGAACTGAGTGAAGCCGGCGTGCTCGATCGTTACGGCGTCGAGCTGCTTGGGACGCCGGTCGATACGATCAAACTTGCCGAAGACCGCGAACGCTTCAAGGCCAAGATGATCGAAATCGGCGAGCCGGTGGCGCAAAGCGCAATCGTCACGAAAATCGACGAAGGTCTTGCGTTTGCGCACGAGCACGGCTACCCGCTGGTAGTACGGCCCGCGTACACACTCGGCGGGACGGGCGGCGGCATCGTCTATAACGAGCGCGAACTCATAGAGACGCTGGAAAGCGGGCTTTCCGCGAGCCTGATCCATCAAGTGCTGCTCGAGATCTCGCTGCTGGGCTGGAAAGAGATCGAGTACGAAGTTCTGCGCGACGGTGCGAATAACTGCATCATCGTCTGCAACATGGAGAACATCGATCCGGTCGGCGTGCACACGGGGGACTCCATCGTCGTCGCGCCGTCGCAAACGCTCTCCGATTTGGAATACCAGATGCTGCGCACGTCGAGCCTGAACGTGATTCGCGCGCTCAACGTGCAAGGCGGCTGCAACATTCAGTTCGCGCTGCATCCGGAGCGCAGCGAGTACTGCATCATCGAGGTGAATCCGCGCGTTTCGCGCAGTTCGGCGCTCGCGAGCAAAGCGACGGGGTATCCGATTGCGAAGATCAGCACGCGCATCGCGCTCGGGCAGACGCTCGACGAAATACCGAATCCCGTTACGGGCGTGACCAAAGCCGCGTACGAACCGACGCTCGACTACGTCGTCGTAAAGATTCCGCGCTGGCCGTTCGACAAATTCCCGCTCGCCGATACGTCGCTCGGAACGCAGATGAAGTCGACCGGCGAGGCGATGGGTATCGGCCGTACGTTCCAAGAGACGCTGATGAAAGCCGTGCGCGGCTTGGACCTCAAGCGCGAAACGCTGACCGGTACGGCACTGGCCGAATGGAGCGACGCGGAACTCGAAAACGTGATCGCGCACCCGACGCACGAGCGGCTGTTCGCGGTTGCCGAAGCGATGCGGCGCGGCACGAGCATCGAGCGCATCATCGAACTCTCGTCGATCGACAAATTTTGGCTGCACGAAATCAAAGAGATCGTGGAGCGCGAAACGGTCTGTCATCCTGATGCTTCGATACCTCAGCATGACACGAAAGCCGTGTTTCGCATGGTCGATACCGCGGCCGCCGAGTTTCCGGCGAAATCGCCGTACTACTACATTTCGCACGGCGAGAGCGACGAGATGCGCATGCCGCCGCACGAAGCGGTCGTCGTGGTCGGCAGCGGGCCGATACGCATCGGCCAAGGCATCGAATTCGACTACTCGTGCGTTCACGCGGCATGGGCGCTGCGCGAGGCCGGCTGTTCGCCGGTCGTCATCAACAATAATCCGGAAACCGTGTCGACGGATTTCGACATCTCCGACGTGCTCGTGTTCGAGCCGCCGGGTGCGGATGAAGTCGAAGCGGCATACCGCTCGACGAACGCGCGCGGCGTAATGCTTGCCTTCGGCGGACAGACAGCAATCAATCTCGCCGACAAACTCGCTGCGCGCGGCGTGCGCATTATCGGCAGCGATCGCCGCAGCCTGGACATGGCGGAAGACCGCGAGAAATTCGATGCGGCACTGCGGCGGCTTGGTGTCGCGCGACCCGAAGGCGAAGCCGCGCGCTCGTTCCGCGAAGCGCGTGCGATTGCGCGTGAACTCGGTTTTCCGGTGCTCGTCCGTCCGTCGTACGTGCTCGGGGGCCGCGGAATGGAAGTCGTGTACAACGAAGGGCAACTCGCTTCATACGCGGAGTCGGCGCCGCCGATTCTCGCGGATGCGCCGCTGCTCGTCGACAAGTACTTGCGCGGCCTGGAGGCCGAAGTCGACGCGGCGTTCGACGGCGACGATATCCTGATTCCGGGCATCTTCGAACACATCGAGCGTGCCGGTATTCATTCGGGCGACTCGATCAGCGTCTATCCCACGCAAACGATCTCAGCCGAGATGGAACAACGCATCGTCGACGTGACCACGGCGATCGCGCGCGAACTGAACATTCGCGGTCTCATCAACATTCAGTTCGTCATTCACAACGAACAGCTCTACATCATCGAGGCGAACCCCCGAGCCAGCCGCACCGTGCCGATCATTCAGAAGGCGACCGGCGTGAATTTGGTGGCCGCCGCAACGCGCATCGCATTGGGCGAAAAACTTCGCGACATGCCGTACGGTACGGGGCTTTCCCCGCGCGCGCCGTTCACCGTCGTGAAGATTCCCGTGTTTTCGTTCGCGAAAATGCGCGGCGTCGAAACGATTCTCGGACCGGAGATGAAATCGACCGGCGAAGTGCTCGGTATCGACGACACGTTCGCAGGTGCGCTGCGCAAAGGCTTCGTCGCGGCAGGCGTGCGTTTACCGAACGAGGGCGGACGCATCCTGGTGTCGATCGCCGATGAAGAAAAGGAAGAATCCATTCCGGTCATGCGGCGCTACGTCGCGTTGGGTCATACGCTCATTGCGACGC